>NZ_JBSFBL010000011.1:0-168861 GCF_053592935.1 Kribbella sp. NPDC002412
CCCACGCCGAACAACGCAAGAAAGCCCCAGTAGACAGCGCGCCAGGCCAGCGCGGGTCACCTCGATCACCAAAGGTGTCGTTGGCGGCAAGCGGGCGTTGGCGCTCTGCCCCCCGCTTGCCGCCCTTTCTCCCCTGAATGCGCCTGATTGCAAGACCCTGGAACAGAAGACCCCGTCCGCACCGGTTCCCCAAGGCCGGTGCGGACGTTTCTTTGCTCAGAGCCCGGCGAAGTACTCCGGCTTCATCTGGATCAGCTGGACGTAGTTGCCGTCCGGGTCGACCACGGTGGCGAACCACCCGACCCCACGGTCCTCCGGGTGCACCAGCCACTCGACGTCGAGGCTGCGCAGGTGCGCGGCCGCGGCCTCGATGTCGTCGACGGCGAAGTTCACGATGCACCGGCCGGGCTCGGCGGTCTTCGCGGCGACGTCGTCGCGGTGCTCGATCACCAGGCCGAAGCCGCCGAGGTTCAGGTTGCCGTAGCCGTCCACCTCGGCGTGGAAGCCGTCGCGGTACCACGCCTTCAACCGCTCCGGGTCGGCGCTGCCGAGCAACATGCTGTTCAGAACGGGCTGCATAACTGTGCCTATCTGCGAGAGAGCTGCCGATCAGCTCACGCACCAGGTACGTCGGAACTAGGCGAGCCGGCTCGACATGGTCCGGTCGACGAAGTCCTCGACGATCGGCCCGAGCACGTCCGGCTCGACGTCGTGCGGATGCCCGTCCATGGTCAGCCGCCGCCCGTCCGGGAGCAGGTCGGCCACGACCTGCGCGGTGTTCCGGCGCCAGTCCCGGCTCTCGCCGCCGTCGATCACCAGCGTGGGCACGGTGATCGCGGTCGCCCAGTGGTCCGGGATGGTGAAGTCGCCCATCACCAGGACGTCGTACGCCAGCGTCGGCGCCAGCGCCTCCAGGTCCTTCCACAGCGGGGCGGACCGCATCGGCGCGAGCACCTCGGCCGGCATCTCGACGGCCTGGACCAGGAACAGCTCGGTCGCGTCGCCGTACCGGTCCTGCCTGACCAGTTCTTGCAGCCGGTCCGCGAAGTCCGCCGCGAGTCGCGGCCGGGTGTCGTCGATGATGAACGGCGGCTCGATCAGCAGCAGCCCGAGGATCGGCACGCCGTACACCGCCGCCTCGGCCGCGAGCACTGCGCCGGACGAGACCCCGAGTGCGTACGCCGAACCGCCGGCCGCGTCCACGACCGCGGCCAGGTCCTCGAACTCCCGCTCGACCGCCCACGGCAGCACCTCGCCGCTGTCGCCCCGGCCACGCCGGTCGTAGGTCACCACGGTGAACTTGCCGGCCAGCCGTTTGGCGAGCGGGACGAAGGTCCGCCGGTCGTTCAGCGCGCCGCCGACGAGCACGATCGCCGTCTCGCCCGCGCCGTACGTCTCGAGCACGATCGGGGTCCCGTCGGCCGAGGTCACGGTCGTTGTCCGCGGCAACATCGTGGCCGGGGTAGCGGTCGGCGTCGGGGCGTCGCCGTACAGGCCGCCGAGGTATGCGAACAGCTCGCTGTGCCCGTACAGCCGGGGCTCGGTGTGCCGCGCGAGGCCTTCGAAGTACCGCTCGTACCGGCGTCGCGTGGTCTCGAGCTCCCCGGCTTCCTCCAGCCGCTGCAGGCAGAACGCGCGGACCGTCTCCAGCAGGCGATACCGCGAACCGGACGTCCCATCCACGCGGACGACGAGCGAGCGGTCGACCAACCGGCTGAGTAGCTCGGCCACCTCGGCGACCGGTACGTCATCGCCCGCACACACCGCCTCAGCCGCGGCCAGCGTGCACCCGCCGGGATGCGGTGCCAGCCGGCGCAGCACCGCCCGCTCGGGTTCGCCGAGCAGGTCCCAGCTCCAATCGACCATCGCCGACAACGTCTGCTGCCGATCGGGTAGACCGCGCCCGCGGTAGCGGTCGTCGAACCGGTCGACCAGGTCGCGCACATCCATCGCCGCCACCCGGCTCGCGGCCAGCTCGAGCGCGAGCGGGAGCCCGTCGAGCCGACGGCAGAGCGCGACCACTGCCGCGGTGTTGTCGGCGGTCAGGGTGAAGCGCGGATCCGCCGCGGCAGCACGCGCGACGAAGAGCTGGACGGCCGGGCTGGCGGCCGCGTCCGTGTCAGCGGAGGGGAGGCCCAGCGGTGGAACCGGCCAGCGATGCTCTCCCGCGACTGCAAGCGGCTCGCGGCTGGTCGCGAGGATCCGCAGCTCGGGTGACTCGCGCAGCAGCCGGGCAGCCACGTCCGCGGCGGCCTCGATCACGTGCTCGCAGTTGTCGAGGACAAGCAATCCGGTCGTTGCCTCGATCAACGCCGACACCTCGTCGGCCGTCGCGCCGGCGTCGAGTGCGGCGAGCTCGGCCAACCAGGCTTCGTCCCCGCTTCGGCGGGCTGCCGCGAGTGCAAGGCTCGTCTTGCCGACCCCACCCGCACCGGTCAGCGTCACCAGCCGGGCCGAGGCAAGGCGCTCCGCCACCTCGTCCACAGCTGCATCGCGGCCGATCAGCTCGACCTCGGCCGGCAGGTTGGTCTTCAACGGCTCGCGGACGGTCGGCGGCTCGATCAGGATCTCCTGATGCAGCGCGACCAGCTCCGGGCCGGGATCGAGCCCGAGCTCGTCGGCCAACCGGTTCCGCAGGTCGGTGTAGCTCTCCAACGCCTCGGCCTGCCGGCCGGACTGATGCAACGCCTTCATCTGTACGGCGCGCAGCCGCTGACGCAACGGGTTCCGGGCCACGAGCTCGGCCAGCTCGGCGACGAGTTCGTCGTACTCACCGAGCACCAGGCGGGCCTCGGCGTACGCCTCCTGAACGGCCAGCCGCTCCTCGTCGAGCCGGTCGATCGTCGCCCGGGCAAACGCGTCCTGCGCGACATCGGCGTACGCCGGACCGCGCCAGAGCGTGAGCGCATCGGCCAGAGTGGCGGCACGCATCCGGGCGTTGCCGGTCTGCCGGGCCCGGGCCGCCAGCGCGCGGAACCGGCCGGAATCCACAGCCTCGGCCGCGACCGTGATGAGGTAGCCGGCGGGCGTCGTCCGCACCAGGTCGCGTGCCCCGGGCTCGGCGTCGTCCAGGGCCTTGCGCAGTTGGGAGACCCGGGTCTGGAGCGTCGCGGTCGGGTTGGCCGGGAGCTCGTCGCCCCACAGATCATCGATGATCGCCGCCGCCGCGACCGGCCGCCCTGCGTGCAGCAGCAGGTCAGCCAGCAGTCCCCGCACCTTCCGGTCCGGGATCCGCACCGCCTGGCCGTCATCGGTCCAGGCCGTCACCGGCCCCAACACCCCGAATCGCATGCGCCTCAGCCTAGGACTCCCGAAGGTTTTCTGAAGGCCTTCGCTCGACGCTGAAGCCATGAAACGACCTCTCCTGCTGGCCGGGGCACTCGCCGGCCCTCTGTACGTCGGGATCGGGACCGTCGAGGCGATCGTCCGCGACGGGTTCGACATCCGCAAACACTCGCTCAGCCTGCTCGCCAACGGGACCGGCGGCTGGGTCCACTCGGTGATGATGGTCGGCACCGGACTGCTGACCGTGCTCGGCGCGATCGGGCTCGCCAAGTCCTTCGCTCCAGGCGAGCGGTCGCGCTGGGGCGTCGGCGGCCTGCTCGTGTACGGCGCCGGCGTGGCCGCGGCCGGGTTCATGCGGGCCGATCCGGCGCTCGGGTTCCCGCCGGGGACACCGGACGCGATGCCGGAGACGGTGAGCTGGCACGGGGCCGGGCACGTCATCGCCGGGATGATCGGGTTCATCGGGCTGATCGTCGCCTGCTTCGTGCTCAGCCGGTGGTTCGGGCGGCACCGGTCGGCCGGCTGGTCGCGGTTCTCGCTGATCACCGGCATCGTCTACTTCCTCGGCCTGGCCGGTCTCGGCGCCGGGGCCGGCACCGCGGCCGTCAACCTCGGTTTCACCGTCGCTGTCATTCTGGGCTGGACCTGGATCACCTTGCTGATGCTGCGCGCTCGCGCGGAGGGGAGTCTGCGATGAAGTTCACGGCCGAGCTCGAGGGCACCGGGAAGACCGCGGCCGGGTTCGAGGTTCCCGCCGAGATCGTCGAGGCGCTCGGCGGCGGCGCGCACCCGAAGGTCAGCGTGACCGTCAACGGGTTCACCTTCCGGACCTCGATCGCCCGGATGGGTGGGCGGTACCTGCTCGGCGTCAGCGGGGAACGCCGTACCGCTGCCGGGGTCGCGGCGGGGGACGTGCTCGAGGTCGACGTGGTGCTCGACACGGCTCCGCGCGAGGTCGACGTACCCGAGGAGTTTGCCGCGGCGCTGGCCGGGGACGCGAAGGCGCAGGAGTTCTGGCAGACGCTGAGCTACAGCAAGCAGCAGTGGCACGTGCTGCAGGTGACCGGCGCCAAGACCGAGGAGACCAAGGCACGGCGGATCGAGAAGTCGATCGGCATGCTGCGCGAGGGCCAGGCCCGCTGATGCGATTCATCGCCTTGCTGCGTACGTCGGAGTCGCACGGCTTCCCGCCACCCGCGCTGCACGAAGGCATCGCCGCCCTCGGCGCCGAGGCCGTCCGCAGCGGGGTCCTCGTCGACACCGCGGGGCTGCTGCCGATCGCGACCGCGACCCGAGTCGGAGTGCACGCCGGCCACCTGACCGTCACCGACGGTCCCTTCGAGGACCCGACCCCGCTCGGCGCCTACGCGGTGTACGACGTCGCGACCCGGGCCGAGGTCATCCACTGGACCGAGCGGTTCATGGACCTGCATCGCCGTACCTGGCCGGGCTGGGAAGGCGAGTCGGAGATCCGCCAGATCGTCGGGCCGTGACATCTCGCGGACACCCGGCGGCTCTTGACACCGGCATTCGGCGGGGAAATCCTGGGCAACAACTAGGTGCACTGGTCCGACCAGTGCACTCCGGGCGAGCGCAGGAGGGTCATGGACGAGAGCCGGCGGTTCGAGGGGCGGATCGGCCTCACCCACCTGGACTCGGTGCCGCACTGGGCGCCCGTCCCGACGCCGGGAGCCTCGGCGCCGAACGTGGTCTACGTGGTCCTCGACGACGTCGGGTTCGCCGACCTCGGCTGCTTCGGGTCGGAGATCGACACCCCGACGATCGACGGGCTCGCCGCCGACGGGCTGCGGTACGTGAACTTCCACGCGACGCCGTTGTGCTCGCCGACCCGGGCGTCGCTGCTGACCGGGCGGAACCACCACTCCGTCGGCATGCGCCTGCTGTCCAACCTCGACACCGGCTACCCGAACGGGCGCGGTCAGGTCACGAAGGCGGCCGCGACCGTGGCCGAGCTGCTGGTCGACGCCGGCTACAACACGATGTGCGTCGGGAAGTGGCACCTCGCGCCGACCGAGCACACCACCGCGTCCGGTCCGTACGACCAGTGGCCGCTCGGCCGCGGCTTCGAGCGGTACTACGGCTTTCTCGAGGCCGAGACCGACTGCTTCTACCCCGAGCTCTACGCGGACAACCACGCGATCGAAGCGCCGGCGCGGCCCGAGGACGGCTACCACCTGACCACCGACCTGGTCGATCAGGCAATCGCGTTCGTCCGGGCGCAGACCTCGACGACGCCGGAGAAGCCGTTCTTTCTGCATCTCGCCTTCGCCGCCGCGCACGCACCTCACCAGGCTCCGCAGCAGTACCTCGACAAGTACCGCGGCCGGTACGACGAGGGCTGGGACGTCATCCGGGACCGCCGGATCGCCCGGCAGAAGGAGCTCGGCGTCATCCCGCCCGACACGCAACTGTCCCCGCGCAACGACGGCGTCGAGCCGTGGGCGGAGCTCACCGACGACGAGCGCCGGCTGTTCGCCCGCCTGCAAGAGGCGTACGCCGCCATGCTCGACCACACCGACGCCGAGCTGCGCCGGTTCGTCGACGCGCTGGCGGCGCTGGGCCGGCTGGACAACACGATGATCGTGGTGATGTCCGACAACGGCGCGAGCCAGGAGGGCGGCAAGCGCGGCTCGCTCAACCCGGCCGCGTTCCAGAACGGCATCGAGCCGGACTTCGCCTGGAACCTCGAGCACCTGGACGAAATCGGCGGACCGCGCGGGCACTCGAACTACCCGTGGGGCTGGGCGCAGGCGGGCAACACCCCGTTCCGGCGCTACAAGCAGAACACGCACGAGGGCGGGGTACGCGTGCCCCTGGTCGTGCGGTACCCGGGGCGGATCGCCGACTCGGGAGCGATCCGGTCCCAGTTCCACCACGTCATCGACATCACCCCGACCGTGCTCGACCTCGTCGGCGTCGAGGCGCCCGCGACGTACCGAGGGGTGCCTCAGCTCCCGCTGCACGGGACGCCGCTGACCTACACGTTCGACGACGCCGAGGCGCCGACCACGCATCGCACGCAGTATTTCGAGATGTTCGGCCACCGGGCGATCTGGCACGACGGCTGGAAGGCCGTCGCCTTTCACCAGCGGGGGACGGACTACGCCGAGGACCGCTGGGAGCTGTACGACACCACGACCGACTGGTCGGAGTGTGACGACGTCGCTTCCCGCTACCCGGAGAAGCTGGCGGAGCTGCAGCAGCGGTTCTGGGCGGAGGCGGGCAAGTACGACGTGTTGCCGCTCGACGACCGCGGATTCGCTGTCCGGGCCAAGGTGGCCAGGCCGGGATCGATCCGTGCCCGCCGCACGTTTGTCTACTACCGCGGGATGCCGCACCTGCCGGCGGCCGCGTGCCCGCCGACGATGAACCGTTCGCACCGGATGACCGCCTTCGTCGAACGCACTGACTCGGACGGTGACGGCGTGCTGGTGGCGCTCGGTGGCGTGGCCACCGGGTTCTCGTTGTTCGTCAAGGACGACCGGCTGGTCTTCGACCACAACTACCTCGGCAAGCACACCGTCTTCCGGTCCGATGCGCCGATTCCCGTGGGTACGACGGAGCTCGCGGTGGACGTGGAGAAGACCGGCGACTGCACCGCCTCCGTGCGGCTCCTGGTCGACGCCAAAGAAGTTGCCTCCGGCAAGCTCGACGCCGTGCTGCCGAACTTCCACGGCTGGGAAGGCCTCGACATCGGCCACGACGGCGCGTCCCCGGCGTCGACCGAGTACACCGGCACCTTCCCGTACCAAGGCCACCTGGACCGCGTCGAGATCACTCTTCCTGACGACGACGTGCCGCTCTTCGAGGCCGTCGACTAGCAGTAGGAGCGACAGCCGCGGTCGGAACCGTAAGCTCGGCGGGCCTTGGCTACCGCCGCGACAGGGGACAATTGGCGGCCTTCGCGCCACGCGTTCAGGTAGGGCTGGGGTGGGACGGAGCCGCGGCGGATCCACCAGCGGCCGGGTGGGGTCGGCCAGCTGATTCCGAAGTGCAGGTGGGGCGGGGTGACCCGGGCGCTCCCGGTGTTGCCGATCGAGCCGAGCAACTGGCCGGCGCGGACCCGCAATCCTGGCTTGATGCCGGCACCGATCGCAGACAGGTGTGAACCGTAGTACCGCACGCCGTCGACCCCCACCACGGACACCGACAACCCACCGCGGTCCCGGCCGACGTTGGTCTCCGGGTCCCACCGGTCGACTGCGGTCACCTCGTCCACCTGACCGTCCACCGGCGCGACGAACTTGCAGCCGGTCTTCGCGAAGATGTCCGACGCCGGATAGTCATGATGACTCTGTGACGCAGAGGCTTCGCAGCCGCGGATGGGGAACACGTACGTTGCCGCGGGCAAGGGTGACGGCGACCGGCTGGGCGGCTGCGCCGACGGCCTGCTCGCCCGCACCGCCGGCGCGTCCGGCGGAGAATCGCTGCACGCAGGCAGCGCGAGCAGACCACCGACCGTGACAGCGGTGGTCGCGGCCCGTCGGAACGTCGCCCAGCGAGTTCTCATCCCGGGCCATTGAAGTGGTCCGGCGGCGGGTTGTCCATCGGTAGGCGTTCACCGGGACAACATCTGGTGGTCATGGGAAAGGGCGATGATCGCGCGGGATTCCGCCATCCGAGAGGACTGCACGATGGGGCACGCGCACGACCACAGCCACCCGCACTCGCATGACCACGACCACGGTCATGACCACGACCACGGTCACGGGCATCACCACCACCACCCGAACACCGAGCTGGACGCGGCCACGCTGGCGGCGCTCGACGAGTCGGTGCCGGACAGCGACCTGTCGCCGAGCGAGGTGTCCCGGCGGGCCCTGCTGCGGTCGGCAGGCATCCTCGGAGGTACGGCCGCCCTCGCCGTCACCGGAGTGCAGGCTGCCGCGGCCGCCGCGCCCAAGGACGGCTGGATCTTCAAACCGGGCAGCCGTCCCAACGTCTGGCTGGCCGGCGACCACCACATCCACACGCAGCTGAGCTCCGACGGCATGTACCGGGTGATCGACCAGGCGCGGCACGCGGCGGCCTACGGCTTGGACTGGCTGGTCATCACCGACCACGGCGGCGCGACGCACGCCCGGATCGGCGTCGACCTGGTCAACCCGCAGATCAAGGCGGCCCGGTCGGAGCTGCGCAACACGCTGATCTTCCAGGGCCTGGAGTGGAACATCCCGGCCGCCGAGCACGGCACCGTCTTCGTGGCGCCGGGCAGCCGTGAGGTCGACGTACTGAAGCAGTTCGAGAACAGCTACGACGGCAGCGTGAAGGGAGCCGGCGCGAACACACCCGCCAACGAGGCGCTCGCGGTGTCCGGCATCCAGTGGCTGGGTCAGCAGGTCGACCGCCGCCGGGTCGCGGACGCGTTGTTCCTGGCCAACCACCCGGCTCGCAACGGCATCGACAGCCCGCATGAGATCCGCAACTGGCGCGACGCCGACCCGCGGATCGCGGTCGGCTTCGAAGGCGCGCCGGGTCACCAGGCGGCCGGTCTGCCGGCCGGGATCGGCGCCGCGAACGCACGCGGCTTCTACGGCAACTCGCCGAACGCGAACTCGTTCTCCGGTTACCCGGCCGAGAGCTACCGCACCTGGGGCGGTTTCGACTGGATGACGGCGACCGTCGGCGGCCTGTGGGACAGCCTGCTCGCCGAGGGCAAGCCGTGGTGGATCAGCGCGAACTCCGACTCGCACGTGAACTGGAACGAGACCGCCCGTCGCCCGGACGGCTCGAGCCAGGCGCAGTTCGACCGGGACGGCCGCTACATGGACCCTGTCTACGGCAACACGGTCAACTCGACCGCAGGCGACTTCTGGCCCGGCTTCTACAGCCGCACGCACGTCGGCGCGGACCGGCGCGACTACCTCGCGGTGATGGAGGGCCTGCGCAACGGCCGCGTCTGGGTCGACCACGGCGCACTGGTCAAGGGCGTCGAGGTCGAGGTCCGTGAGGTCGGCAAGCGGTACGGCGAACCGCTCGGCGGCGCCCTGATCACGCGCAAGGGCCGGGCTCTCGAGCTCGTCGTCCGGATCACCGCGCAGACGATGCCGAACTGGGCGACCTTCGTGCCGACCCTCAACCGGGTCGACGTGATCCAGGGCGCGGTGACCGGAACCGTCTCCGACCGCGACACCTTCACCACGCCGAGCACGAAGGTGGTCCGGCAGTGGGACACCTCGGGCCGGCGCGGCACGTTCGAGCTCGTCTACCCGCTGGGCAAGGCGGAGGCGCCGTACTACGTCCGCGTCCGCGGCACCGACGGGAACCGCAGCCAGGCCGGGTACCTCGGCGCGGCAGTCGACCCGGCCGGGCCGCAGCTCGACGTGGTCGGCGACGCGGACCCGTGGGTCGACCTGTGGTTCTACACGAACCCGATCTGGGTCCTGCCGAAGTAACCGACATGATCATCGCGATCGACGCGGACAGCCGGGACACGGCCACGGCCGACCACCTGCTGTACGACCTGCTCGACGCCGTGCACCAGCCGGTCGTCGCCTGCACCCATTTGGTGGCAGGCGGCGACCGCCCGCACGTCGCGGTGTCGCTGATGAGCACCGCGGACCTGGCCGACGCCGTCCGCGGCCACTTCGCCACTCAGCACGCCGGGCTCGCGATCACCCGGCCGGGCGCGTCCGAGCCGGAGCTGGCCGGCCCGAGCCACCTCGTCCGCGGCGCCTACCGCGCCGCCGTGGAAGCAGCCCTCGGTACGGCGGGACGCGCGGTCCGCTGGCCCGGCCACGAACAGGCCCACGGCGTCCTGCCCGCCGCCGAGCTCCGCACCCGCTGCGGCATCGACGACCTCGAAGCCGTCGGCGGCATCCCGATCACCGACGACGCACTCGTCGACACCCGAGACTTCCTCCGCCCCCTCCGCCGCGCCGGCCGCCTGGTCCTCCAGCTACAACCCGCCGCCGGCAACCTCCTCATCCCCTTCGAACTCCAACACCAACAAAAGTGCTGCGCCGACCACTAACGGCGGTCGTCCCAGGCGGTGGAGGGCTGGAGTACTTCGGGGAGGGGGCCGACTACGCCGAGGCGTTGGGTGCAGCGGGTCAGGGCGACGTACAGGTCGCGCAAGCCGCGTGGTGACTCGATCAGGATGCCGTCGGGGTCGACGACCAGGACCGAGTCGAACTCGAGGCCCTTGGCGCCGGCCGCGCTCAGCACCGTCACGTCGTTGAGGTGAGCGACCGCCTCCTGCACGAACTCGAGGCGGTTGCGGGACGTGATGACACCGACCTGCCCGTGCTGCGTCTCCTCGGCCGCGACCTTCTGCACGTACGCCGCCTGGTCGGCGGGCGCGATGTCCGCGTGCCAAGGCCGCACCCCGGTCGACCGGACCGAGCGCGGCGCCTTCGCCCCCGGGTCGACCTCGCGCAGGACGTCACCAGCGAGCTCCATCACCTCGGCGGGCGTGCGGTAGTTGAGGGTCAGCTCGGCCAGCCGCCAGCGATCGCCGAACGTCGACCCGAGCGCGCCCTCCCAACTCGTCCCGCCGCCGATCGCGCCGGTCTGCGCGACGTCACCGACCACAGTCATCGAGCGAAGCGGGCACCGCCGCGCGATCGCCCGCCACGCCATCGGCGTCAGCTCCTGCGCCTCGTCCACGATCACGTGTCCGTAGGTCCACCGCCGGTCGGCGCCGGCCCGGTCGGCCAGCGTCCGGTCGTCGTCCGCCTCGTACCGCTCCGCGAGCATCTCGGCGTCCAGGATGTCCTTCGCGGTCAGCACCTCCGCGTCGTCGTCCTCGTCGAAGTCCGTCGACCCCGAACCGGTCAGCACGTCCAGCGAGCCTTGCGCGTAAGCGATCGCCCGTGCCCGGGCCGCTTTCTCCTTCGCCGCTTCCCGGCCGTCGTCCCCGAGCAGCTCGGCCGCTTCGTCCAGCAGTGGTACGTCGGACGGGCTCCAGTCATCGCCGTACCGCAGGAGGTGTTCGCGATCCAGGACACTCAGCTGCGGCGCGGCCAGGGTCAGCCGGTCCTCGTCGCCGTACAGGTCCTCGAGGAGTTTCTGCGGGCTGAGCAGCGGCCACAGTTGGTCGAGCACCGCCTGCACGGTGGGCTCCGCGAGGACTTCCTTGCGCAGCTCCTGACGGTCGTAGTCGTCGAGCAGGTTCTCGCCGCCGAGCGGGTCGGCCCCGATCAGGTCGGCGTACTGGTCCGTGAGGAAGTCGACGACCTCGGTCAGGAAGAACGGCCGCGCCTGGTTGTGCGTGAGGTTGCGGCTGCGGGCCCGCGCCCGGGCGTCCGCGCAGAACGGCGGGTCGAGCCGCAGCACGGTGCGGTCGACGGTGAGGTGGATCGGACGGTCCGGCACCCACTGCCGGTCGTCGACCGCCTTCGCGATCACCTCGGCCATCACCGCGCGGCCCTTCACCTCGGCGCTCTCCGCGACCTCCGGCCGGGTCGCGGTCAGGCCCGGGTACAGCTCGGCGACCGTCACGAGGCGGACGCCGTCCTCACCGAGCGACGGCAGCACCTCGCCGATGAAGCGCAGAAACGCCGGATTCGGCCCGACCACCAGAATTCCGCGCTTTTCCAGCTGCTCACGGTGCGTGTAAAGCAAATACGCCGCCCGGTGCAGCGCGATCGCGGTCTTGCCGGTGCCCGGACCGCCCTGGACGACCAGGATTCCGGGCAGTTCCGAGCGGATGATCCGGTCCTGGTCGGCCTGGATCGTCTGCACGATCGACTCCATCCGGCCGGTCCGGCGGGCCTCGAGCGCGGCGAGCAGGACGGCCTCGCCCATCACGCCGGTGCCGGGTTTGGACGCGTCCGGCGCGTCCCGGTCCAGGTCGAGCTGCTCGTCCTGGACGTCGACCACCTTGCGTAGCCGGGTCCGGATGTGGCGGCGCCGTACGACGCCCTCGTTCGCGACCGCGGTGGCGATGTAGAACGGGCGGGCCGCGGGCGCGCGCCAGTCGACCAGCAACGGTTCGTAGTCGGCGTCGTGCAGCCCGAGCCGGCCGATGTGCAGGGTCTCGCCGTCGGCGGCGTCCAGGCGGCCGAAGTACAGGCCTTCCTCGGCGGAGTTGAGCCGGGCCAGCCGGGTGTTCAGCTCACGGATCCGGCCGTCGCGCTGGTGCAGGGCCTGCGCGTTGCGGGTGTGGACCAGCTGCTCGTCCTGCTTGCGGGCCTCGGCGCGCTCCCGCTCGGCGTCGAGCGCAGCGTAGAACGCCGTCAGGTGAACCTGCTCGGCCTGAACCGGATTCGGCAATTCAAACCCCTTGTGATAAAATGCGGTCCGTTGGTTCCTGGAGGACATTTCTGCATTTCCTCCGGTGGCAGCCACAAATCCATGAGTTTATCCCGGATCCCGCCTTTTCTGAACTGCTCCTCGTCTCGACCTTGACCTCAAGTCGTGTTGAGGTATTAGCGTCCACGCCGTGACCGTTCATCCGCTGCGGCTGGCCCTGCTCACCCGCACCGTCGACCCCGGTCGCTTCGGCACTCTGGTCACCCATTGGTTCGCCCGCCAGGTCGAGCAGTCCGACGACTTCAAGCTCGACCCGATCGACCTGAGCGCCGTGCCACTGCCCGAGCTGCCGGCCCGCATCGCCGAGGCCGACGCAGCAGTCATCGTCACCGCGGAGTACAACCACGCGTACCCAGGTGACCTCAAGACCGCGATCGACGCCGTACGGCGGCCCTGGTACGGCAAGCCGATCGCCTTCGTCGTGTACGGCGGCCGGTCAGGCGGACTGCGGGCCGCCGAGCAGCTGCGACTGGTGTTCGGCGAGCTCCATGCGGTCACGATTCGCGACACCCTCGGCTTCCACGAGACCGACTTCACCGCGGACGGCGAGCCCGCCGACCCCACGACACCCCATGCTGCGGTGTCGCTGCTCGACCAGCTCGCCTGGTGGGCCAGGCCACTACGGGATGCTCGCGAACGAACGCCGTACCCGGAATAGCTCGCGACGGGCGGCGGTTGGTGGTTGAACGTGACCTCCGAACCGATGCCGTTGTCCGTGCTCGACCTCTCGCCGGTGCCGACCGGATCGCGGCCGTCGCAGGCGCTGCACGAGACGCTGGAGCTGGCCCGCGCCGCAGAGGCCGCCGGGTACCACCGCTACTGGCTGGCGGAGCATCACAACATCCCGAGCGTCGCCAGCTCGACTCCCGAGGTGATGATCGCGGCCGTCGCCGCGGCCACCTCGCGCATCCGCGTCGGCTCCGGCGGCATCATGCTGCCGAACCACTCGCCGCTGAAGGTCGCCGAGACGTTCCGCGTGCTGGCCGGCCTGCACCCGGATCGCATCGACCTCGGCATCGGCCGCGCACCCGGCACCGACCAGCGGACCGCGCTGGCGCTGCGTCGCAGCCGGGAGGCGCTCGGCGCTGACGACTTCCCCGAGCAGTACGCCGAGCTTCGCGCGTACGCCGAGGGCTTCCCGGCCGGCCACCCGTTCGCGCCGATCTCCGCGCAACCCGACGACGTACCGCTGCCGCCGGTGTGGATCCTCGGCTCCAGCACGTACGGCGGCCAGGCCGCGGCCGCACTCGGGACGGGGTTCGCGTACGCCGGTCACTTCGGGACGCTGGATCCGGCCGGTGTGATCGCGTCGTACCGGGAGAACTTCCAGCCGTCCGACCACCAGTCGACGCCGCACGTCATCCTCGCGCTGGCCGCGATCGTCGCCGACACCGAGGAACGCGCGCAGCAGCTCGCGCAGGCCAACGCGCTGTCCATGCTGCGCCTGCGCTCCGGCCGGCCGGGTCCGCTGCCGTCACCCGAGGAAGCCGCCGCCTACCCGTGGTCCGACGCCGAGCGCGCGGCCGTCGAGGAGTGGGCCGGGCTGGTCTCCGTCGGCACGCCTGACCAGGTCGTTGCCGATCTGTCGAGCCGCGCGAAGGCCGCGGACGCCGACGAACTGATCATCACCACGAACATCCACGACCCCGCCGAGCGCCGGCACTCCTTCGCGCAGCTGGCCGCCGCCTGGGGTCTCTAGCTCGCTCCGCCGCGGACGTGCTCGAAGATGAGGCTCGTCTCGGCGTGTACTACGGCTGGGTCAGCGGTCAGGTGGTCCAGCACGAACTCGCGGAGCGCGTCCGGCGACGCAGCCGACACGTGCAGCAGGTAGTCGTTCGCGCCGCTGACGTGGAACAGCGACAGCACTCCCGGTAGCCCGGGCACCTTCGTCCGGAAGCGGTTGATCTCATCGCGGGAGTGCGCCCCGATGCGCACCGCGACCAGCGCCTGCAGCGGCTGTCCGAGCGCCGCCAGGTCCACGTCGGCGTGGAAGCCCCTGATCACCCCGCGCTCCCGCAGCGACCGCACCCGCATCAGGCAGGTCGACGGGGCGATTCCGGCTGCCTCCGCGAGCGCGTTGTTCGGCATCCGGCCGTCGGCGGCCAGCAGCCGGACCAGCTCGCGGTCGACGTCGTCGAGCCCGTCGGGAGCCGCGCGCGGGGCCGGTCCCGGGGTCCGACGATCCTTCGGCATGGCACCACTGTAGGACTCCTCCACAGAATCCACAGCGTGTGGATGAGCCTGTGGATGAATTTTCTTCGGAACTCTTGCGGCAGATCTGCAGAAGATTCCATCCTCGTCGCCGAGTGAGTGCAGGCGACATGAGGAGGCACGCATGACCCAGCTCGACACCCGGTCGGTGCACGCCGGCCGCGACGACCTCACCGCGCTCGGCGTCCACGTGCCGCCGATCGACCTGTCCACGACCTATCCGCTGCCCGGGGTGACGGCCGGCGGGACGTCGTACGACGTACTCACGCAAGGCAAGGCGCCGGACGGCGGCAGCCTGGTGTACCAGCGGCTGTGGAACCCGACGGTGGCCCGGTTCGAGGAGGCGCTCGCGGAGCTCGAGCGCACCGACTCGGCGGTCGCGTTCGGGTCCGGGATGGCTGCGCTCACCGCTTGTCTGCTCGCCACTGTCGCCGCCGGCCGCCCGGACGTGGTCGCCGTACGGCCGCTGTATGGCGGGTCAGACCACCTGTTGTCCACAGGCCTGCTGGGTACGACGGTCAGCTACACGTCGGCCGATTCGGTGGCAGCGGAGATCCGGCCGGAGACCGGGTTGGTGCTTCTGGAGACGCCGGCCAACCCGACCGTGGAGCTTGTGGATATCGCGGCGGTGGTCCGGCAGGCGGGCGACGTGCCCGTGCTTGTGGACAACACGTTCGCGACGCCCGTCCTGCAGCAGCCGGCTCGTCACGGGGCGAGCCTGGTGCTGCACTCGGCAACCAAGTACCTCGGCGGCCACGGCGACGTCATGGGCGGCGTCGTCGCGGCCGGCGCGGAGTGGACAGCCCGGCTCCGCCAGATCCGGGCCGTGACCGGTGGCCTGCTGCACCCGCTGGCCGCGTACGAACTGCACCGGGGACTGCAGACGCTGCCAGTGCGAGTACGGGCGCAGCAGGCAACCGCCACCAAACTCGCCGACTGGCTGACCGCCCAGCCGTCTGTGGAAAAGGTCTACTACCCAGGTCTCACCGACCCCCACGAACTGATCGGCCGTCAGCAGTCAGGCCCCGGCGCCGTCCTGGCCTTCACAGTCGCGGGCGGCTACGAAGCCGCCGCCCGAGTAGCCGACTCGCTGAAGCTCATCACCCACGCAGTCTCCCTAGGCGGCGTAGACACCCTCATCCAGCACCCCGCCGCCCTAACGCACCGCCTGGTGGCCAAGGAAGCCAAGCCCGGAGACGCCCTCCTCCGCCTCAGCCTGGGCCTGGAAGACCCCGAGGACTTGACCGCCGACCTGCTCCAGGCACTCGCCCGCGCCTGACCAGCCACCCCTACACGCCGGCCGTCAGGCCGGTACTGCGGTTGGCCTCGTGAGGACCCGGTCGATGATGCCGTAGTCCTGGGCGGCCTCGGCGGTGAACCAGCGGTCTCGGTCGAAGTCGGTGGTGATGCGGTCGAGGGGTTGGCCGGTGCGTTCGCTGATCAACCGGGCCAGGTCTTCGCGGGCTTTGATCGCCTGCTCGGCCTGGGTCTTGATGTCGGAGGCCGTGCCGCCCATGCCGCCGGTCGGCTGGTGCATCATGATCCGGGCGTGCGGCAGCGCGTACCGCTTGCCCGGCGTGCCGCAGGTGAGCAGCACCTGACCCATCGACGCGACCAGGCCCATCGCGTACGTCGCCACGTCGTTCGAGATGAAGTTCATCGTGTCGTAGATCGCCAGCCCGGCCGACACCGAGCCGCCGGGGGAGTTGATGTAGAGCGAGATGTCCGCCTTCGGGTCCTCGGCGTTCAGCAGGATCAGCTGTGCGCACAGGGCGTTGGCGTTCTCGTCCTTGATCTCGTCGCCCAGGACGAGGATCCGCTGCCAGAGCAGCCGCTGGTAGATGTGGGTGTCGAGGGTGTTCGGCGTTTCGCTCATGCCGTCCAGCCTGCGGCCGGACCGTCCGGAACCGGCCGGGAATCTGCCCGTGGCAGATCTGCCCACCGCAGACCTGGCCGGGATGGCACACTCGGTACAGGAGATCCGGAGGCGAGGAGGCCAGACGTGTTGCTACGCCAGGTGATCGGGAACGTCTTTCGCCGGCTGCGGCGTGAGCGGGGGATCACCCTGCGCGAGCTCGCCGAGCTGGCCCAGGTGTCGGTGCCCTACCTGTCCGAGATCGAGCGCGGCCGCAAGGAGCCGTCGTCCGAGATCCTGGCCGCGATCTGCCGCGCGCTGGACCTCGAGCTGACCGATCTGCTGGCCGAGGTGCAGTTCGACCTGGCGACCGCGGTCCGGTCCACGCTGCCGATCCGTCTCCAGACGGCCGCGATCCGGGTCGAGCAGTCGGCTCCGCGCCGGATCACCTCGTCCCCGCGTGCCTACTCCGGCTCGGCCGAGGCCTTCTGCCTGGTCGCCTAGGTCGTGCGCTGGTACGACAACCCGACCGCACGCTCCTGGCGTACGGCGCCTCCACCGGACGAGGTGCTGGCGTTCCACCAGAGCCTGCCCGGGTACCGCCTGACGCCGCTGACCCCGGTCCCGTCGCTGGCCGCTGAGCTGGGTGTCGGCCAGGTCTTGGTGAAGGACGAGTCGCAGCGGCTCGGCCTGCCCGCGTTCAAGGCGCTGGGCGCGTGGTGGGCGATCCACCGGGCGATGCAGGACCACGCGGGTCCGGTGGAGCTCGTCACCGCGACCGACGGCAACCACGGCCGGGCGGTCGCTCGCCGGGCCGCGATGCTCGGGCTGCCGTCCCACGTGTTCGTCCCGGACGTCGTGAGCGATGCGGCGATCGACGCGATCCGGTCCGAGGGCGCGACGGTGACTGTCGTACCTGACACGTACGACGCCGCGGTCGCCGAGGCAGCGTCGTACTCGGACGACCCTGGCCGGCTGTTGATCCAGGACTCCGCCTGGCCCGGGTACGAGGTGGTGCCGCAGCACATCGTGGACGGCTACTCGACCCTGTTCCGCGAGATCGACGTACAGCCCGACCTGGTCGTCGTGCCGATGGGTGTGGGGTCGATCGCGCAGGCGGCAGTCACCCACTACCGCAGCGGTTCGTCCACTCCCGCTGTGCTGGGCGTAGAGCCCGCCTCCGCCTCCTGCGTCACCACCAGCCTGCTGGCCGGTGAGCTTGTCACTGTCCCCACCGGCAAGACAGTCATGGCCGGCCTCAACTGCGGTACGGCGTCGACCCTCGCCTATCCCGTACTTCGCTCAGGCCTCGACTACGCCGTCACAGTCGACGACGACGAGGCACTGCAAGCAGTGGATGACCTGGCCGCGGCCGGCATCTCGTCGGGCGCAAGCGGCGCAGCCACGCTGGCCGGCCTCCGTGCCGCCCGCGACCGCCTCCAACTCACCCCGGACAGCACCATCATCCTGATCAGCACCGAGGCCCGCTAAAGCAGAAGACTGCAAGCACAGCCCCGTCCTAGCCTGACCGGATGCAGACTCACGTGAAGTCGGCCGCACCTGACGAGGTCGCGGGCTGGAGCGCTCGCCTGGCTGCGGCGGAGAGAGTGCTGTGAAGCTCGTGGTGCGGTTTCCGGTGGATGACGTGGAGCTGTCGACGCTGCACGCGGTTGCGTTCGGTGGCGAGGTCGAGGTGCAGGCGTGGCGAGAGCGGCTGGAGCGGTGGGCGCTCACCTGGGTGGGGGCCTTCAGCAACGAGCAGCTGGTCGGCTTCGTGCAGGTGTGCTGGGACGGCGGTGCCCATGCGTTCGTGCTGGACACCGCCGTACATCCGGACCATGGTCGGCAAGGCATCGGGAAGCGGTTGGTGCTTGCTGCGGCTGAGGAGGCGAAGGCCGCCGGGTGTGAGTGGCTGCATGTGGACTACGAGCCACACCTGACCGCCTTCTACGTCGAGGCCTGCGGCTTCAGGCCGACCGACGCGGCGCTGCTCAAGCTGAGATAGCGGTCAGCCGCTCGGTGGACACGCAGGAGATCAGGCAGCGCTCCTTCGCGTCGCCGAGCAGGTCGGCAGTCCACGTGGTGAAGCCACCGTCGCCCAGCTCCGCGCCGTCGCAGCCGATGCCCAGCGCCGTACCGGCGTAGTAGTTCCGGCCCTTCTCCCGCGCCGCGTCCTCGACCAGCTCGGTCTTCAGCGCCGGGCGGACGGTGTCGTCGATCCGCTCCCGCACAGCCGACGGCGTGAACGTCGTGAACGTCAGCTCGGCCGCGTCACCCAGCACGTCGTGCCAGTAGCGCAGGTGATCTACCAGCAGCTCCGCCTCGGTCCGTCCCGAGCCGGTGTCCCGCGCACTCGACACCAGCACGAACAGCTGGAAGTGCGCGAACATCCCCGGCCCGTCGACCGCCTGTGCCCGCACGACTCGCTGGCACGCAGCCAGGTGTACACGTGGCTCACCAGCACGACGCCGTACGGCGGCCTCGATCGCCAGCTCGTTGGTCGGGTCGCTGGCGACCTCGGTGCTGCGGATCGTGCTGAGCACCTGGTGCTGGTTGATGTTGGAGACCGCCGAGCACGTGCCGAGGGGCGTCACCGGCGACAGCTCGACGCCCGCGAACTGGTCTGGCAGCAGCTCCCACAGCCGCTGCTGGGTCTTCACGAGCCGCCGCGGGTCGGACGTGGACGGCTGCACGAACCGGTCCTGCTGCCACCGCTGCAGCAGCCGCGCCGGCGTCACCTTCGCGGCCCGGCCACGGCTCACGTCCAGCAGCACGGACTGCAGGTCCGACGGACTCAGCCCGTCGACCAGCGCGTCGCGGCTGCCCTCCGGCAACTTCGCCCAGATCCGTTCGCTCACGTCACCCATCGCCCTACTCTGACCGACGCGTGGACGACCGCGCTCCCCAATTCTTCTGTACCTACTAGTATGTCGGCGACCGAGCGGAAGGGTGTGGACCGTGGACGCGATGCAGTACGAGATCACGTTGCCGACCGACTACGACATGGGGATCATCAGGCGGCGGGTGGCGACCACCGGGCACCGGCTGGACGACTTCGACGGGCTGGGGATCAAGGCGTACCTGATCCAGGACCGGGCCAACGGCGCGATGATCAACCAGTACGCGCCGTTCTACCTGTGGAACGACTCGGCCGGCATGGGCCGCTTCCTCTGGGGCGGCGGGTTCTTCAGCGCGATCTGCACGTCCTTCGGCCGTCCGCCGGTGCGGCACTGGACCGGCGTGGAGGCACTGGCCGGCCCGGAGTCGGACCAGCCCGCACTGAGCGCGACCAGGCACACGCAGGCACTGCCCAACGACGTGGACCCCGCGGATCCGGTCGGTGTGGCGCTCGAGGTGCTGCGCGAGAACGCAGGGCGATCCGGCGTCCACTCCGCGGCGCTGGCCGTCGATCCCAGCCGCTGGGAGCTGGTGTTCTTCACCTTGTGGAGCTCGCCCGAGCCGGGCGCGGTGCCCGGCACGCGGTACCAGGTCCTGCACTTGTCCACACCCGGAAGAAAAGACCTGCTGGGGCGCTGATTTCGCCGTATCTTTCAAGGCATGAGATACCCGAGCCCGCACCTTTGACGCCCTGACCGCCTACCGAAGAGCCTGTCCACTCGCATCGTCGCGTACGAGGCGTTGCAGGACTTCATCCCGCTGTATCCGCTGTACCAGCTGCTGTTCGCCGACCACGGGTTGTCGGCTGCCCAGATCTCGATCCTGTTCGTCATCTGGTCGACGACTGCCTTCGTGCTCGAGGTGCCGTCCGGCGCCTGGGCCGACACGTACTCACGGCGGAAGCTGCTGGTCCTCGGCGCGCTGATCAGCGCGCTCGGGTACACGGCGTGGATCACCGTGCCGTCGTTCGCCGGCTTCGCCCTCGGCTTCGTGCTCTGGGGCGTCTCGTCCGCGCTGATTTCCGGCACATTCGAGGCCTTCGTGTACGACGAGTTGGCTGCCCGCGACTGCACGGACAAGTACGCCGGGCTGCTCGGCCGGGCCAGGTCGGCCTCGCTGATCGCCAACCTCGCCGCGACCGCGTTGGCCGCGCCGCTGTTCGACCTCGGTGGCTACGTGCTGGCGGGAATCGTCAGTGTCCTCAGCTGCCTGGTTCAGGCTGCTGTCGCGCTGACCCTCCCGGAGGCGCCGGCCGTCGAGCCGGCCCAGCCGGAGGAGGACGAGCCACACTCGACCTCCACCCGGGCTGCCCTCACCGAGTACTGGACGATGCTGCGGGCCGGTGTGACCGAGGCGTTGACCAGTCGGGCCGTGCGGCGAGCGGTGGTGCTCGTCGCCTTGCTGGGTGGCTTCCTGGCGTTCGACGAGTACTTCCCGTTGCTCGCGCGAGATGCGGGAGCGTCGACCACGGTGGTGCCGTTGCTGATCGCGGTGACCGTCGCCGCGCAGGCGATCGGCGGCGCGCTCGCGGGACCGGCGTACAAGTTGCCAGCAGCAACCTTCGCGGTCGGGCTCGGCGCGACGGCCGGACTCATCGCCTGGGGTGCGCTGAGCGGCACGGCCTGGGGCTTCGCGCCGATCGCGATCGGGTACGGCGTTATGCAGCTGGTGATCGTGGTCGCCGAGGCGCGGCTGCAGGACTCGATCACCGGTCCGGCGCGAGCGACCGTGACGTCGGTGTCCGGGTTCTTCGCCGAGGTGTTCGCGGTCGCGGTCTACGTCGGGTTCGCGGTCGGTTCGTTGTGGTTCAGCATGGCGGTGCTGGTTGCCGCGTTGACGATCCCGGTGTTGCTGACGGCGATCGTCGTACCGTTCGCGCTGCCGCCGGCGAAGAATTCGGTGTCCGCCGAAGTGTCCGAGACCTAGCGTCGTAGGTATGAGGAAAGACAGCGTGTTGGCGGTGGGTGCGGCGGCGGTGGCGGTCGTGTTGTGGGCTGCGGCGTTCGTGGCGATCCGTCATGTCGGGCACGAGTTCTCGGCCGGTGCGCTGTCGTTGGGCCGGTTGCTGGTCGGCAGCGTGCTGCTGGGAGTGTTCGTGTTCACCCGCCCACGCCGCTGGCCGGCGAAGGGTGACTGGAAGTTCCTGCTGCCGTGCGGGCTGTTGTGGTTCGGCGTCTACAACCTCACGCTGAACGCGGCCGAGCAGCACCTCGACGCCGGCACGACCTCGATGCTGGTGAACATCGGCCCGCTGCTGATCGCCTTGCTGGCCGGCGTGTTCCTGCACGAGGGCTTCCCGCGCCAGTTGGTGATCGGCAGCATCGCCGCGTTCGGCGGGGTGGTGCTGATTGGCATGTCGTCGTCCGACGGACAGGCCGAGACGTGGGGCGTCGTCTTGTGCCTCGTCGCCGCGGCGGCGTACGCGATCGGGGTCGTCACGCAGAAGCCCCTGCTCGCCAGGCTGCCGGCGCTCGAGGTGACCTGGCTGGCCTGCGTCATCGGCACGATCAGTTGTCTTCCGTTCGCGCCGGCCTTGGTCCGGGAGACGGCTGACGCGCGACCGTCGAGCATCTGGTGGGTCGTGTTCCTCGGTGCGTTCCCGACCGCGATCGCCTTCACCGCCTGGGCCTACGCGCTGGCCCGGACCACCGCCGGGCGGATGGGCGCGACGACGTACCTGGTCCCGCCGCTGACGATCTTCCTCGGCTGGCTGCTGCTCGGCGAGAGCCCGGCGCCGCTGGCCTATCTCGGCGGCCTGCTCTGCCTGGTCGGGGTCGCGATCTCGCGCTACCGGCCGCGGCCGGCCAAGGTCGCGATGCCGGCGGTGAGCACCGCGAGTCCGGACTCGAAGCCGCTGTCGAAGTCGTAGGCGAGGCCTTCCGGCCCCAGCTCATTGACCACCCGCACCAGCGTCGGCGCCTTGCCTTCGGGCAGTCCCTGCACCCGAGCGAGCAGGTCGGGCGCCAGGTCGAACGTCTCCGAGCGGACCGAAGCCTCGCCCAGGGCGAAGCCGTGGATGAAGTCGACCAGCGTGTTCACCGACTCGACGATCTGCCGCGGTGACAGCCCGGCCCGGTCGAGCGCGCGGTAGTACGGCTCCACTGTCACGACCACGACCTCCGAGACTGTCGACGTATCGGACAGCACCTGCAGCGCCAGGTTCGGATGTGCCCGGAGCGCGTTGCGATACGCCCGCGCCGCCTCCTTGAGCTGCTCCTGCCACGGCACGGCGTCGCCCGGATCGGTCTGCTCCACGCCGGCGAACACGAGCTCGGCGAGCCCACCGAGGACGGCCGCCTTGTTCGGCAGGTGGTGGTAGAGCGACATCGGGTTGACCCCGAGCGTGGACGCGAGCCGCCGCATGGTGAGCGCGTCGATCCCCTCGTCGTCGACGATCCGCAGCGCCGCCGTCAGGATCGCCTCCCGGCTCAGCCGCTCCTCCCCGGCACGGGGTCGACCGGACCGCTTGCCAGCATTAACCATACGCCGTATGGTACATAACCATACAACGTATGGAAAATGTGGAGGCGGGTATGAAGCCGTTGGCGGGGAAGGTTGCGTTGGTGACCGGGGCGAGCCGGGCGGCCGGCCGGGGCATCGCGGTCCAGCTCGGCGCCGCGGGCGCGACCGTGTACGTGACCGGGCGCACCACGAAGGGGCGGCGGTCGGAGATGAACCGGCCGGAGACGATCGACGAGACCGCCGAGCTGGTCGACCAGGCCGGCGGCCACGGCATCGCCGTACCGGTGGACCACCTGGATCCCGAGCAGGTCCGCGCGCTGGTCGAGCGGATCGAGGCCGAGCAGGGCGCGCTGCACATCCTGGTGAACGACATCTGGGGTCAGTTCAGCGAGCCCGAGTGGGACAAGACCGTCTGGGAGAGCAACCTCGAGGACGGCCTGCGGCTGCTCCGGCTCGGCGTCGACACGCACGTGATCACCAGCCACTACGCGCTGCCGCTGCTGATCAAGTCACCGGGTGGCCTGGTCATCGAGATGACCGACGGGACGAACGAGTACAACGCGGACAACTACCGCGTCTCGTTCTTCTACGACCTCGCCAAGGGCGCCGTCAGCCGGATGGCGTTCGCGCTCGCGCATGAGCTCGACAAGTACGACGCGACCGCCGTCCTGCTCACGCCCGGCTGGCTGCGGTCCGAGGCGATGCTCGAAGGCTTCGGCGTGACCGAGGAGACCTGGCAGGACGCGACCGAGCGGATCCCGCACTTCGCGATCTCCGAGAGCCCGTCGTACGTCGGCCGCGCGGTGGCGGCCCTGGCCGCGGATCCCGACGTACGGCGCTGGAACGGCAAGTCCACGTCGAGCGGCGAGCTCGCGCAGGTCTACGGCTTCACCGATCTCGACGGGAGCCGGCCGGACGCGTGGCGCTACATCGTCGAGGTCCAGGACCCCGGCAAGCCGGCCGACACCACCGGCTACCGCTAAAGCTTGTACGGCGGGCAAACCTCGCTGCCATCGGCCGGAGTGGCCAGCGCGCGCGCATCACCGGACAGCGCAGCATGGGGATGGGCGGCCGCGATCGGGATCCCCGACGCGGCCGCCAGCGCGAGCACCTCCCGCCGCGACGTCACGGCCCGCGCCGGATCCCGCTCGTACACGTAGATGAGCTCAGGCCATCGAGCCTGCGCCGGATGCACCAGCACGTCACCGCCGAGCACTGCCCGCTCGGTCACCACCGACTGATGCCCGGGCGTGTGCCCGGGCGTCGGCACGAGCCGCAGCCCGCGTATCCCGGTCTCACCGTCCACAACCCGGAGCTGCTCGGCGTCGACGATCGGCCGGATCATCCGCTCGTACGTCGCCCCGCCCCGCACATGCTCGAGCTCGGCCCGCTGTACGACGTACTCCGCATTCTCGAACCGCGGCCGCTCGGCCTCCGCGCTCCACCCCACGTGATCCAGGTGCACATGCGTCAGCACCACGGTGTCGATGTCGCTCTCTCGTACGCCGACCTTCGCCAGCAACCCCGGCAGCCGTCCGCTCACCCCCAGCCACTCAGCGGCCTCGCCGCCCGCTGGGCCCACTCCCGCGTCAACGAGAACGACACCTGCGTCCCCGGTCACGAGATAGCTGTGGAAATGCAGCCACCACCCCGCGGCCCGCACGTTCCCGGGCATCACCGCCGAGGTCCACTCCGCATGGTCCGCACTCCACCCCGGCAGCGCGTCCTCGACGGGCTCCGGGAACACTGCCACCGCATCGCACAACACCGTCACGTCCACGGGCACAGTCTGGGTCAGTCGAGGAGCATCCAGGTGGCCAGACCGGCCATCAGCACGGCGATGGTCGAATCGAGGACCTGCCAGGCGCGCGGGCGGGCGAACAGGGGCGTGAGCTTGCGGGCGAAGAACCCGAGCGCGAAGAACCAGGTGAACGACGCGGTGACAGCGCCGATGCCGTAGACCCAGCGGCCGTCGGCGCCGCGCTGGTTGGCCAGCGATCCGAGCAGGACGACGGTGTCGAGATACACGTGCGGGTTGAGGTAGGTGAAGCCGAGGCAGGTCAGCAATACGCTGCGGAGCGCGGCGGGAGCGTGGTCGGCCGGGCTGATCGCGCCGGGGTTGAGCGCGCGCCTGGCGGCGAAGGCGGCGTACACGAAGAGGAAGGCGGCGCCGCCGTACTTCGCGATGTCGAGCGCGAGCTCGCTGCGGGTGAGCAGGGCGCCGAGGCCGGCGATGCCGCTGGAGATGAGGAGTGCGTCGGACAGGGAGCAGACCAGCACCACCGGCAGCACGTGCTCGCGACGCAGGCCCTGACGCAGCACGAAGGCGTTCTGCGCTCCGATCGCGACGATCAGGGACAACGTCGTGGCAAATCCGGCAAGGAGGGGCATGGCTACGACGGTAGGTAACCCGACTCCATCAGACCAGCTAAAGATTCTGAAGGGGCATTAGCATGGCTTCATCATGCAGATCGACTCGGCACAGCTCGACACCTTCGCAGCCGTCGTTGACGAAGGCAGTTTCGACGCGGCCGCGCGCCGGCTGAACATCACGCCCTCTGCCGTCAGCCAGCGGATCAAGGCGTTGGAGAGCCGGCTCGGCCAGGTCGTCGTGATGCGAGCCAAGCCGGCGAAACCCACCGAGGCGGGGGAGGCCCTGCTCCGGCTGGCCAGGCAGGTCTCGCTGCTCGAGTTGGAGGCGATCGCCGCGGTCCGTGGCAAGGTCGACACGCTCCGCCTGCCGATCGCGGTGAACGCGGACTCGCTCAACAACTGGTTCCTGCCCGCGATGCTCGACCTGTCCGAGCAGCACGCCGCGCGGTTCGTCGTCCATCAGGAGGACGAGGAGCACTCCGCGGAGTTCCTGCGCAACGGCACGGTGCTCGCCGCGGTGACCGGCGACCCGCGGCCGGTGCAGGGCTGTCGCGTGGTGCCGCTGGGGAAGATGCGGTACCTGCCGGTTGCCACGCCCGCGTTCGCGGAGCGCTGGCTGGCCGGGAAGCCGTTGCCGGAGGCGCTGGCCGAGGCGCCGATGATCGTGTTCAACACCAAGGACCTGCTGCAGCACCGGCTGATCCGCAAGGTCACCAGGCGCAGGCTCGACCCGCCGACGCACGCGGTGCCGGCGCCCGGCGCCTTCCACCAGGCCGTCCGGATCGGCCTCGGCTGGGGAATGATCGAGGACGAGGTCGCCGAGCCCGACCTGGCCGCCGGCCGCCTGGTGGATGTTGCCCCTGGCAAGTACATCGACGTGCCGCTGTACTGGCAGCACTGGAAGCTCCAGTCCAGCGTCCTGGACGCGCTGACCGCAGCAGTCCTGCGCGCCGCCTCCGTGGGTCTCAGAGCGGGCGGTGCATGACGTGCAGGCCGACGTACCCGTGCTTGGGGTGGTGGAAGGCCTCGGGGACGGTGCCGATGATGGTGAAGCCCAGGTCCTGCCACAGGTGCACGGCTGCCGCGTTGGTCTCGACGACGGCGTTGAACTGGATCGACCGGAAGCCTGATCGCCGGGCCCAGTCGATCATGTCCTCGCAGAGCAGCCGCCCGACGCCCTTGCCGCGGGCGGCCGAGCCGACCATGAAGCTCGCGCTCGCGACGTGCGACCCCGGCCCCGGCCGGTTCGGGTACATGTTGGCGCTGCCCAGAACGGTGCCATCGGCATCGACCGCGACCGTGGTCCGGCTGAGCGGGTCCTTGGACGGTGACATCCAGAGCGCCCGCGCCCGCTCCTCGGTGAGATCCGGGTCGTAGGCGTAGGTCTCCTGCGCGGTGACGATGTCGTGGAAGAACGGCCAGATCGCCGCCCAGTCGGCCGGTGTGGCATTCCTGATCTGTACTGACATAGTGCGAGAAGCATCACCCGAGAAGCCCAGGATGCCAACACCATTCCCGATAGACTGCCTGGGGATGACAAACACCGTGATCCAAGGGCTCCCACGCTGGAGTCTGGCCGTCCCCCCGTTGGCCTTCCTCGTGCTGTTGGTGTCCTGGGGTCGCGACCTGGGCGCGGTCCTGCTGATCCTGGTCTGCGCCGGGCTCGGCGCCGCCGTGATCGCGGCCGTCCACCATGCCGAGGTCGTCGCGCACCGCGTCGGCGAACCGTTCGGCACGCTGATCCTGGCGCTCGCGGTGACCGTGATCGAGGTCGCGCTGATCGTGACGCTGATGGCGTCCGGCGGCGACAAGGCGTCGTCGCTGGCGCGGGACACGGTGTTCGCCGCGGTGATGATCACCTGCAACGGCATCCTCGGGTTGTCCCTCGTCGTAGGCTCGCTGCGGCACCACGTGCAGGAGTTCCGTGTCCGGGCGTCCAGCAGCGCCCTGGCCGTGATGACCGCGCTCGTCACGCTCAGCCTGGTGCTGCCGACGTTCACGACCAGCGCGCCGGGCCCGCAGTTCAGCCCGGCCCAGCTCGCCTTCGCCGGTGTCGTCTCCCTGGTGATGTACGGCGTCTTCGTCTTCGTCCAGACCGTCCGGCACCGCGACTACTTCCTGCCGGTCCTCGCCGGTGCGCCGGAGGTCCAGCGGCACCGTGATGTCGAGGCGCCGGCCGTGGTCGACGAGGAGGACCCGGACGAGCATGCGGCCGCGCCAAGCGGCAAGACTGCACTGCTCAGCCTGGGCTTGCTCTTCGTCTGCCTGGTCTCGGTGGTCGGGCTCGCCAAGACGGTGTCGCCGAGGCTCGAGTCCGCGGTCGAGTCGGCCGGCGCGCCGCTCGCGGTGGTCGGCGTCCTCATCGCCCTGCTCGTGCTGCTGCCGGAGACGGTTGCCGCAGTCCGCGCAGCACTGCGGAACCGCCTCCAGACCAGCGTGAACCTCGCGCTCGGGTCGGCGCTCGCCAGCATCGGCCTCACCATCCCGGCCATCGCGATCGCGTCCATCTGGCTCGACGGGCCGCTGGTGCTCGGGCTGGGCGGCAAGGAGATGGTGCTGTTCGTGCTCACGGTGGTGACCGGCATGCTGACGCTGGCCACCGGCCGTGCGACGTTGCTGCAGGGCGCCGTACACCTGATGGTTTTCAGCGCGTTCCTGTTCCTTGCGGTAAGCCCTTGAGGTAGTCGATCACCGCCTGCTGGTGGTTGTGCTCGGCCCAGCCGAGCGCGTTCCCGCCGTACGACGGATCGCGTTGCTCCGGGTCGGAGCCGAGCTCGATCAGCTTCTTCACGGTGTCGAGGTGGCCGTAGAGCGCTGCCTGGTGGATTGCTGCGGATCCGCCCATGATGTTCAGGTCGAAGCCCAGGTTCCGCAACGGTTCCAGGGCTTGCGTCCGGCCGATCTCGCCGGCCCGGATCGGGAGGTAGGGATTGCGGGCGACGGCACGCGCGGCGAGCTCGGGGCTGACGTCCGGGGTCTCACCTCGCATGATCGCGGCGAACACCTCGTGGACTTCGTCCAGCGGGGCCGCCCCGGCAGCGCGGAGGAGCTCGGCGATCTCGGTGTGCCCTTGTATGGCGGCCAGCTCGTAGGCCCGGTGTCCGCAGAAGACCGGGTGCTCGGTCCCGCGCCCCTCCGGATCAGTGCCTTGGGCAAGCACCAGTTCGACCCGATGCAGGAGGCCTTCGGACGAGGCGAACACCAGCTCGTCCTCCATCAGCTGCTGTGGTGTCGGGTGCGCAGCCGTCATCCGTTCATGCCAAGGACCGCCGTCGCCCCGGCCGAGTCCATACTCGAGCAGGAGCTCCAGGTGCACGTCGTCGTACGGCGGGGGAGCACCGGGACCGCAGTTGTACATGGTCTGGCTGTCGTTCGGGTCAGCGCCGGCGTCGAGCAGCAGCCGGGCGAGCTCGACCCGGTCGCGATGCGGTGGCTGATCGCCTTCGCCACGGCCGAAGACGCCGGTCAACGCGGTGAAGGGCGACGGCAGGCCTTGCCAGAGATAGCCCGCGTTCGGGTCCGCGCCGTGTTCGAGCAGCAGGCGCGCGATCTCCACCTGATGCGGCGCGTCCAGACGGCTGTAGGTCAGGTAGACCAACGGCTCCCAGCGGTACGGCCCGCCTTCTGCG
Organism: Kribbella sp. NPDC002412; assembly: GCF_053592935.1. Classification (NCBI taxonomy): domain Bacteria; kingdom Bacillati; phylum Actinomycetota; class Actinomycetes; order Propionibacteriales; family Kribbellaceae; genus Kribbella; species Kribbella sp. NPDC002412. Next base: position 28,990 of record NZ_JBSFBL010000011.1, read on the forward strand.
CGGGCCTGCTGCGGAAGATCCGCGCGTACGGCGTCCAGCTCGCCGGCCACCACCTTGGTGTAGATGTTGCTCAAGGCAATGTCCGGGGAGCGTTCGAGCAGCTCCCGCGCGGCGTGCTGCCGAGCCGGGTCGTCCTGCCCGTAGTGCAGAGTCGCCAGCCGGAGGAACTCGTCCGCTCGCTGCTCGGGCGTCTCGAGCGGGCCGCCGATCGGCTGCCGATGCGGCGACCGGCTGTACCGGTCGACCAGCTCGAGATGCCGCACGATCCGCGGCCAGCTGGGGAATCCGTAGCTCCGGGCGATCACCAGCTGCGCGTCGGCCAGCGTCTGCACCGGGTGGAACTCGGCGGCGAGGGCGACTGCGTCGGGGTTGTCGGCACGGACCTGCTTGAGGAGCTGCTTGGCCTGCTTGCGCAGGTGGTCCAGGTGCGGGTCGTTCGGGAGATTCCGGGTCGGCATCGCGACCTCCTCTCTACGAGCCTGCTGTCCGCGTCGTCAGGCGAGAAAGGAGGTGAACAGCTACCGCACAACTCCATGATCAGGTGGGCTGAGCCCTTCCCGCGGACCGGTGGCACCCTGAGCGCCTACCGGAAGGCTAGCTCAGAGCGGCTTTTCCATCCACCACTCGGTGAACTCGTGGGCGCGGTCCTTGTCGAGACGGATCACCCACAAGTTGCTGAACTCGGCCGGCGGTTCGGTCAGGTACGTGGTCCAGCCGCGGACGAACCCGACCCCGTCGCCGAACCCGAGCACGTCGTACTCGAAGGTCGTCTCACCCGGCGCGTCCGCGACCTCCAGCCAGGCGGTCGCGATCGCGTCCCGGCCGAGCACCGGCTCCTCGTCCGGCCGCCGGTACCAGGCGGCGTCCTCGGTCCACAATGCCGCGATGTCGGCCGGGTCGTTCGACTCCCAGGCCCTCCGGTACTTCGCGACCCAGCGGTCCAGGTCCTTCTCCTTCACGCGATCCGCCGGTGGTTCAGGACGACCGCCGCCGGGTTCGTGAGGACGGCGGGGTGCTCGCGCGGATCGGCGTCGTACGTGACGAGGTTGCCGTCGCCGCGGAGGCCGAGGTACTCCTGCGCGCTCGTCGACGCGGCGGCCAGCGCCTGGTCCACGGTCAGCCCGTGCTTCACGAGCAGGGCGACTTCGCCGGCCACGGAGCCCACGACGTCGGATCCGGTCAGCACGCGAACGCCGTACCGGTCGGCGAGCGGGAGCACCGATGCGAGGTACTCCGACCGGGCCTGGCGGCGCGACTCCTGCTCCGGGGTGGCGTTCGGGATCTCGCTGACCGAGGCGCAGAGGGTCGGCGTCCAGGCGCCGCCGCGAGCGCCGAGGGCCTCCAGGTCCTGCTCGGTGAGTGACGTACCGTGCTCGATCGAGTCGACACCGACCCGGATCAGCTCGCTGACGATCGCAGTGTTCGTGTGCGCCGCGACTCGCGCACCCCGTGAGTGCGCGAGGTCGACCATCGCCTGAATGACGTCGGTCGGGTAGGTCTGCGCCACTTCGCTGCCGCGGATCGGGCCGTCCGGTCCGACCGCCGGAAAGTCGGCGACGAGCTTGAGCCAGGTCGCGCCGTCGGCGATCTCGGCCTCGACCGCGGCCAGCAGGTCCTCCGGGGCGACCGGGTCGTACATCCCCGGGAAGTAGCGGCCCTGCGGGGCGAGGAAGCGCCCGGCCGCGAGCACGAACGGACGGCCGTCGTCCTCGGTGGTGGCCAGCTTGAGCGTCACCTCACGGTTGCCGCCGACGTCCCGCAGCGCGCTCACTCCGGCGTTGGCCAGCTCGCCGAGCCGCTCGTTCGCGAAGTCCGCGCCGAACATCACCGGCCCGTTGTCGCCGGGCCCCATCGTCAGGTGGCAGTGCGAGTCCACCAGCCCCGGTACGGCGAACCGCCCAGGCAGCACGTCGTCGTCACCGGCGCCGAACACGAGCCGGCCGGCGTCCCCGGCCGGCAGGACCGTCCCCTCGAAGACCCAGGTCGTCATCCCGCCATCCTGCCCCAGCACGAGACCCAGCTCACGTCACAGGCTACTTGAACATGTTCAAAAGGTGCCTGTAGGTTCAAGTTGAACGTGTTCAAAAGTGAGGATGTGATCGGCATGACCGTGACGACGTACCTGCTGTACCTGGTGATCTCCGTGCCGCTGATCGTGTGGGTGGCGCGCACCCTGAGCCGGAACGGGCGGATCTTCCTGGTCGACGTGTTCCACGGCAACGAGGACTTCGCCGACGCGGTGAACCGGCTGCTCGTGGTCGGGTTCTACCTGGTGAACCTGGGCTTCGTGACGCTGTTCCTGCGCACCGACAACGCGGTGGTGGACGCGCGCGGGGTGTTCGAGCAGCTGAGTGTGAAGCTCGGCATCGTGATGCTCGTGCTCGGCGCGCTGCACCTGACGAACGTCTGGATCTTCAACGCGATCCGCCGCCGCAGCCGGATCGACGAGATGACCAACCCGCCGGTGCCGCCGAACGACGTGCTCCCGCCCGCCGAGCCGTCGCCGCGCTTCGGTTACTGATCATGCGCGAGCTGACCGTCCTGTACGACGAGCAGTGTGGGCTGTGCCGCCGGTTCAGAGCGTGGCTGGCGGCGCAGCGGCCGGCGCCGAACGGGCGCGGAGGGGTGGTGCACCTGCGGTTCGTCGCGGCGGGGTCGGCGGACGCGCGGGCGCTCTACCCCGGCCTGGACCACGCGGCCACGCTGCGGGAGGTGACGGTGGTCGCCGACGACGGTTCCGTGTACGTCGGCGACCGGGCGTGGATCGTGTGCCTGTGGACGACGTGGGAGCACAGGCACACCGCCGTACGGCTGGCGAGTCCGGCGATGCGGCCGGTGGCGCGGGCCATGGTGCAGGCGGCCGCCGGTCTGCGGAGCTGGACCAGCGTTCGGGATCCTGGGGAGGGAGGTGACTACGCTGACCGATGTGACGGAAAGTGCGACGTCGAAGGGTGAGCAGACCCGGGAGCTGATCCTGTCCACCGCGCTGCGGCTGTTCCGCGAGCAGGGGTACGGCAAGACGACGATGCGCGCGATCGCCACCGAGGCGGGCGTGTCGGTCGGCAACGCGTACTACTACTACAGCTCCAAAGAGCACCTGATGCAGGCGTACTACGACCACCTGCAGGACCAGCACCGGGAGGCGGTCGCGTCGATCCTGGCCACGGAGAAGGCGTTCGTGCCGCGGTTGACCGGCGTACTGCGGACCTGGCTCGAGGTGGCAGCGCCGTACCACGAGTTCGCCGGGACGTTCTTCAAGACGGCGGCCGAGCCGAAGAGCCCACTGTCGCCGTTCAGCGACCAGTCCAGGCCGGCCCGGGAGGCGAGCGTCGAGACCTTCCGCCAGGTCGTCGACGGCTCCGACCTCAAGCTCCCCGCCGACCTGAAGGCGGAACTGCCCGAACTGCTGTGGCTGATGCAGATGGGCATCGTGCTGTTCTGGGTCCACGACGACAGCACCGACCTCCGCCGCACCAAGGCCCTGATCGACCGCTCGGTCCCGCTGGTCGACCGCCTCCTCCGACTGACCCGCGTCCCGGGCGTCCGCGGCGTGGTCAACGACATCGTCGGCCTGATCCGGTCGGTCAAGGTCTGACACTTCCCGGGGGCGTGCGGAGGAACTGGTGGGCTTGAACAGGCTATTTCCTGTTCAAGCCCACCAGACACCCGGTCAGCCCCCGACTCCTGGCCACGGCGGAGGGGCCACGCGTGCGTGTGGGGGACTACTCGCCCGTCGAGCCGTCGATCCGTTCGCGGAGAAGATCCGCGTGCCCGTTGTGCCGGGCGTACTCCTCGACCATGTGGAAGAGGAGCCAGCGGAGTGAGTACTCGGTCCCGAACTTCGGCCGGATGAAGGTGTGGTCGAGCTCGTACTCGGCGGCGATGCCGTCGGAGATCTTCACGATCTCCTGGTAGCCGGCCAGATCCTCCTCCGCCTGTGCGGGGTCGACCAGGTCGAAGTCGCCGTCCGGGTACTCGTTGCTCCAGAACTTGTGCTGCACCTCCTGCCCGGCGAGGCAGCGCTGGTACCAGTAGCGCTCGACCTCGGTCAGGTGACGGACCAGCCCGATCAACGACATGCTCGACGGCTCGACCGTGCGCTGGACGAGTTGCTCGCCGGTCAGCCCGGACAGCTTCCAGAGCAGTGTGCCGCGGTGGAAGTCGAGGAAACCCTGCAGGAGCTCGCGTTCGCTCCCGACCTTGGCCGGGATCACCCGGGAGTCAGCCGTAGTCACGCGCTGAACCTATGTGACGGACCTCCTGTGGACAACTCACGTGCGCGTGGCCCCCGGTGCCGTAGACTGATCGAGACGGCCCGCCCAGTTCTGCCTCGGGCCGGTGAGCGCAAACACACTGCGCCAGCAGTCGACTACCACGCGCCGCGGCCGGAGCCGCGCCGGGCAGGACGACCCCCGATCTTTTGGAGCATTGCATGGCGGTCAGCCGCCCCACGTCCACATCCACGCAAGACCAATCCACTTCCACCTCCCGTCCGCGCCGCCGGCGCCGCTCCGGCGCCCGGCCCGACGGTGCAGGTGCGCCTTCGACCGCCGCACCTTCCAGTACCACGGCGGGTGCGCCTACTCCAGCCGCGGACGGCAGTCAGCAGCGGCCGAGCCGCAACCGGCCGCGCCGCCGCGGTGACCGGCAGCCGAAGGTTGTCAACAGCAACAACACCGCAGACCTCAACGCGTACGACGACGTGGCCGAGTTGGTTGTCCCCGACAACCTCACGTTCGCCGATCTCGGCGTACCGGGTCCGTTGGTGGCCGCGCTGTCCGTTGCCGGTGTGTCCAAGCCGTTCCCGATCCAGGCGGCGACGCTGCCGGACTCGCTGGCCGGCAAGGATGTGCTCGGTCGCGGGCGGACCGGCTCCGGCAAGACGTACGCGTTCGTGCTGCCGGTGATCGCCCGCCTCGCCGCGAGTGGTTCCAAGCGCCGGCCGCATCACCCGCGGGCGTTGATCCTGGCCCCGACGCGTGAGCTGGCGACCCAGATCCAGGCGTCGATCACGCCGCTGACCGACGCGTTCGGCCTGCGCACGATGACGATCTTCGGCGGCGTCGGCCACGGCCCGCAGATCACCGGCCTGCGCAAGGGCGCCGACATCGTCGTCGCCTGCCCGGGCCGGCTCGAGGACCACCTGCAGGCCGGTCACGTGCGGCTCGACGCGGTCGAGATCACCGTGCTCGACGAGGCCGACCACATGGCCGACCTCGGCTTCCTCCCCGCCGTACGGCGGATCCTCGAGGCGACCCCGGCGGACGCCCAGCGGCTGCTGTTCTCGGCCACGCTGGACGCCGGCGTCGACGTACTCGTGCAGCGGTTCATGACCGACCCGGTCACGCACAGCGTCGACTCGGCGCAGTCGCCGGTCGCGAAGATGACCCACCACGTGCTGCACGTCCAGTCCGACTCCCGGCTGCCGGTGCTTGTCGACCTGACCGCGGCGCCGGGCCGGTCGCTCGTCTTCACCCGGACCAAGTACGGCGCCAAGGCGCTGACGAAGAAGCTGATCGCCCAGGGCGTCCCGGCCGTCGAGCTGCACGGCAACCTGTCACAGGGCGCCCGGACCCGGAACCTCGAGGCCTTCGGCAACGGTACGGCGAAGACGCTGGTCGCGACCGACATCGCGGCGCGCGGTATCCACGTCGACGACGTCGCGCTGGTGATCCACGCGGATCCGCCGATCGAGCACAAGGCGTACCTGCACCGTTCGGGTCGCACCGCCCGCGCCGGAGCCGAGGGCACGGTCGTGACGCTGATGACCGACGACCAGGTCCGCGATGTCCGCGACCTCACCCGCAAGGCCGGGATCGCCCCGACCATCACCAAGCTCAAGGCCGGCGACCCGCTCCTCACCGAGTTGGCTCCAGGCGAACGCACCTTTGTCGAGCCGCAGCTCCAGGCATCAGAGCGCGTCGCCTCCACCGGCTCCGGCTCAGCGCGCGGCAACCGCCGCCGGCGTGGCTCGCAGTCGGCGACGGGCCAGCGGTCCGCCGGGCAGCGCCCAGGAGATGGGACCAAGTCGGGCGGCCCGTCCCGCGGTCGTGGTCGCTCCAAGTCCGCGAGCACACCGAAGACCTACAGCACCACCACGCCGGGCTCGAGCTCACGCACCGCCGGAGCTGCCGCTTTCTCCGCCGGCGCCCGCATCGGCACCTCCCGCCGCGCCCGCTGAACCAACTACACGACCCGGGCCCGGCTTGGCGCTGACGCTCGGGGGCAGTTCGAAAGGCCCGGTCAGGTGTTGGCTGGCTGGGCCTTCCGGGCTCGGTGGGCTCGGACTCGGCCTCGGGTGGCGCAGGTCGGGTTGGGGCACCACCGGCGCCGCCCCGACGGGTCGCTGAACACGCCCCGGCAGTCATGCTCCGGGCACGCCGAGAGGAACTCCCGCTCCGGCCCGGTCAACTGATCGATCGCCTGCCGCGCGATCCGCCCGAGCGCCTCGGCTGCCGTCGCCGGCCGGCTCCGCACGAGCCGACCGGTCACTTTCACCCGCATCGGCTCGTCGCCGACCAACCTCTCGAGCGCCTTCACCTGGGTCGCATCGGGGCGTACGCCGTCGACTGTTGCCAGCGCGATCGGCCGCAACAGCTCGCGCAGTTCGTACGCCGACGCCAGATCCTCGGCCGTCACCTTCCGCACCGGCCGCAACTCCACCCGGTCGAGCCACTCCGCGAACCGCTCGACCGTCGGCAACCGCTCCACCGGGTGCTCGCCGAAGTGCGTTCCGCGGGTCGCCAGGAGGTTCAGCCAGGTCGCGCCCAGGTCGAAGCGAAAGTCCATCCGATCAGCCACCTGGACATCGTAACGCCCCGCCCGTTACGTTGGTAACGTGTCAACCATTACAACGTCCGACCGAGCCGCTCGTGACCGGGCGGGCGTCGGCGTCCGGGCCGTGCTGGGCGACCTCGCACCCGATGAGCTCGGCGTCTGCGACTCGCACGACCACCTGTTCTTCCGTTCGGTCGTGCTGCCCGGGCAGGAGCTGGATGATGTGAACGCGGCGCTGGCCGAGGTGCGGGACTTTGCCGCGGCGGGTGGGCAGGCCATCGTGCAATGGACACCTCACGGGTTGGGGCGGCACGCGGACGAGCTGCCGGAGATCTCAAGGAATACAGGGGTTTCGATCGTCGCGGCCACTGGGCTGCATCGGGTCGAGCACTACCCGGAAGGGTTCGTCGCCGGTTTATGTGATCGGCTGGTGGAGATCTTCGTCAGGGAGCTGACCGTTGGCATCGGCAACAGTTCGGTGCGGGCCGGTTTGATCAAAGTGGCCGGCGGGTTCCAGGTGCTCGACCATCATGCGCGGTTCGTGATGCGGGCCGCGGCCGAGGCGTATCACGCGACCGGCGCGCCGATCGCGGTTCACCACGAGCACGGCTCGGCGGCGGACGCCGTACTGGATCTGCTGGTCGACGAGCTCGCCGTACCGCCGTCGAGCGTGATCCTCGGGCACCTCAACCGGTCGCCTGACCACAGGGCGCACCGGGAGCTGGCCGAGCGTGGCGCGTGGCTGGCCTTCGACGGGCCGTCGCGGGCTAACCACGCGACCGACCCGTGGCTGATCGAGTGCCTCGCCGCACTCGTCGACAGCGGGTACGGCGACCGGCTGCTGCTCGGCGGGGACACCACGACCGCACGGGCCCGGGCCGCGACCGGAGAGGGGCCTGGCATGCCGTACCTGCTCACCCACCTCCGCCCGCGGATCGAACGGCAGCTAGGGAAGGACGTTGCGGAGGCGATCTTCCGGACCAACCCCGCGCGCGCCTTCGCGGTTGAGTGGCGCGGCTGAGAGTACGGTTCGCTCGTGAGCGTCGTTGCGCAGGTGTTCGTCGTACTGGCGGGTGTCTTCCATCTGGCGGTGTTTGCGATGGAGAGCCTGCTGTTCCGCAAGCCGAGCACGTATCGGCGGTTCCTGGTCAAGGACGAGACGGAGGCCGCGGTCGCGGCGCCGTGGGCGTTCAACCAGGGCTTCTACAACCTGTTTCTGGCCCTCGGCGCGCTCGGCGGGCTGATCGCCGGTGGTGACAAGGGGCATGCGATCGCGCTGTTCAGCTGCGCGTGCATGGCGGGCGCCGGCCTGGTCCTGATCGCCTCCGACCTCCGGATGCTACGGGCGGCCGCGGCGCAAGCCGTCCCGCCGATCGCGGCGCTGGTCCTCGCCGCCGTGCTCTAGTAGTTGACTTGAAGTGCACTTGATGTCCGAGGGTTCTCGGCATGACCACGACAGCCGCGGACCCGACCAGCACTGAAGCCACGCCCACGACAGGTGGTGTGCTCTCGCCGCAGTACCGGGCGCTGACCATCGGGATGGTCGCGCTCATCACCCTGGTCGCGTTCGAGTCGCTGGCTGTGACCACCGCCATGCCGACCGTCGCCCAGGCGCTCGACGGGCTCTACCTCTACGCTCTCGCCTTCGGCGGCCCGCTCGCATCCGGCGTGGTCGCGATGGTCATCTCCGGCACCTGGAGCGACCTCAAAGGCCCGACGCGGCCGCTCTGGCACGGGACGGCCTGGTTCCTGGCCGGCCTGCTCATCGCCGGTCTCGCACCGACGATGGAGGTGCTGGTCGTCGGTCGCGTCATCCAAGGCTTCGGATCCGGCCTGCTGACGGTTGCCCTGTACGTCGTGGTCGGGCAGCTGTACCCGGCCCAGCTGAGGCCGCGCATCTTCGCCGCCTTCGCCACCGGCTGGGTGGTGCCGTCGCTCGTCGGCCCCGCGATCGCCGGCTTGATCGTCGAGCACGCCAACTGGCGGATCGTGTTCCTCGCCGTACCGGTGATCGCGATCCCGGCGGCGCTTGTGATGCGGCCTGGTCTGGCCCGCGGGGACGCCCATGAAGCCCGGTCCGGCCGGCTCTGGGACAAGCGCGCGCTCTGGGCGGTCGCGGCTGCAGTCGGTGTGGGGCTGCTGCACTACGGCGGCCAGCAGCACGGCGGACTGCAGTTGGTGCTGCTCGCCATCGGTCTGGCCGGTGTCGTTGCGTTCGCCCCGAAGCTGCTGCCGAGCGGCACCTTCGTCTTCAGGTCCGGCCTGCCGTCGGTCGTCGCGCTCAGAGGATTGGTCGCGGCCGCGGGCTTCGGTGCCGAGGTCTTCCTGCCGCTGATGCTGACCCGGGAGCGCGGCCTGTCTCCGGCAGTCGCCGGACTCGTGCTGACCGTCAGCGCGCTGAGCTGGACCGCAGCCTCCTGGTACCGCGGCCGGCCCAACCAGCCGTTCTCGCACGCGGTCTTCCTACAAGCCGGCATGGTCGCGATCCTGCTCGGCATCGTCACCGCGGCGCTGACCCTGAACGACGGGGTCCCGGTCGTCGTCGGCATCCTCGGCTGGAGCCTGACCGGCCTCGGTATGGGCACGGTCTTCCCGACCCTGTCGGTCCTGGTCCTCGAGTACTCCGAGCGCGACGAGCAGGGCGCCAACAGCTCGGCCCTGCAGCTCAGCGACTCGTTGTCCACCGCAACGGTCCTGGCCGTCGGCGGCTCACTCTTCGCCGTACTCGAGCCGCACTCCGCCCCGACCGCCTACCTGGTCGCCTTCGGGCTCCCCGCCTTGCTCGCCCTCCTCGGCGTGCAAGCGGGACGTCGTACTACTCCTTCGAGCCTGTAACGGCGATGCTGGCGCCGAGGCCGATGATCATCAGGCCGCCGGTGCCGCCGACGAGCTCGAGCCGGCGCGGTGAGCGGGCGAACCACTCGCGGGCGGTGCCGGCGACCAGCGCCCAGACGCTGTCCGAGACCAGGGCGATCGCGATGAAGATCAGGCCGAGCATCAGGATCTGGAGCCACGCCGGGCTGCTCGCGCCCGGGTCGACGAACTGCGGCAGCGCGGCGGCGAAGAACACGGCCGTCTTGGCGTTGGTGACCCCGACCAGGAAGCCCTGACGCATGGTCCGACGGCTGCTGCCCGGCTTCACGCCGCTCGTCATCGCCGCGACCAGCGACTTGCGGCTGCGGAACGCCTGCACGCCGAGATAGATCAGGTACGCCGCTCCCGCGAGCTTCACCGCGGTCAGGGCGATCGTGCTGGCGGCGATCAGGGTGCCGAGGCCGAGGGCGACGGCGATCAGCAGGACCGCGGCGCCGACGGTGTTGCCGACCATCGTCAGCACCGCCTCCCGCCGCCCGACCGCCAGCGCCCGGCCGACGATGAACAGCACACTCGGACCGGGGACGACGATGATGATGAACGCGGTGATCGCGAACGCGACCAGATGATGAGCCGACGGCATCTGCCCAGGTTAAGCGCGGTCGTGGGGAACGTCACCTCACTTGTCCACTCGTTGACCGTGCCCCCCGTTCAACCCTTTTGTTGTTTTCGCCGGCCGCAGGCCGGCGCGGTGGGGAAAGTCACCTCCGTTGCTCACTCGTTGACCCCTGTCCAACCTCACCGCTACGGTGCGGGGGACAAACTGCGGTGCCATGAGGGAAGCCGGTGAGAGTCCGGCACGGCCGCGCCACTGTGAGCGAGCACTGCTCGTGAGTCAGGACGCTCGGGTACCAGCAGCCTTTCGAAGGGGACGCGCACTTCCCCAGGAGGTTCAGATGGCAGCTCCTGCCCGCACTGTCGCCGTACCGGCCCTTTCACCCCGGCTGCTCGCCGTCGCGCTGCTCAGCGTCGGCCTGCTGCTTGTGCTCGGCTATCTGGTCGCCTTCGACCAGGGCGCCGTGTCGCAGTCGGGCATGTACCTGCACGAGCTGATGCACGACGGCCGGCACCTGCTCGGCGTGCCCTGCCATTAGCCCGATGCGCACCTTCGGATCGCTCCTGGTGCGCGGACTGATCGTCGGACTCCTCGCCGGCCTGCTGGCCGGAGCTTTCGCGTACACGATGGGCGAACCGCACATCGATGCCGCGATCGCGATCGAGGAGGCCGCCGGCGCGCACACCCATGACCATGGCGACGGCACTGCTCAGGAAGCTGAGGAGGAGCCGCTCGTCTCCCGGGACGGCCAGCGGGCCGGCCTGTTCGTCGCCACCACCCTGTACGGCGTCGCCCTCGGCGGCATCTTCGCCGTCGGCTACACCCTGCTCCGGCGCAAGCTGCGGACCGGCAACGACTCGTACGCCGCTCTCGGCCTGGCCGCGGCCGGGTTCGTCGGGATCGTGCTCGTGCCGTTCCTGAAGTACCCGCCGAACCCGCCGGCCGTCGGCGACCCCGAGACGATCACCCGCCGTACCGTCACCTACCTGCTGACGCTGGTGATCGGCCTGCTCGCCGTGTGGGCCGGCGTCGCCGCGTCCCGCTGGGCCGCGCGGTACGGCGATCTCGCGCGGCTCGCCGGTGGGGTCGGTGCCTTCCTCGTCACGATCGTGGCGGCGTACCTGATCCTGCCCGCGATCAACGAGGTTCCGGGGTCGTTCCCCGCTACGCTGCTGTGGCAGTTCCGGTTCGCCTCGCTCGGTACGCAGGCGACCCTGTGGCTCCTGCTCGGTTTCGGGTACGCCGCCGCGGTGGACCGCCGGTTGTCCCGACAGAAGGTGGTTGCCGCTTGACTGTCTTGAATGCCTCGCCAGCGCTCGGGGAGGCCCCATGACCGGGTTGACACTGGTCGCGCATGCCCTGACTCCCGCACTGCGCGGCCTCGTCCTCGGTGGTGACGCCGAGCCGGACCCGGCGGGGTTGTCAGCCGCCCGCGAGCTCAAGCTCGAGGCCGACGCGGTGTACGCCGGGCCGGAGCTGGCCGCCGTACGCACCGCCGAAGCCCTCGGCCTGACCCCGGTCGTCGAGCCGGCGCTTCGGGACCGGGAGTACGGCGAATGGTCCGGGCGCGAGCTCGAGGACCTGCTGGCCGCCGAGCCGGAGCGGGTCGCCGCCTGGCTCGAGCGCCCGCACACCGCGACGCCGGGTGGCGAGACCGAGAACGACGTACTGACCCGGGTCGCGGACTGGCTCGGCGACGTCGGTCAGCAGGACGATCGCCGCACTGTCGTGGCCGTCGTCCACCCCGCGGTGGTCCGGGCGATCGTCCTCTACGTCCTCGACGCGCCCGCGGAGTCCCTGCGCCATGTCGACGTCCGCCCGCTGGCGACAGTCACCCTCTCCCTCCACAACGGATCCTGGTCGCTCGCGCTCAGCTGACGGTCAACCCGCAGGCGAATCGCGCTTTGGCGTCGCGGGAGTTGCCGGGCAAGGTGTATGACGGTGGGTGTCACCCGAAAGGACCCATATGACGCTCACCGAGGCCCGCAACTTCCTCCGCTCGGAACTGCTCGCGGTCGCGGCGACCGTCGTACCGGCCCAGACACCCACGGTGACCCAGGACGTCGGTCCGGTGAGCCCAGGCGCGCTCTCCGACGACCGCGGACCGGAGTCGGTGTGCACGATCACGGTCGAAACCGGCGACCCGACGTCCCCGGACCCCGAGGCCCTGATCAGCTTCGCGGCCGAGACGCTGGAGGCCCGCGGCTGGAAGGTCGAGGACGAGCCGGTTGACGACGGCAAGTACCGCGTCCTGGCGCGGCGCGAGGGCTACGACCTGACCGTAGAAGCCCACAACACCGACTGGCGCATCACGTTCACGGGCCAAACCCCTTACGTCGACGACCTGTAGGTCTGTCCCACGCAGGTCCTACCCACGCCTCCTACGCACCCGCTCCTCCGTCGCGGCCGCTACGCGCGCTCCCACCCACCCGATTCTTGCGGGCTCCCGCCCGCGACGCAGGAGCGGCTGCGTAGCACGCGTGGGATGGATCCTCTCAGCTCGTCGCGGCTCGTTCGGCGGCGCTTCGGAGGACGCAGAACTCGTTGCCTTCCGGGTCGTGCATGACGACCCAGCCCGTGCCGTCGGGTTCGCGGCGGTCGTGGGCGACGGTGGCGCCCAGGGTGAGCAGCCACTCGACCTCCTCGTCGCGAGGGCCGTCCGGTTCGAGGCACAGGTGGACTCGGTTCTTGACCACCTTCTCGTCGTCGTTCTGCTCGAACAGCAGCGTCATCGAGTCCGTCACGACGGCGGCGTACGGGTCGCCGGGCTGGTCGTCGTCGGGGCGGGGAGCTTTCAGAACCTTCAGCCAGAAGCCGGCCAGTTCGTACGGGTCGTGGGTGTCGAAGGTCACGGTGCGCACGCGCGAGGTCATGGGTCTCACTTCCGGAAGAACACGCGGTCGGGGGCGATGACAGGATCCCGGTACGGCGTGAAGCCGGCGGCGACCGCGAGGTCGGTGAGGGCGTCGGCCGTCCACCGATGCACGTGGATGTTCATGGGATGGCCGCCGTACCCGGACGTCTTGTGGTTGCTTTCGGTGCCGACGTGGAAGCCGAGCAGGAGGACGCCGCCCGGAGCGAGCACCCGGTGGAACTCCGCGAACGCGTCCGGGACCACCTCGCGGGGCAGGTGGATGATCGACCACCAGGAGATCACGCCGCTGACCGAGCCGTCCGGGAGCTCCAGGGCGGTCATCGAGCCGACGCGGTAGTCCGGGCCCGGATGGTCGCGCCGGGCGATTTCGATCATGCCGGGGGACAGGTCGACACCGATCACCGGCAGGTCGCGTTCGTGCAGGAGGCCGGCGAGCCTTCCCGGCCCACAACCCGCATCGAGGACCGGACCAGACGCCAGCTTCGCGAACAGGTCGAGGTACTCCGGCTCGTCGGCCGGCCCGTCCTGCACGATCTCGGCGTACGACTGCGCGACGGTGTCGTACGAAGTCCGGATGTCGTCGAGAAAGTCCACCCGGCCGACCCTAAGGCCGGCCGGGGACAGTTTCGATCAGGCCTTGCCGAGGGTCTGCTTCTGCTTGCCGAGGCCCTGGATCTCGAGCTCCATCGTGTCGCCGGGGGCCAGGTACGGGAACCGGCCGGACAGCGCGACGCCCTCCGGGGTGCCGGTGTTGACGATGTCGCCGGGGCTCAGGGTCATGTACTGCGACAGGTCGCGGATCAGCGCGGCCACGGTGAAGATCATGTCCCGGGTGTTCGAGGCCTGCCGGGGCTCGCCGTTCACGAAGGACTTCAGGTCGAGGTTCTGGACGTCGTCGACCTCGTCGGCCGGGATCAGCGCCGGGCCGAGCGGGTTGAAGGTCTCGCAGCACTTGCCCTTCGACCACTGGCCGCCGGACTGCTCGATCTGGAAGGCGCGCTCGGACACGTCGTTGGAGACCGCGTACCCGGCGACGCAGGCCAGCGCGTCCTCGTCGGTCTCGACGTACCGGGCCTCCTTGCCGATGACGACGGCGAGCTCGACCTCCCAGTCGGTCTTGGTCGCGCCGCGGGGCACGAGCACCTCGTCGTACGGCCCGACGACGGTGTTCGGGTGCTTGAAGAAGACGATCGGCTGCTTCGGCGGCTCGGCGCCGGACTCGGCCGCGTGGGCGGCGTAGTTCTGGCCGATGCAGACCACTGCCGGCGGGCGCGCGACCGGGGCGCCGATCCGCAGGCCCTCGACATCGGCCACCGGCAGCTCACCGGCGGCCAGCGCGGCTCGGGCGCGGGCGATGCCGTCCGAGGCGAGGAAGGCCCCGTCGATGTCGGCGGTGAGCGGGCTCAGGTCGTGAACGGTGCCGTCGGCGGCGCGCACGTACGGGCGCTCCTCGCCGACCGCGCCGAGGCGCAGCAGTTCCACAGGTATCTCCCTGGATGAGGACGGATCACTCTTTGTCGAACATCGGCCGCAACCGAGCCCGGGAGGCCTCGATGTGCGACCGCATCGCGTCGGCCGCTTCTCCCGCGTCGCCCTTCCGGACGGCGGTCACGACTGCCTTGTGCTCACGCAACGCCTTCGTCGCGATGCCGCCACCGTAGTACAGGCGGAACAGGTGCAGGTGGCAGTGTGTCCGAGCAAAGGACAGCCGCGCGGTCTCGTTGCCCGACAGCTCCAGGACCAGGTCGTGGAAGCGCTGGTCGTGCGCGGCCATCGCCCGGTAGCTCTCGTACGCCGGACGGTCCGGTACGTCGGTGTAGCTCAGCATCTCGGCCTTGAGCCGGGACAGGTCCTCGGTGCTCGCCCGCTCCGCGGCCCGGCCCGCCGCCCACGGCTCGATGAGCAGCCGGTACTCGAACAGGTCCTCGAACTCGGCCGGCGTCAGCCGGGACGACACCCGGTAACCGCGCAGCGGCTCCTTGATCACCAGGCCGTCGGACTCCAGCCGGGCCAGCGACTCCCGGATCGGGGTCTGCGAGATACCCAGCTCCCGCGTCAGCGCGTCGATGTTCAGCCGGGTGCCGGGCTCGACCACGCTGTCCATGATCAGGCCCTTGACCGTCTCGTAGACGTCGTCGCTCAGCACCTGTCGCTGCGGCAGGCGCGTGAGCTGCCCCGCCAGACCCACATGCGCATCCGTCACCGTCGGCTCCTCCCAGAGGGCTCTCATTCTGCCCCACACTTGACGGCTCCAGTGTGAAGCGGCAGCATCAGCTTCGCAATATCCTATAGGATCTGGGAGGCACCACGGTGAGTACTGCGATCGTCCGGGCCGAGGCGTTCCTGGTCGACCTCGAGGTCGAGACGGTCCGGACCGACGCGGTGCAGTCGTTCCTCAAGCAGGAGACGATCTTCGTCTCGCTGGAGACGGCCGACGGGCTCAGCGGACTGGGGTACTCCTACACGATCGGCACCGGCGGCACCGCCGTACTCGCCCTGCTCCGGGACCATCTGCTGCCGCGCCTGGCCGGCGCGGACGCGCGCAACGTCGAGGCGATCTGGTCGGACCTGTTCTGGTCGACGCACGCGACCACGGTCGGCGCGATCACCTCCCTGGCGCTGGCGGCGGTGGATACCGCCTTGTGGGACCTGCGGTGCCTTCGGGCCGGCGAGCCGTTGTGGCGGCTGGCGGGCGGGTACCGGCAGCGGGTGCCGCTGTACGACACCGAGGGCGGCTGGTTGCACCTGACAACCGACGAACTGGTCGCCGGGGCGCTGGCCTCGCAGAAAGCCGGCTGGCCAGGCGTCAAGCTCAAGGTGGGCAAGCCGCGGGTGCACGAGGATCTCGAGCGGCTGCAGGCGGTGCGCGACGCGGTCGGACCGTCGTTGGACATCATGGTCGACGCGAACCAGTCGATGACGTACGCCGAGGCCAAGCGGCGAGCCGCTGCCTTCGAAGCCGTGGACCTGTCGTGGTTCGAGGAACCGCTCCCTGCGGACGACCTGACCGGCCATGTCCGGCTGGCGGAGTCGACCTCGATCCCGATCGCGGTGGGCGAGTCGCTGTACTCGGTGTCGCAGTTCCGGGAGTACGTCGCCGCCGGCGGAGCCGGGATCGTCCAGGTCGACGTGGCCCGGGTCGGCGGGATCACGCCGTGGCTGAAGGTCGCGCACCTGGCCGAGGCGTTCAACCTCGAGGTCTGCCCGCACTTCCTGATGGAACTGCATGTCAGCCTGGCGGCCGCCGTACCGAACGGCCGGTACGTCGAGCACATCCCGCAGTTGCGGGCGATCACGCGCTCCGAGATGGTTGTCGCAAACGGTCACGCGGTGGCTCCGGACACGCCCGGGCTCGGGATCGACTGGGACAGTGACGCAATCGACGACAGGCGGGTCGCATGAGCAGAGTCGACGCTCACCATCATGTCTGGGACCTGACCGTCCGTGAGCAGAGCTGGATGGCCGGTCCGGAGATGGACCCGATCCGGCGCAGCTTCGGCATCGACGACCTGGTCCCACTGGCCGCGGCGGCCGACGTCACCGCGACCGTGCTGGTCCAGACCGTCGGGCTGGTCGAGGAGACCGTGGAGTTCCTGGAGGTTGCTGCCAGCAACGATCTGGTTGCCGGCGTGGTCGGTTGGGTCGACCTCACCGCTCCCGACATCGCCGACGTCCTGGCCGGGTTGCTCGCGCGACCGGATGGCTCGTATCTGAAGGGGATCCGCCACCAGGTCCACGACGAGCCGGACGTGAACTGGCTGCTCCGCTCCGAGGTGCAACGCGGTCTGGCCGCGGTCGCGGACGCCGGCCTGGTCTACGACCTGCTCACCAAGACCCCGCACCTGCCCGCCGCGATCGAGACCGCGCGAGCTCATCCCGGCCTCACTTTCGTCGTCGACCACATCTCCAAACCCGTGATCGGCGAGCCGCTCGAGCCCTGGGCCGGTCACTTGCGCGAGCTGGCCGCGCTCCCCAACGTGACCTGCAAGCTCTCCGGCATGGTGACCGAGGCCCCCTGGTCCACCTGGAAGCCCGCTGACCTCCAGCCGTACGCCGACACCGTCCTGGAAGCCTTCGGTCCGAGCCGGACCATGTTCGGCTCCGACTGGCCGGTCTGCCTGCTCGCCGCGTCGTACGCCGACGTCGTCAGCACCGCGGAAACCCTCACTGCCACCCTCAGCCCAGCCGACCGCGAGGCCGTCTTCAACACCACGGCCACCCGCACCTACAACCTCTAGCCAGTCGCGAACTCGACCCGGACGCCCAGCAGGCGGACCGGGCGATTCAGGTCGAACTTTTCCAGGACCGCCAGCGCGGCCGCCGCGATCACCTCGGGGTCCTGGGTGATCTCGGGGAGCTTGCGGCTCTTGATCGGGGTGTAGAAGTTCTTGAACCGGACCTTCACCGCGATCCGCTGGATGCTCCGGCCCTCAGCCACGACGTCCCGGGTCACTTCGACGGCGATTCGGCGTACCTGCTCGACGATCTCCGAGCGCTCGGCCAGGTCCTCGGGGAACGTCTCCTCGCGACTGCGGGAGACCGGCTCGCGGGGGACGTCGGTGACCTGGGTGTCACCGAGTCCGCGGCCGAGGGCGGCGTACCAGGCGCCCATCTTCGGGCCGAACCGTTTCCGGAGCACGTCGAGGTCCGCGGCGGCGAGGTCGGCGACGGTGACGACGCCGAGCTCGTTCAGGTTGCGCTCCATCCGGCTGCCGATACCCCACAGCTCCCGGACCGCCCGGTGGTTCATCACCTCCCGCCAGTTCGCGGCCGTGAGGCGGTAGACGCCGTCGACCTGAGCCGCACCGGCTTCCTCGAAGGGTGTCGCGTGCGACCGCGGCTGCTTCGCGAACGTGGTCGCCAGCTTGGCGCGGACCTTGTTGTCGCCGATGCCGATCGAGCAGGTGAGCGTCGTACTCTCGGCGACCGCCGCTCGCAGCTCCGCGGCCAGCCGCTCCGGATCGTCGGTCTCGGCGCCGACGAAGCATTCGTCCCAGCCCCACACCTCGACCACCACGGGGAACGCACGCAGCGTGTCCATCACCTCGGTCGACGCCGCCTCGTAAGCGGCCGGGTCCGACGGCAGGAACACCGCCTGCGGACACTTCTTGTACGCCGCCCGCACCGGCATCCCCGAGTGCACACCGAACTCACGGGCCTCGTACGACGCGGTGGCCACGACCTGCCGTGGTTGCGTCGGATCCCCGGACCCGCCGACCACCACCGGCAGCCCGACCAGCTCCGGGCGCCGCCGGATCTCGACAGCCGCGATGAACTGATCCATGTCCACGTGCAGGACCCACCAGCTCATACCCCACAGGTAACCACAGCCCGCCGACAAGCCCGGGCGACGCTCAGAGCTTCTTGCGCATCTGCTGTGAGGTGACGGTGTAGCCGAGCGAGGTGTAGAGGTTGATCGCGGTCCTGTTGTTGCCGAAGACGTTCAGGTCCAGCTGGGTGTGGCCGCGGCGGCGGACCTCCTCCTCGCCGGCCAGCATGATCGAGCGGCCGTAGCCCTTGCCGCGGTGGTTCTCGTCGACCTCGAGACCGAAGATGAACGGGATCCGCGGCTTCGTGGTGATCCACAGGCTGCCGACCGGCTCGTCGCCGTCGCAGGCCATCCAGATCACGTGGTCCTCGGTGTCCCGGCCGTCGGGCAGCAGCTTCTGCACCTCACGGTGTGCGACCTCGATCGCCTCCTCCGGGGTCAGCCCGCGGGCCGGTCCCATCCCGGCGGCGAACGATTCGGCGTTGCGGTGCTTCCAGGCCTCGAACTCGGCCTCGGTCATCGGACGGAGTGTGACGGGCGGCGGCGTGCTCATCTGCCGACCTTACTGCCCCGGCGTTTGCGCGACGGGTACCAGAACACGTGATGAGGACGCAGGTGAGGGAACCGGGATGAGACGGCGCAAACCGCCCGCAGGCGCAGTGGCAAAGGCGCCGGTCGGTCTGCCGTACCCGCTGATCGAGAACTGGGCCTGGCAGGACGAGGCCGCGTGCCGCGACGTGGACCCGGAGCTCTTCTTCGCCGCCGAGTCCGAGCGCGGCCTGCGCAAGCACGCCCGCGAGACGCTCGCCAAGTCACTCTGCGGGACCTGCCCGGTCCGCCGTGAGTGCCGCGAGCACGCCCTGGTCGTCGGGGAGGCGTACGGCGTCTGGGGTGGCACCACCGAGGAGGAGCGCGAACCGGCCCTGCACGCTCGGCAGCACTGAGGGTTACCCGCCGGTTAACCTGGACGGATGGAGCTGACCTACGAGCTGGCCGAGAAGGCCCTGGCCGCGCAGCCGTTCAGCGTGCTGGTCGGCGCCCGGCTGACCGCCTTCGGCGACGGCGGGGCGACCCTCGAGCTCGACATCCGCGACGACCTCAAGCAGCAGAACGGCTTCCTGCACGGCGGCGTCGTCGGCTACGCGGCCGACAACGCGATCACGTTCGCGGCGGGATCGGCGCTGGGACCCGAGGTGCTGACCGGTGGCTTCACGATCAGCTACCTGCGCCCGGCCCAGGGCGCGGTGCTGCGCGCGGAGGCGAAGGTCGCGTACGCGGGCAGCCGGCAGGCGACCTGCACCTGCGAGTTGTCGACGGTCGACGGCGACGGCGCCGCCACGCTGTGCGCCGTCGCGCAGGGCACTGTGATCGCCGCGCGTCGATGACGGGCGATCACAGCGCCGGGAACCGGGATCAGTCGAAGAGCTCTTCCAGGAAGGACTTCTTCTTCTTGCGCGGGTGGCCCTGGTTGCCGTACCGCGGGTCGTAGCGCCGGTCGTCATCGTCGTACCGGCGCCGGTCGTCGCCGCGGCGGTCGTCGTACCCCCGGCGGTCGTCGTAATCCCGGCGGTCGTTGTCGTACCGCTTCTCCTCGCGGCGAGGCTGCGGTGCGTTGTACTTCAGCTCGGCGTCGACGAGCCGCTCCAGCTCACCACGGTCCAGGAAGATCCCGCGGCACTCGCTGCACTGGTCGACGGTGACGCCACTGCGTTCGTAGGTACGCATCGCGCCTCGGCACTTGGGACAGGTCAAACTCTCCATCCAGCCACCCTAAGTGACATTTTCCCCGAAGCACCGCGAGTTCAGGGAACTCTCAGGGAAGTCCTACTGGAAGCGGCCGAGGAAGTTCTTCAGGATCGGGCCGGCGGCCTTGGCGCCGGATTCGCCGCCTTCGACGATGACGGCGAAGGCGACGTCGCCGCGGTAGCCGACCATCCAGCCGTTGGTGACGACCTTGCCGTTCTGGACCACCTCGGCGGTGCCGGTCTTGGCGGCGACCGCGCCGTTGCCGGCCAGCACCTTCGCCGTACCGCCGGTGACGGTGGTCCGCATGAAGGTGCGCAGCGCCGCAGCGGTTGCCGGTGGCAACGGAGAGGCGGCCGGCCCGGCGGCGTCCTTCTCCGGGACCAGCACCGGCTTCATCGCGGTCCCGTTCTTGACCGCCGCACCGATCATCGCGACCCCGAGCGGGCTCGCGGTCACGGTGCCCTGGCCGATCATCGACGCGGCCTCGGCGACATCGTCCTTCGGCGCCGGCACCGAACCGCCGTACGCCGGGATGGACAGGTTCAGGTCCGGGCCGAGGCCGAACATCGCGGCCGCCTTGGTCATCCCGTCCTTCGGCAGCCGGCCGTGCTGCGAGATGAACGCGGTGTTGCAGGACTCGTTGAACGCCTTCTGCATCGTGCCGGCGCCGTACGCCGCCAGGCCGTCGTAGTTCTTGAACGACTTGCCGAACACGGTGATCGTGTTCGTGCACGGCAGTGAGGTCGCGGCGGTCTCACCACTGCCCAGCAGCGCCGCCGACGTGACGATCTTGAACGTCGAGCCCGGGGCGTAGCGGCCCTGGAAGGCGCGGTTGTAGTTCGTCGGCTGCGGCCCGTTCGCCGCCGCCAGGATCTGACCCGTCGACGCTTGTACGGCGACCAGCGACGCGGGCAGCTTGCTCGTCGCCAGCGCGGCCTCGGCGGCAACCTGCAGCTTCGTGTCCAGCGTGGTCTTCACCGGCTTCCCGGCGGTGCCCTTCTGGCTGAAGACGGTCTTGATCGTCATCTTGGTCTTGCCGTCCCGCAGCGTCACCGTCCCGCCCGGCGTCCCGGCGAGCTGCTGCTGGAACGCGTACTGCAGACCCGTCGTGCCGACCTGGTCCTGCGCGGACGCGGTCGGGCCGGCGTTCTTCAGGGTCTCCTCGGTCGCGGTCTTCATCGTGCCGATGATCGACCGCGCGAACGACGCGGTCGGCGGCAGCGACTGGGTGCCGCCCATCGTCAGCACGCCGGGCAGCTTGCCCATCGTCGGCCGCAGCTTCTCCCACTCCTCGGCGCGGATGGTGATCGCGTCGACGAACTGGCCGGCCGGCGCGGCCTTGGCCCGGGCGGCGAGTTTCGCGCCGTCCACGTCGAGATACTTCGTGAAGGCGGCGTACGTCGCTGCCGTCGCCTTGGCGCCGGACGCGACACCGACGATGACGACCTGCCGGTTCGCGGTCAGCGCGGTGCCGTTGCGGTCCAGGATCGACGCCCGCGCGGGCAGTGCGCGGACCCGCTTCAGGTAGTTCGCGTCCCCGAGCCCGGGGTAGATGGTGTCGCCGGCCGCCTTGATCTTCCAGGCGTCGTTGACCTTCACGGCGGTCGCCGTACTGGTCCACTTCATCGTGCCGATGCCACGCAGCTCGGCCTCGACCGCGAGCTCCTGCGTGCAGGTGTTCCCGTCGGTGCAGTCCGGGTCGCCCTGCGGTGTCACCTTCACGGTGCTCGCGACCAGTGCGGAGTCGACATCGTCCAGCCGCTTGGCGAAGACCGTCGGGTTGTCGGTCAGCGCTCCGGCCGCGTCCGGCTTGCCGTCCGGGGCCCACGCGGCGACCCAGGCGGTGGCGAACTGCTTCACCACCTCGGCGGACGCCTGCTTCTCGTCATTGGGATCCGCTGGGCCGCTGCCGGACTTGCTGTCCGAACAACCGGCGGTGATCAGCAGACTACTCAGACAGACGATCGCAGTGGTTCGCTTCACGTTCTCAACTCTCGCACGACGACGGATGGAGACCTGGGACAGTCTTCGGCGTGTGGCACTCGCCCCACGAGGGCGAAACTACTCAAGCCACTCAAGTTACGACGCGCCCTCTGCCTCCGGGGTTGGCGGTGATCGGCAAATTCCCTGATCGGGCAGCAATCGATCGCCGCGGTGAATCACGGCAAGAGGCAGGACGAATCGCGTCAGCCCAGCGTGATGACCGCGAACGGCGCCGACTCGGCGTCCGCCAGGATCGCCATCCGGCCGAAGTCGGTGTCGAACGGTTCGCAGACGACCTGCCCATCGCCCGCGCACACCGTGGCGACCGCCGCATCGGTGGAGGCGGTCGAGAAGATCGGCAGCCACTGCGGTGGCAACGATCCCGCCGGCAGGTCCGGGTGCAGCTCGGCGACCCCGGCGACCGGCCGGCCACCGGCGTACAAGGCGGCGTACCGCGGACCGTCGCCGCCGATCTCCTCCGCCTCGTAGCCGAACACCGCGACGTAGAACGCCTTCGCCGCCTCGAAGTCCCGGCTCAGCGCCTCACTCCACACCAGCGATCCAGGATCGGTACGGCGCGGCGTCCCGCTGTGCTCGTCCGCCTGCCACAAGCCGAAGCGCGCCCCGTCCGGATCGGCCGCGATCGCCAGCTGCCCCTGCTCCTCGACGTCGTAAGGCCCCTGCACGACCCGGCCGCCGTGGGCCACGACCGAGGCGAGCGTCCGCTCCAGCTGGTCGGTCGCCAGGTACGTCGTCCAGCGGCTCGGCAGCTCTCGGCTGCTCTTCGAGCCGATCCCGCCGACGTCATGGCTGTCCAGTGAACCCGTCCAGTAGTTCCCGCGGTCGGCCCGGTCGAACGTCCAGCCGAGGAGCTCGCCGTACGACGCCTTCGCCGCCACCGGGTCGTCGGCGGCCAGGTCCACCCAGGTCGGCGTACCAGCAGGCCGGGTCCGCTGCAGCATCAGGCCTCCGGGAAGACGTTGTCCGAATCGAGCCCCAAACCTGCCAGCCGATCACCGTCCCCGTCGAGGAATCCAGCCATCGGGACGGGTAACGGTTCGGTCACCGCGGCGCCGTCACCCGGCGTATTCTGCTCCCTTGTGACGACCCGCCTAGCTCTGCACAGCCGGCTGATCCCCGGCACCGAAGAGGCCTACGAGCTCGAGCACGCCCGCGTCTGGCCCGAACTGATCACGGTGATGCGCGCCGCCGGCATCGACGACTGGTCGATCTGGCGCAGCGGCCGAGACCTGTTCCACCTGGTCGTGTGCGACGACTTCGAGGCCGCCGTCGCGAAGCTGAAGGACGACCCGGTCGACCAGCGCTGGCAGCAGCACATGAGCCAGTTCGTGGAAGGTTTCGCGCAGAACCCCGAGGGCGTGGCCGGCCAGGCCCTCCGGCACGTCTGGACGATGAGCGAGCAGCGGGACTAGTACATCTCCCACACCAGCAGCTCGGCCCCGTCGGGTCCCGCGGTGGCGCGGGGTCCGTCGACCCCGGTCAGGCGTACGGCGTCCGCCGTACCGAGGTCGCCGGCGCCTTCGAGGCTCACGGTGCCCTCGGCAACGAAGAGATGCACGTACGGCGCCGCCGGCAAGCCGACCGCCTGACCCGGAGCCAGCCGGGCCACCGACATCCCGGCGGAACTCTGGTTGATGGTGGTCGCGGTGCTGCTCGCGTGCTTCGGCAGGCCGGACGCGATCGGGACCAGTTCACCCGACGACAGGTCCACGGCAGCCTGCTGGTAGGACGGCGTGAGGTCGAACTCCTCCGGGCGTACCCACATCTGCACGTAGTGCGCGGGCTCGTCGCCGTCGTTCCACTCGGAGTGCCGGATGCCCGAGCCGGCGCTCATCCGCTGCGCCAAGCCTGGGTGCACGATACCGGTGTGGCCCTCGGAGTCCCGGTGCGCCAGGGTGCCACGCAGCACCCAGGTCACGATCTCCAGGTCCTGGTGCGGATGCGTGTCGAACCCGGTGCCGGGGGCAACGGTGTCGTCGTTGTGCGCGACCAGGAAGCCGAACCCGATGTTCGCCGGGTCGTAGTGCGGCCCGAACGAGAACGAGTGCCGCGAGTCCAGCCACGCACTCGAGGTCTGAAACCGCTCACCCGCTCGCCGGATCTCCACACTCATGACATCTAGTAGTACCCCTTCCGCCCGTCCAGCAGCTCACGCATCGCGTCGAGGTGGCCGACGTGCCGCGCGGTCTCCTCCACCATGTGCATCAGCATCCAGCGCAGCGTGGCCTGTGCCGCGCTGAAGTCCGGGTGCTTGCCGACGTCGTCCAGCGAGTGCGTGGCGACGATCTCGTTGGACTCCTTGCACTGCGCCTCGAACTCGTCCAGCAGCTGACCCAGCGGTACGCCGTCCACGATCATGTCGGCGTCCTCGGGCTCGTCCTGGAACTGCGGGTTCCCCGCGTACGACTCGCCCAGGAACAGCACGTTGAACCAGCAGTGCTCGGTCCACCGCATGTGCGACACCAGCCCAGCCGGCGTCATCAACGGCGACGTCGGCAGCACCGCCCGGTACGCATCCCCCTCGGCCAGCCCCTCCAGCTTCCAGCGCACCAGCGCCCGCTGCATGTCCAGCCACCCGACCAGCTGCGTCCGCTCATCAGCCACGTACGGCGGCCGCCCCCGAGAAAATCCCATGGCCGGACCGTAGCGTCCGGACAGCTGGGCCGCACGTCAATAAACAAAGGGACTGCGGCCGCTCGGTGGGCGGCCGCAGTCCCGGTCGGGGAGGGTTTGGGTCAGCCGGTGGGGTTGCCGTTGTCGGAGCCGAGGGTGGCGGTCACCGTCTGAGACTGGCCGTTGCGGGTCAGCGTGATCTTCACTTCGTCGCCCGGGCGGTGCGAACGGACCGCGGCGACCAACGCGTCCCCTGACGCGATCGCCTTGCCGTCCACAGCGGTCACCACATCACCCGCTTGCAGACCGGCCTTGTCCGCCGCACCGCCAGGCGTCACCTCGCCGAGGCGTGCTCCGTTGGGGAGCCCGCCGGAAGACTGCGCGTCGCCGACCTGGACGCCGAGCCGCGCATGCGTGGCCTTGCCCTTGGCCACCAGCTCGTCGATGATCGGCTTGGCCTGGTCGATCGGGATTGCGAAGCCCAGGCCGATGTTGCCGCCTTCGGATTGTCCCGATCCTCCGGCGGTCTTGATCGCGCTGTTGATTCCGACCACCTGGCCGGCGAGGTCGATCAGGGCGCCGCCCGAGTTACCCGGGTTGATCGCGGCGTCCGTCTGGATTGCTGGGAAAACCGTCGTGCTGTCCTGCTCGTTGTCGCCCGACGTCACCGGGCGGTTCAGCGCGGAGACGATACCGCTGGTCACGGTGGCCTCCAGGCCGAACGGCGAGCCGATCGCGACCACGCCCTGGCCGACGGCGAGCTTGCCGCTGCTGCCGAGAGTGGCCGGGGTCAGGTCGGTCGCGTCCGCCTTGATCACGGCCAGGTCGGTGAGCGGGTCGGTGCCCTTGATGGTGGCCTTGACCGTCCGGCCGTCGTTCAGGATCACCGAGATCTCGCCGCCGTTGCCGGCGCCCGCGACCACGTGGTTGTTGGTGACGATCAGGCCGTCCTTGCTGATCACGATGCCGGAGCCGGTCCCCGCGCCCTGCGACGTCGCGACCGCGATCTTGACCGTGCTCGGCAGCACCTTCGCGGCGGCGGCCTGCACCGAGCCGTCCGGCGCCGAGGCCGGCGCGGCCTGGTTGCCGTTCAGCGGAGCGGTCACCGACGGGGTGTTGCTGGTGGAGTCGTTCGTCGCCGAGTAGATCGCGGCCCCGCCGACACCGCTGGCGGTGCCGACCACAAGGGCCGTGGCGGCCACGAGGGCCAGGCCGAGCCGCTTGGGCTTGCCGCCGGACGACGCGGGGGCCCCGGTCTGGGCGCCCTGCGGGGGCTGCGGACCGAAGGGCCAGTTCGGGCCCGGAGACGTCCCCTGATGCGTCCCCGGCGCCCCGAACTGTGGGTAAGCACTCCCGCCCGACGGGTGCTGACCCGGCCGCGGCTGCCCACCTTGGGGCGCGAACTGCTGCTGCTGATGCGGGCCGTAGCCACCCATCGGAAGCTGCTGCGTCCGCTCAGGCAACTGCTGCGTCCGCTCCGGCTGCTGCGGGTTCTGGCCCGGCTGGTTCTGCGGCTGCTGCGGCTGGTTCTCGTTCATGGCCAATACTTTGCGGGCTGGACCTGAGAAGCCCCTGAAGATCCCGTCAGAGGTACCGAAGAACTCCATGAAGATCCCCTGAAGGATCAGTCAGCCCGTCTTCAGACACGCAGAAGCCCCCGGTACGGGCGTACCGGGGGCCGGCTGCGACTCAGCGGGTCTGGGTGGCGGCGTGCGGGAGCCACAGCGTGAACTGGGCGCCTGCACCGGGCGCGTTGCGGGCGTAGATCATGCCGCCGTGCTGCTCGGCAGCATGCTTCACGATCGCCAGGCCCAGCCCGGAGCCGGGGCGGCTACGGGCCTCGCTGGAGCGGTAGAAGCGCTCGAAGACGTGTGGCAGGTCCGCCTCGGCGATGCCTGGACCGGAGTCCGTCACCGTGAGCACGCCGTCCTGGAGCCGCACCGTGACCCGGCCGACCGGCTGTCCGTCCGCGCGTACGGGGGTGTCCTCGGGGATGCTGTACTTCGCGGCGTTGTCGAGCAGGTTCGTCACCGCGCGCCCGAGCAGCCGCTCGTCGCCCCACACCGGGAACGGAGTCAGCTGGACGTCCCACTCCAGGCCCGGCGCGCGACGGCGTACCTTCATCACCGCGTCCTCGACCACGTTGGACAGCTCGATCAGCTCGGCGTTGCGCACCTGCGGGGTGTCGCGGGCCAGCTCGGTCAGGTCGCCGATCAGCGTGGTCAGCTCGTCCATCTGCGCGCGGACGTCGTCCAGCAGCTGCTGCCGGTCCTCCGGCCGGAGGCCACCCCGCTTGTCCGCCTGGGCGAGCAGGTCGAGGTTGGTCCGGACGCTGGTGAGCGGCGTCCGCAACTCGTGCCCGGCGTCGCCGACCAGCCGCCGCTGCCGGTCCTGCGAGCGCGCCAACGCGCCCAGCATCGAGTTGAACGCCAGCGCCAGCCGCGAGATCTCGTCCGACCCGCTGATCGGAATCGGCTTCAGGTCCTCGGTCCTGGCGACATGCTCGACGGCGCCGGTCAACCGCGCCAGCGGCCGCAGGCCGGACCGCGCGATCGCGTTGCCGGCCAGTGCGGCGCCGATCACGCCGATCAGCCCGAAGGCCCACAGCACGACGCCGAGGTTGTGCAGCGTCCGGTCGATCGAGCCCAGCGACTGGGCGACGACGAGTGCGGCCGGCTGGAACAGGTCCGGATCGTCCTGGCAGTCCGCGCCGAGCGGGCAGTAGCGCGCCGGTACGGCGACCACCCGGAAGTGCGACCCGCCGTTGCGGACGCCGACGGTCCGGAGGCTGGCCTCGTTGCCCTGGGACTTGGCGACCTCGAGCTCGGCCGGGCCGATCGGCGGCAGCAGGCTGTTCCGCGCGCCGAACGTCTGCCCGTCCGCGCCGACCATGCCGACCCGGATGTCGCTGAGGCCGAGCGCGTCCGAGGGCACCCGCTCGAGGTTGCTCAGGTTCGTCAGCACGCCCTTCTGGGCGGCTGCGCCGGCGCGGTCGATCAGGCTGTCGTCGAGGTTCTGGTACATCTGCTGCCGCACGGTGATGTACGCCGCGATGCTGACGATCGCGACCGCGAGGCCGACCGCGACGGCCGCCAGCAGGGTGACGCGGGCGTGCAGGCTCAGCCGGTGCAGCTTGGCCTGCCACCAGTCCTTGGTCTGGGCAGCGGTCGCCGCCACCCGATTCCCGTTGCCGTTGGCAACGGGAGGGCCGGTCGGCGGCGGAGCGCCTGGCGGCGGCGGGCCTGGAACCGGCCCGCGCTGGGCCGGCGCGGCCTGCTGGGTCGGGCGATCGGTGTACGACGGGAAGTCGGGGTCGGACGAACTCACGGTGGGGTGTCTCTCAGGACGTAGCCGATGCCACGCACGGTGTGGATGAGGCGCGGCAGGTCGTTCACCTCGGTCTTGCGGCGCAGGTAGCCGATGTAGACCTCGAGGGAGTTCGCGGT
This sequence comes from Kribbella sp. NPDC002412, assembly GCF_053592935.1. Lineage (NCBI taxonomy): Bacteria > Bacillati > Actinomycetota > Actinomycetes > Propionibacteriales > Kribbellaceae > Kribbella > Kribbella sp. NPDC002412. The sequence continues at coordinate 57,150 of NZ_JBSFBL010000011.1, forward strand.
GGTCGGGAAGTCGTAACCCCAGACGGCGTCCAGGATCACCGCGCGCTCGAGCACCCGGCGCGGGTTGCGGATCAGCAGCTCGAGCAGGGAGAACTCGGTCCGGGTGAGCGGGATCGGAACGTCGCCGCGGTGCACCTCGTGGGCGTCCACGTCGACGACGAGATCGGCGTACTGCAGCACCTCGCCGCGCTGGCCGCCCTCGCCGGGCGCGCTGCTGCGGCGGAGCAGCGCGCGGAGCCGGGCCAGCAGCTCCTCGAGGGCGAACGGCTTGGTCAGGTAGTCGTCGCCACCGGCGTCCAGGCCGTCCACCCGGTCGGCCACCGCGTCCCGCGCGGTGAGCACCAGGATCGGCACGTTGTTGCCGGCCGCGCGCAGCGCCTTGGTGGTCTCCAGGCCGTCCAGCCGCGGCATCATCACGTCCATCACCACGACGTCCGGCTCGACGTTGCCGATCACCGCGAGCGCCTCGGCGCCGTCGGACGCGGTCACCACCTCGAAGTCGTTGAACTCCAGCGAACGGCGCAGCGAGTCCCGGACCGCCCGGTCGTCGTCCACCACCAGTACGCGCATCTCTCGTTCCCCGCTCCGCTCGAAGGACTGTTCAATCTTTGTCGAGATTAGGCCGTCTCTGTGAGAATCGCCTGAGAACCCGCTGATCGCTCGCCCAACACCTCCTGGGCACCTTAGGTTTGCGACTCGTGGACATCGTCGAATTCACGCCCCAGCCCGGCGAGTACGCCTGGACCTTCGGCGGCGCCGCCCCGGTGCGGCGGATCAAGCCGGGGACAGCGTTGCGACTCTGGACCGAGGACGCGTTCTGCGGCAGCCTGCGCAGTACGGCGGACCTCGCGAGCGCATCGCTGACCATGCCGTTCGTCAACCCGCAGACCGGCCCGTTCCACGTCGAGGGCGCCGAGCCGGGGGACACCCTGGTCCTGCACTTCGTCGAGCTCACCCCGGCCCGGAGCTGGGGCGCGTCCGCGACGATCCCGTTCTTCGGCGGCCTGACCAGCACCGACCGGACGGCCACGCTCCAGGACCCGCTGCCCGAGCGGACCTGGATCTACGAGGTGAACACCGAGAAGCAGACGGTCGGATTCCAGGCGCAGGGCAGCGACTTCGAGGTCTCGCTGCCGATCGAGCCGATGCTGGGCACGGTCGGCCTCGCGCCGGCGGCCGGTGAGGTGCGCTCGTCGCTGGTGCCGGACACGTTCGGTGGCAACATGGACACGCCGGAGATGCGAGCCGGCGCGACCTGCTTCCTGAACGTGAACGTCGAGGGCGCACTGTTCTCCGTCGGCGACGGCCACTACCGGCAAGGCGAAGGTGAGTCCTGCGGGACCGCGGTCGAGGGTGCGATGAACGTCGTACTGATCGTCGACCTGCTCAAGACACCCGGACCGGCCTGGCCGCGGATCGAGAACGACGACTACCTGGCGGTGGTCGGGTCGAGCCGGCCGCTCGAGGACGCATGGCGGGCCGGACAGGTCGACATGGTCGGCTGGCTCGGGTCCCTGTACGGCCTGGACAAGCTGGACGCCTACCAGCTGCTCAGCCAGGTCAGCGAGGTCCCGCTGGCCAACGTGGTCGACGCCAACTACAGCGTGGTGACCAAGGTCCCGAAGCGCCTGCTACCGGCGGCCGACGTCTACAGCGGCATCCACCGGCACCTCCGCGACCTTGCGGCGACGCTCTGACCTGCTGACGGCCACGCCGACCAGGCACAGCGCGCCACCCGCCAGCGCAAGACCGGCCGGAGTCTCACCGAGGAACACCCACGCGAGCAGGATGGCAATCATCGGCACCAGGTACGTCGTCGCGCCCATGCGACCCGCACTCGTCCGGGACAAGGCGTAGGCCCAGGTCGTGAAGCCGAGCGCGGTCGGGAACGCACCCAGGTAGAACACCCACCACAGCGTCGCCGGACCCGCCGCACCGATCTCGTCGACCAGTCCGGGCGTGTACGGCAGGCAGACGATCGTGCCGATGATGCAGGCCAGCCAGGTGACCTGCGCGGCGGGCAGTCGACTCAGCAAAGGCTTCTGCGTGACCACGCCGACGGCATAGGACACAGCAGCTGTCACGCACAGCACTACACCCCAGGTCTCAGCCCGACCGGTCGACGTCGTCAGGCCGATCACCAGCACGCCACCGAAGGCGATCAGGCTGCCGACGACCACCTGCCGCGGGAAGCCCTCGCCCAGCGTCAGTCCGGCCAGCAGGGCGACCAGCAGTGGTGCGATGTGGACGATCATCGCCGCCGTACCCGCGTCGAGTCGCCGCTCGGCCGCGTTGAGCGCGACGTTGTAAAGACCGAACCACAGGAGTCCGCACGCCAGCAGCAGCGGCCAGTCGCGCCGCTGGGGCATCCGGAACGGCTCGCGCTTCACCAGCAGGAGCAGTCCCAGCAGGGCGCTCCCGACCAGCAGCCGGGCGAGCGACAGCGGACCGGCCGACAGTTCGGTCCCGAGGTGCCGGATCGCCACGAACGACGAGGCCCAGAGGACGACGCTCACGCCGGCGGCACCGAGTGCGAGGGGATTCATGCCCACAACGCTAGAAAGGATCAAGCGGGGTTACCATGTCGATACGGAGGTTAGGAGGCCGAGTTGCTTACCGAAATGAAAAGCGGATTGCTGGATGAGTTGAACATCCGGATTCTCCAGGAGCTGGAGGCCGATCCCCGGCTGCGGACTGCCGAGCTGGCCCGCCGACTGGGTGTCTCGACGCCGACCGTGCGCGAGCGGGTCACCCGGCTGGAGGAGTCCGGCGTGATCCGCGGCTACCGGCTCGACATCGATCCGGCCGCGCTCGGCCGGCCGGTCGCCGCCTGGGTTCGGCTCCAGCCGGGGCCGGGTCAGGTCCTGCGGATCGCCGAGCTGGCCCGGAGCACACCGGAGGTCGTCGAGTGCCACCGGATCTCCGGCGAGGACTGCTTCCTGATGCGGGTCCAGGTCCCCGCGATCGACAAGCTCGAGGACCTGCTCGACCGCTTCGGTCCCTACGGCCGCACGAACAGCTCGTTCGTCGTGTCCACCCCGGTGCCGCCGCGCCCGGTCCCACTCGACTGAGGCGGACCGCCACCCCATCACAATCGCGCTGACCCGGCAGCGGTCCCGCTCGCGCGGCTGTCGTGGCGTGGATTGTGATGGCCTGGCGATCCGCAGCCTCGTCCGAAAGCTGGGCCGAACCACCGTGGAGAGTGGTCTGCATCACTAGTCTGGTGGCGACTTCAGCGACCTTTGGAAGGACCCGACCCATGGCTGCCGACAAGTCTGTCCGCAGAGTTGCCCTGCTCACCGCCGGCGGGCTCGCGCCCTGCCTGTCGTCCGCCGTCGGCGGGCTGATCGAGCGCTACACCGAGGTGGCGCCCGACGTGGAGATCATCGCCTACCTGAACGGCTACCACGGCCTGCTCAGCGGCCGGCACCTCGACGTGACCCCCGAGGTGCGCGCCCAGGCCGGCGTGCTGCACAAGTTCGGCGGCAGCCCGATCGGCAACAGCCGGGTCAAGCTGACCAACACCGCCGACCTGGTCAAGCGCGGCCTGATCGCCGACGGCCAGAACGCGCTGCAGGTCGCGGCCGAGCGGCTGGTCGCCGACGGCGTCGACGTACTGCACACCATCGGGGGTGACGACACCAACACCACCGCCGCGGACCTGGCGGCGTACCTGCACGAGCACGACTACGACCTGACCGTGGTCGGCCTGCCGAAGACGATCGACAACGACGTGATCCCGATCCGGCAGAGCCTGGGCGCCTGGACCGCGGCCGAGCAGGGCGCGCTGTACGCCCGCAACATCATCGCCGAGCACTCCTCGAACCCCCGGATGCTGATCGTCCACGAGGTGATGGGCCGCAACTGCGGATGGTTGACCGCGGCAACGGCCCTGGCGTACCGGGACTGGTGGAAGCAGCAGGACTGGAACCCGGGCATCGGCCTGGACGCGGCCGGCTGGGATGTGCACGCCGTGTACGTGCCGGAGGCAACGATCGACCTGGACGCCGAGGCGGACCGGCTGCGCAAGGTGATGGACGAGACCGACTGCGTCAACATCTTCCTGTCCGAGGGCGCCGGCGTGGAGTCGATCGTGGCCGAGCTGGAGGCCCGCGGCGAGGAGGTCGGCCGGGACCCGTTCGGGCACGTGAAGCTGGACACCATCAACCCGGGTGCCTGGTTCGCCAAGCAGTTCGCCGAGCGGATCGGCGCCGAGAAGACGATGGTGCAGAAGAGCGGCTACTTCAGCCGCTCGGCCGCGGCCAACGACCGCGACCTCGCGCTGATCAAGGAGTGCACCGACTACGCGGTCGACGCCGCGCTGCGCGGTGAGAGCGGAGTCGTCGGCCACGACGAGGAGCGCGGCGACCAGCTCCGCGCGATCGAGTTCCCGCGGATCGCCGGCGGCAAGGAGTTCGACCCGGGCGTCGACTGGTTCGTCGGGCTGAAGGCCGAGATCGGCCAGTCCTAAGTCGTCGACCGGAGGCGGCCGACCCACACGTCGGCCGCCTTCTCGATCTGGTCGAGGACCTCGTCGAAGCCGTCGTCCTCGCCGTAGTACGGATCCGGTACGTCGACCTCCGCGAACAGCTGGACGGTTCCTCCCCGGCGGGTCAGCTCCGACAGATGGCCGGAGTCCATCGCGAGCACGAGGTCGCGGTCGGCGAACCACCCAGTCCGGAACTGCTGCGCGCGGTGTGCGCTGCCGTCGTACCCGCGCCGCCTGAGCGCGGCCGCGGCCCGCGGGTCCATCGGGTCGCCGACGTGCCACCCACCGGTCCCTGAGCTGGTCACGACCACGTCGTCGATGCCCGCCGCGGCCAGCTTCGCGCGCAGCACCACCTCGCCGATCGGCGACCGGCAGATGTTTCCGGTGCAGACGATCTCGACTCTCCGCATGGTCAGCGGATCTCCGCCTTGTCCGGGAGTACGGCGTTCAGCAGCATGCCGACGATCGTGATCACCAGCGAGCCGAGCAGCGCGGCCGGCCAGAAGCTGTCGACGTGGAACTGGACGTCCAGCTTCCCGGTGATCCACGAGGTGAGCAGCAGCATCGCGGCGTTGATCACGAAGATCAGCAGGCCGAGCGTCAGGATGATGAACGGCAGCGACAGCAGCTTCACGATCGGCTTCACGATCGCGTTCACCACACCGAAGATGGCCGCCACGATCAGCAGCGTGAGGACCCGCCGGCCGGTGCTGGCGCCCTGGATGGTGATCCCGCTGATGAGCCAGGCCGCGACCCCGAGCGCGACCGCGTTGGCGAGCAACTTGATGATCAAGTTCTTCATGCCGTCGATCCTGCCATCCGGCGGGTGGCACCCAGTCCCGTGCCGCGCCCTGATTCACCCCTGGCTCTTGACAGGCTAATGACCAAGTGATCAGATCACTTTCATTCGTCAGGTGAATGACTGCCGGGAAACCGGGGCTGGGAGCCAAGATGTCACCACGTCGTTGGGTGTCTGCAGTAGCTGTGCTGTCGCTGTCAGCGGCCGCGGTCGGCGTGCCGGCGGCCGAGGCCGCCACGCCGGACGGGACCGCCGAGTGTGACGCCGTACGGACCAACTTGACGGCTCAGGCGGAGCCGCACGCCGACCCGGAGGGCCAGCTCAACGCCTACAGCAACACCGGCAAGGGCTGGACGGGTGGCGACACCACCAACTCGGTCAAGCTGTCCGGCGGCCGGACCGTGTGGATCTTCTCCGACACCTTCCTCGGCCCGGTGAACCCCGACGGTAGCCGCCCGACCACGACGCCGTTCATCAACAACTCGTTCGTCGTGCAGCGCGGCAGCTCGCTGAAGACCGTGACCGGAGGTACGAAGGCCAACCCGACAGCACTCGTGCCGCCGCCGGCCAACGGCTGGTACTGGTTCGGCGCGGCGCAGACGAGCGACGCGGGCCGCAACCTCGACGTCGTCGCCCTGCGGTTCGAGAAGACCGGTCCGGGGCAGTGGGACTGGCGCTGGGCCAGCAACTACGTCGCCCGGTTCGACAGCAAGACGCTGAAGCTCCGCAAGCTGGTCCCGATCCCGTCCGCCGCCAACGTGCAGTGGTCGGCGTGGTTGCAGCGGGACAGCGGCTACACCTACATCTACGGCGTCGAGGACCTGGGCGCGTCGAAGTACCAGCACGTGGCGCGCGTTCGCGGCGACGACCTGACCGCGAAGCCGTGGGAGTACTGGACCGGCAGCGGCTGGTCGGCGGACGAGACCGCCTCGGTGCGCGTGCTGGAGGGCGTCGCCAACGAGCACAGCGTGACTCGGTGGCGCGACGGCTACGTGCTGGTCACGCACGACACCACCGAGCTGTTCAGCAAGCGAGTCCTCGGCTACTTCTCCTGCTCGCCGACCGGACCGTTCGTCAAGCCGGTCGAGCTCTACCAGACCCCGGAGACCGGTGCGGACGGCAGCTACCAGAACGCCAACATCATCACGTACAACTCCCACGACCACCCGGACCGGCGCCGCGGCAACGAGCTCCTGATCAGCTACAACGTCAACAGCCTGGACGCCAACACCGACCTGTACGCCGACGTGAGCATCTACCGTCCGCGCTTCGTCGCCGTCACGCTGGCGGAAGCCCGATGAGCACGTCGGGTGGCGTCGTACGGCGGAGTCTGCTCGACGACCTGGCCACGTCCATGCTGGCGCTGATCGCCGATCGCAAGCTGGCGGCCGGGGACCAGTTCGAGTCGGTCCGGTCGCTGGCCGACCGGTTCAAGGTCGCCGTACCGACTGTCCGGGAAGCGCTGCGCAGGCTTGAGGCCACCGGCGCGGTTGAGCTCCGGCACGGATCCGGTGTGTACGTCGGTCCGCACATCGGCCGCCTGGTGCTGCCGAACCCATTGGCGCCGACGCCGTCGTCGGACCGCCTGATCGAGCTGCTGCAGGCCCGGGCCCTGATCGAACCGCCCGTCGCCGCCCTGGCCGCGCGGGTCCGGACCGAGGCCGCGCTGCAGCGGATGGACCGCGACCTCACCGCCGCGGCCGAGCTGATCGCCTCCGGCGACCACGCCCAGCTGGCCGAGGTCAACATGGACTTCCACCGCTCGCTGGCACAGGCGTCCGGGAACGCGACGCTGGCCGAGGTGGTCGAGTCAGTGACCGTGGTCAACGTCCGGGAGCAGCTGGAGATCCTGCACATCCACGGCGACCGGCAGACCGACCTGGACGAGCACCGGGCCATCCACGCCGCCGTACTGGCCGGTGATCCGGAGCTGGCCGAGCGCCTCACCCGCGAACACCTCGACGGAGTCCTTGCCGTCATCAACGACCGACTTCAGCACCCCTGAGCTGGAAGGACGCATCATGCAACGCATCACCAACCGGAAAGCACTGACCGCCCTGGCGGTGGCCGGCGCGCTCGTGCTGTCCGCCTGCGGGGGCGGTGGCGGCGGCACGGAGGCCGCCAAGGGCGAGGACAAACCGGTCGACTCGCTGAAGTTCTACAACGACAAGGGTGGCTGGAAGGACGCCTTCGTCCAGGTCGGCGCGGCCAGCAAGAAGGACATCGGGGTCGGGATGGAGCCGGTCGGGTACTCCGACTCCAACACCTACACGGCGTTCATCCGGTCGTCGTTCCGGACCAAGGAGAAGGCCGACCTGTTCACCTGGCACACCGGCAAGGAGCTGGAGGACCTGGTCGACCAGAAGCTGGTCGCCGAGACCACCGACCAGTGGACCAAGGCGGTTGCCGACGGCAACGTGCCGGAGCAGCTCAAGCAGTACTTCACCTTCGACGGCAAGCAGTACTGCGTCCCGCTGAACGCCGGCTACTGGGTGATGTACTACAACAAGGCCGTCTTCAAGAAGGCCGGGATCACCGAGACCCCGAAGACCTGGGCCGACCTGGTGGCGGTCGCCGACAAGGTCAAGGCGGCCGGCGTGAAGCCGTTCTACCAGACCAACATCCTGTTCAGCTTCGTCTGGTTCGAGACGCTGCTCGCGGGCAAGGACCCGGACCTGTACGACGCCCTCGCGGCCGGCAAGGCGAAGTGGACCGACCCGGGCGTGGTCGAGGTGATGAACGAGTGGAAGAAGATGATCGACGCCGGCTACTTCAGCGACCCGGGCTCGAAGACCGAGCCGCAGGCGCAGCTGAAGAACGGTGACGTGGCGATGATCAACTTCGGCACCTGGTTCAGCGGCAACCTGAACTCGCTGAAGATGAAGGCCGGCACCGACTACGACTTCTTCGTCATCCCGAACGTGAACCCGGCGCTGCCGAAGACTTCGATGATCTTCGAGACCGGGCCGGTGTGCTCGGCGGCTCAGAGCGAGCACTCCTCGACGGTCAAGAAGTGGACCGACTGGTGGGTCACCCCGCAGGCGCAGACCGCGTGGGCGAACTCGCGCGGCGACCTGTCCTTCAACCCGAAGGCCGAGGTCAAGGATCCCAGCCTGGCCGCACTCAACAAGGACGTCGGCGGTGACGGTTACCGGCTGATCAACCGCTGGTTCGAGGCGACGCCGGTGCCGGTCGCGAACAAGGCGCTGGAAGTGTTCGGCGCGTTCGTCACCAAGCCGGGCGACCCGATGCCGGGCCTGCAGAAGATCCAGGCCGAGGCGGACGCGTACTGGGCCAAGCAGAAGTGACTTCCACCATCGAGCGGCCCGCTGCCACCAAGCAGCGGGCCACCGCCCAGCAGTCAGCCCGGACAGGTGCGCGCGTGGCACCCCTGTTCGGGCTGCCGGCTGCGGGCGTGGTCGCACTGCTGCTCTACCTGCCGTTCCTGTGGACGACGTACATCAGCTTCACCGACTACGACGGGCTGGCGTCGCCGGTCTGGTCCGGGCTGGCCAACTACAAGGCGATGTTCAGCGATCCCGACCTGGTGGGGGCGCTGGTCAACACGCTGCTGTGGGTGGCTGGCATGGTGACGCTCCCCGTGGTGCTCGGGCTGCTGGTCGCCGTACTGACGTATGGACACAAGTGGGGGACGTGGCTGCGGTTGCCGTTCCTGCTGCCGTACGCCATCTCCGGTGTGGCGGTCGGTGTCATCTGGGGCTTCGTGCTGCAGCCGGACGGCGCGCTCGGCCAGGCGCTCGGGTTCCTCGGGCTGCCCGGTGAGCACACCGGCTGGCTGCAGGCCGGTCCGGGCAACACGCTGATGATGATCGTCGCCGTGACCTGGCAGGCAGCTGGCGTGAACGCGCTGCTGTTCGTCGTCGGGTTGCAGTCCATCCCGGCCGAGCCGCTCGAGGCTGCCCGGCTGGACGGCGCCGAGGGGTTCCGGCTGTTCCTGCACCACCTCTGGCCGCAGCTTCGGCCCATCACCACGGTGGTGATCGGGCTCTCGATCGTCGGCAGTCTCAAGACGTTCGACGTGGTCTGGGTGATGACCCAGGGCGGTCCGGGTACGTCGTCCGAGACGCTCGCACTCTCCATGTACAAGGAGACCTTCGTGCTGAACGACTACGGCCAGGGCTCCGCGATCGCGTTGTTCCTCAGCCTGGTCACCTTCGCCGCGTCGATCCTGTACCTGCGCTACCAACTGGGGGACTCACGTGAGCAAGGTTAGAACCGGAGTCCTCGTCGTCCTCGGGCTGCTGTGGCTGGCGCCCGTCTACCTGCTGATCGTCAACGCGTCCAAGGCCGTCGACGGGTACGACCCCGCGACGGTGTGGAAGCCGGACGGGTTCGCCCTGTTCGCGAACTTCGCGGACGCGTGGAGCAAGGCCGCGCTCGGCGACACCCTGCTGGCGACCACGCTCTACAGCGTGGTCTCGCCGGTGCTCGCGGTGCTGATCGGCGCCGCGGCCGGCTACGCGATCGTCGTACTGCGGCTTCGCCACGGGTTCCTGTGGTTCGTGTTCATCTTCGGCGGGACGATCTTCCCGCTGCAGATGATCCTGATGCCGCTGTTCTCCGGGTTCGCCGACTCCGGCCTCTACGACACCCGGCTCGGGATGGTGATCGTCTACACCGCGATCAGCGTGCCGTTCTCGGCGTTCGTGATGCGCAACTTCTTCACCGGGATCGCGCGCAGCGTGTTCGAGGCCGCGGTGGTCGACGGCGGCGGGCTGTTCCGGATCTTCCGCAGCATCTACCTGCCGATGGCCGGGGCGGCGCTGGCCGCGATCTTCATCCTGCAGGCCACCTTCGTCTGGAACGACCTGCTGCTCGGCCTGACCCTCAGCCAGTCCGAGTCGGTCCGCCCGATCATGCCCGCGCTGACCGGCCTGCAGAGCACGTACGGCGGCGCCGCGCTGCCGACCGTGCTCGCGGGCGGCCTGCTGGTGTCGCTGCCCACCGTCATCCTGTTCCTTGCCGCACAACGCTTCTTCTCCCGGGGCCTCGCCCTCGGCCAGTTCTGAAAGGCGGATATGAGTCGCACAGTTGTGGTCACCGGGGGAGCCGCCGGTATCGGTCGCGGCGCGGTCGAGCGCTTTGTCCAGGCGGGCGACCGGGTCCTGGCGCTCGACCGGGACGCCGACGCCTTGGCAGCGCTGCACGCTGACCTCGGCGACCAGGTGACTGGCGTCGCCGTGGATGTCGGCGATCGCGAGGCGCTCGCCGCTGCCGCCGCGGACCTCGAGAGTGTCGATGCCTTGGTCTGTGCCGCGGGAGTCCAGCGCTACGGCACCGTCGTCGACACGCCGGCGTCGGTCTACGACGAGGTGATGGCGGTGAACGTCGGTGGGGTGTTCTTCGCCTGCCAGGCGTTCGTGCCGAAGCTCCCGCGGGGTGGCAGCGTCGTGGTGGTCGCCTCCGTGCAGGCGTATGCGGCTCAGAAGAGCGTGGCGGCGTACTCGATGGGCAAGGGTGCGTTGCTGTCCCTGGTCCGGGCGATGGCTGTCGACCACGCTCCGGACGGGATTCGGGTGAATGCGGTCTGCCCGGGGTCCGTTGATACGCCGATGCTGCGGACCTCGGCCGCCCAGTTCGGTGGTGGGCGGTCGACGGACGACGTGATTGCCGAGTGGGGGCGTTCGCACCCGCTCGGCCGGGTCGCGACACCGGGAGAAGTTGCCGAGGTCATCCATTTCCTCGCGTCGCCGGCCGCGGCCTTCGTGACCGGAGCGGACGTGAAGGTGGACGGCGGGCTGACCGCCGGGCTGGCCGTCGTACTGCCGGAGGATTCGAAGTGAAGATCGTCGACATCCGGGCCACGACCGTGACGATGCCGCTGGAGGCGCCGTTGCGGCACAGCAACGGCGCGCACTGGGGGCGGTTCGTGCGGACCGTGGTCGAGATCGAGGCCGACAACGGGCTGATCGGTCTGGGCGAGATGGGCGGCGGCGGGCAGAGCGCCGAGGCGGCCGTCGTCGGTCTGAAGCCGTACCTGGTCGGCCACGATCCGGCGCGCACCGAGGCGCTGCGGTGGATGCTGGCCAACCCGACCGCGAGCCTCTACAACAACCGGACGCAACTGCTGGCCGCCGTCGAGTTCGCCTGTCTCGACCTGCAGGGCAAGCACCTCGGCGTGCCGGTGCACGAGCTGCTCGGCGGCAAGGTCCGCTCGAAGGTGCCGTTCGCGAGCTACCTGTTCTTCCGGCACCCGGCCGACGACGGGACCGGCGAGATCCGGACCGCGGAGCAGCTGGTCAAGCATGCGCGCGAGCTCGTCGACGAGCACGGGTTCAGCGTGCACAAGCTGAAGGGCGGCGTCTTCCCGCCGGACTACGAGCGCGAGTGCTTCCGGGCGCTGGCCGAGGCGTTCCCCGGGCACCGGGTCCGGTTCGACCCGAACGGCGCCTTCGGGGTCGAGGAGGCGATCCGGTTCGCCCGCGGCATCGAGGACCTCGACAACGACTACCTCGAGGACCCGACCTGGGGCCTGAACGGGATGCGCCGGGTCCGCTCGAAGACCTCGATCCCGCTGGCCACGAACACCGTGGTGGTGAACTTCGAGCAGCTCGCCGCGAACGTCCGCGATCCCGCCGTCGACGTGATCCTGCTCGACACCACGTTCTGGGGCGGGATCCGGCCGTGCATCAAGGCGGCCGGCGTCTGCGAGACGTTCCAGCTCGGCGTCGCCGTGCACTCCTCCGGCGAGCTCGGCATCCAGCTGGCCACGATGCTGCACCTGGGCGCCGTCGTACCGAACCTGTCCTTCGCGGCCGACGCGCACTACCACCACCTGCGCGACGACATCATTGCCGGCGGCAAGATTCCGTACGACGGCGGCGCGATCGCGGTGCCGGACGGCCCCGGGCTCGGCGTCGAGCTGGACCGCGACAAGCTCGCCGAGTACGCGGAGCTGTTCCGCGAGCTCGGCCCCTACCCGTACGACCGGGACCCGGCCAGACCGGACTGGTACCCCCTGCTCCCGAACACCGATTGGGCCGACCCTTCATGACGATCCCGTCCAGCGCCGACCTCGCCAGCGACGTGCTGACCCACACGTACGACGACATGTTCAACCCGCCCGGGTTGACGAACTTCCTGGGCACCGCGCAGGTGGACCTGGACGTGTTCGCGATCCGCAGCGTCAACTTCCCGCCGTACTCGCACGGGGACTGCATTACCGGCCAGCTGTACGTCGACGGACGGCTGGCCCGCTCGTACGGCGGCGTCGTCGAGGTGGTGTGGCGACCGGACTGCGTCGTGCGCTCGACGGTGGTCGACGGGCTCGAGCTGCGGACAACCACCGCGTGCGCACCCGGCCGACCCGCAGTAGTTGTGCAGCTCGAGCTCGCGGGCGCACCTGGACGGTCCGTTCGCCTCGGCCTCGCGCTCGACAGCACCGCGACCCGATCGGGGAGCGGTTGGTTGAAACCCGAGCCGCCGTCGGAGCCGAACACGCTGACCGCGGCCGAGGGCCGTGTCGTCGGCACCGGGGAGTCCGGGTCCGCGGTGAGCCTCCAGGGTCTCGACGTACCAGCTGTCGCGGACCGGTCGATGCTTGAGGCAACTGTAGCTCTGGATGCTTCCGGGCAGGCGCGCGTCGGGTACGTGCATGTGCTGGCTGGGGATCTGGCTGAGGCAGGGTCGCACTACGACGCCTGTGTCGCGGACGTTTCCACCGTGATCTCTGATGCAGAACGCTTGTGGGACAAGGTGCTGGCGGATGCGTTCGACCCGGCCGGTGACGGGTTCAGTGGGTCGTTGCCGATCCTGGAGACGTCGAACGAGGCGCTGCGGAAGCTGTACTGGTGGGGCGTGCTCGGCGTGGTGTGGTTCCGGCGCGACAACCCGGCGAGCGTGCTCGGGCGGACGTACGACACGCTGATGCCGCGCTACTGGCAGACCACCACCTTCATCTGGGACTACAGCCTGTCCTCGCTGACGCATGCGCTGCTGGACCCGGAGCCGATGCGGCGGCACATCGAGCACTGGATCGACCTCGACACCCACAAGCACTTCGGGACCGAGTGGCTGACCGGCGGACCGGTCGGCTACTGGTACTCGGTCAACGACTTCGCCATGACGCGACTCGTGCGCGACTACGTGCGCTTCACCGGGGACTCCGGCTTCCTGGACGCCTCTGTGGGCGACAAGCCGGTGGCGGAGCACCTGCACGACTGGGCGACGGCCTGGCGCGGTCTGCGGGGTGAGCACGCGCTGGCGGACTACGGCGGTATCGACAACCTGCTGGAGTGCGTCAGCAGCTACGTGCACGAGGTGGCCAGCTTCAACGCCGCCAACGTCTGGTGCCTGCGCGTCGCCGCTGAGATCGCCGCACGCGCCGGAGACGACGACCGTGCCGTGCTGCTGCGCAAGGAGGCAGATGAGCAGGCAGGCCACGTCAACGAGCTGTACATCGAGGGCGCCGGCTTCTGGCACGCACGCCAGCCCGACGGCGCGCTGGTCCCGGTGCGGCACTGCTACGACTTCAACATCGTGGGTACGACGATGGCGTCCGACCTCTCGCCGGAGCAGCGCAGCGAGATGGTCGCGTTCTTCCAGCGGGAGCTGCAGACGCCCACGTGGATGCGTGCGCTGTCGCCGTACGACGCCGATGCTGCCTTCAGCGTGCGGCCGGATCACCAGTGGAACGGCGCCTATCCGGCCTGGCCGGCGGATGCCGGGCGCGCGCTGTTCGCCCTGGGTCGCGGTGACGTGCTGCTGGACTGGTTGCCGGGGTTGGCGAAGACGGCCAACCAGGGGCCGACCGGTCAGGCGCACTTCGTGGAGGAGGCGGCGCCGGCCATGGCGGGTGGGGCGCGCAAGTCGCCGCCGCAGTTCCCGTACCTGATCGACTGGTCCTGCTCGTCGTCCGGCTCCTGGGTCAGCCTGATCCTGGAGGGTGTCTTCGGCCTCGAGGTCGCGCTGGACGGCACGGTCACCGCGAACCCGCAGGTCAGCGCACTGGACCCGGACGCTCGCCTGACCGGCCTCCGGGTCGGCTCGGCGACGTACGACGTCACCGCCGCGGGCGTGGTGAGTGCGGCAGGCGGGGTCAGCGCGGCGGGGTAGCGATCGCTTCGAGCAACGACTCCTGAGCACCGGCGAGGTGGCGGCCGAGCTCCTCGACACACTCGTCGAGCTCGCCGCGCTCGAGCAGGCGGACGAGCTTGCGGTGCGAGGCCACCTGCTGCCGGGCGTCCTGGCGCAGGGCGTCCACGCGGGCCAGCGCCAGCCGCGCCTCGCCGGTGATCGCGTCGGCGGTCGCGATCAGCCGTTCGCTGCCGGTCAGCGCGACCAGGCTGCGGTGGATGGCCAGGTGCGTCTCGGTCATCGCCTCCGGGTCGGCGCCGTCCTTGGCGGTCGCGGCGAACGTCCGCATCGCCTCCCGGACCCGCTCCCGGGCGGCCTCGTCGGCGTCGAACCAGGCCCGGATCCCGGCCGACTCCAGCACGAACCGGGCCCGGCAGATGTCGGCCACCGCCTCCGGGTGCAGGATCGCGACACTGACGCCCTTGTTCGGCTCCCGGATCGCGAGGCCCTCGGTGACCAGCATCGTCATCGCCTCGCGAACGGTGCTCCGGGCAACCCCCAGGGCCTCGGCGAGCGGTTGCTCGCGCAACGGCGTACCAGGCTCCAGGTCGCCGGCGAAGAGGGCAGCGCGCAGCGCGTCGACCACCCGGTCCACCGTGGTCGAGCGATCCACCCGCAGCCGTTCGTACATGGGGAGATTCTCGTCCAGTCAAGGTCCGTTGTCGCGCTCGACCCGGCGTCCGCACCCGACCCGCCGTGCAACCTGTGGATAACTGCCGACATGATGACCTGGTTTTCGGGCAGCATTTTCCCCAGTGGCCGCCCCTCTCCGCGATCCGCCGCGGAGGGCCACTGAGCCAGCGAGGAGCCGACCGTGGGTGACAGCAAAGCACTGCCGATCCTCGGCGGCGTCATGCTGGTGCTGGTCCTGCCACTGATCATCGTGGTGGCGCTGATCGTCGGCGGCCTGGCCAGCATGGACACCGCGGCGGCCCAGTGCGTGCCGTCCGAGTCCGAGAGTGCCGCGTTCGCCTGGCCGACCGACCGGCACGAGGTCGACCAGGGGTGGTCCGACCCCGACTCCGAGGGCAACAGCCACTCCGGGGTCGACTTCGAGGTCGACGAGGGCAGCAAGGTGTACGCGGCCGAGGACGGCGAGGTCGTCTCCACCTCCGACCGCCAGGTCCGGATCAGGCACGACGAGGGCATCGAGACCCGGTACAAGTACCTCAAGACCATCTCGGTCCGGGTCGGCGACAAGGTCGAGCGCGGCAGGCCGATCGGCACCTCGGGCTCGGAGGACGAGTCCACCCCGGGCCTGACCGGCGCGCACCTGCACTTCGAGATGTGGATCGACAAGGAAGGCGACGGCAACCTCGTCAACACCGATCCCGACCCGGACGACGACGCGTTCGGCGACGAGGTCGAGGACGCCGGCGGCGGCTGCGGCTGCAGCGACCTGTCCGGGTCGAACAACCAGCAGAAGGCGTTCAACTACTTCGCCTCGAACGGGTACTCCAAGGAGCAGGCCGCCGGGATCGTCGGCAACATGATCCACGAGTCCGGCGTGGAGCCCGGCCGGAAGGAGGGCACCGCGCCCGGCACGGTCACCAACCCGTCCGACGTGGTCACCTTCTCCGGCGGCTGGGGCATCGTCCAGTGGACGCCGGCCGGCAAGATGATCAACCCGTCCCGCGAGGCCGGCGTCGACGACGCCGTGATCGGCTCGCTGGAGTACCAGCTCGAGTTCCTCAAGAAGCAGCTGGCCGGCCAGACCGCGATCCCCGAGAAGCACGCCGGCGACATGCTCAAGCAGGCGCGGACGGTCGAGGACGCCGCGGTCGCCTTCGGCCGGTACTACGAACGCTTCCTGGGCTCCGACAACCTCAACCACGAGCGGTACACCCAGCGCAAGACCGCGGCCCGCGAGGTGCTCGCGACCTTCGGCGGGACCGCGCCCTCCGAGGGCGGCGCCGGCGGCTGCGGCGCGGGCAACGGCGACATCGTGAAGACCGCGCTCCAGCTCGCCTGGGACACCCCGAACCACGGCCACAACCCGAAGCCGATCAACCCGACCTACGAGCAGGCGGTGCGGGACCACAACGGCTCGTCCGGCGAGGACGTGCTGACCGACTGCGGCGTGTTCGTGGCGACCGTGATGCGGATGAGCGGCGTCGACAAGGACTACGCCCCGCGCGGCACGACCGCCCAGATGGACTACCTGCGCAGCTCCGGGAAGTACCAGATCTTCGACAACCTGAACAACGAGGGCCAGCTCAAACCCGGCGACATCTTCATCATCGACGGCCACACCTACCTGTACACCGGCAGTTACAAGGGCGGCGACGGACGCACCTACAACGCGGCGTCGGCGTCGTTGTACGGTCACGTGCCGGAGGCCTCGCACGTGTACTTCTCCGACTACCGCGGCCACTACACGGTGGCCCGGCTCAAGCAATCTGGAGCATCGGACTGATGGATGAGAACCGGCGGCTGTTCGTGCTCAGCGGCACGGTGGTCGTGATCGCGCTGATCGTGCTCGGTGGGATCCTGCTGTTCCGCGGCAACCCGGAGCACACGCTGACCGTGAAGTCGATCCCGAACGACCTCACCCTCACCGTGGACGGCAAGCAGGTCCCCGCCAACGGCGAGATCAAGCTGAAGGAGGGCAAGCACACGCTGACCGGCGAGCGGCGTGGCTTCCAGTCCTACACGCAGACGATCGAGATCAGCGAGGACTCGCAGTACAAGATGTACCTGTTCTCCAACAGCGCGGAGGGCCGCGCCTGGGAGAAGCAGCACCCGGGTGAGCAGCTCGAGGCCGAGGCGGAGTCCGGCCGCCGCTTCGACGAGCTCAACCGCCGGCTCGCGGCCAAGTACCCGATCCTCCAGGAGCTCCCGTACATCGGCCCCGGCTTCACCATCAACCAAGGCCTGTCCCAAGCCCACCCCGGCGACCCCGAGTACCTGGCCTTCTACATCAAGATCACCGACTCCGAAGGCCAGAAGAAGGCCCTCGAATGGCTGACCGGCCACGGCTACGACCCCGACAACCTCGAACTCATCTACACGAAGTAGACGGTCAGGCGGGGAGGATGAGCTCGCCGCCTGGGGTGCTGGCTGGGGTCAGGTCGAAGTCCAGCGGGTTGGTGAGGCAGCGGGCGGAGCCGCCGGCCTTGTGGAACTCGGTGAGGTCGAGGACGACCACCCGGAGGCCGAGGCCGGTGAGGAGGTCGTGCAGGCGCGGCGAGCAGGCCGGCATGATGATCGTCTCGTTCACGACGATCGAGTTGCCGCTGAACGCGAACGCCTCCTCGTCGGTGAGCACGATCGGCTCCGGCACGATCCGGAACAGCTCCGCCTGGCTCTCCGCGTCGAACGCCGCCGGGTAGATCATCGCGTGCGTGCTGTCCACCGGGCAGAACGGCAGGTCCAGGTGGTACATGCCCTCGTGCGTGATCCGCAGCCCGCGGACCCGGACGCCCCACTCGGCCGCCAGCCGCTTGAGCGCCCCGAGCTCGGTCCGCGGCCCGTACCCGACGACCAGGCTGTCGCCGTACACGAACGCGTCCCCGGACTCGAAGTGCGGCCCGACCCCACCCGACCCGATCCGGTCGAGCGTGAACCCGTGCCCGGCGAACCAGTCGCTCGCGGTCAGCGACTCCTTCCGCCGCGGCTCGAACCGCATGTGCGAGAGCATCGCCCGCCCGTCCGCGGTCGCCAGACCGAGGTTCATCGCGTACACCATGTCCGGCGAGTCCGGTCGCTGCGCCAGCACCTCGACCGCGCCCCCGGCGTCGACGATCGCCTGCCGCAGCGAGTCCCACTGCTTCAGCGTCAGCTCGGGGTCCGGCTGGTCCTGCGTGGACATGTAGGGGTTGATCACGTAGTCGATCCGGAAGTGGTCCGGGCGGACCATCAGATACCGGCGACCCCACTCCAGCGACTGACCCATGAGCACTCCCTTGTCCCGACCCGCGCCCAGCGGCCGCGGTGCACCTGTCCCACCGCGCTCGCGCGGTTGGACAGGTCCCACCGCGCTCGCGCGGTTGCCTTTGAGATCTTTTGACAGATCCCCTGATTGTCCGACAATCCGTCAGTGTGCAGTCCGGATTGCCGCGAGTCAAACGGCTGGACCGGGGTGGGCCAGACCACGTCCGGGAGGGTGGTTCGGGAGTGGGGTTGGAGCTAGCCTGCGGGCATGAGCGCAGAGGATGTGGTGCGGTTCCGGGCGTGCCTGGACGACGTCGCGGCTTACAAGCCCGGCCGTCCGCCGGTCCGGACCGACGACCGGCCGACCTACAAGCTGTCGAGCAACGAGAACCCGTACCCGCCGCTGCCCGGCGTCCTCGCCGCCGCCACCGAGGCCGCCGGCCAGATGAACCGCTACCCCGACATGGGCGCGGTCGACCTGCTCGAGGCGCTCTCGGCGCGGTTCGGCGTACCGACGAGTGACCTTGCGGTCGCGACCGGGTCCGTCGCGCTGCTCTACCACCTGCTGCAGGCCGCGTGCTCGGAGGGCGACGAGGTCGTCTACGCCTGGCGCTCGTTCGAGGCGTACCCGATCGCGGTCCAGCTGACCGGCGCGACGTCGGTCCAGGTGCCGCTGACCGACGACGCGCGGCACGACTTCAAGGCGATGGAGGCCGCGCTCACCGAGCGGACCAAGGTGGTCCTCGTGTGTACGCCGAACAACCCGACCGGACCGGTGGTGCGGCGTGACGAGCTGCTCGCGTTCCTGGACGCCATACCGTCGAACGTCCTGGTCGTGGTGGACGAGGCCTACCGCGAGTTCGTCCGCGAGCCCGACGTGATCGACGGCATCGACGTGTACCGCGACCGGCCGAACGTCGTCGTACTCCGGACCTTCTCCAAGGCGTACGGCCTGGCCGGCTTCCGGGTCGGGTACGCCGTCGGGCACCCGCCGGTGGTGTCGGCGATCCGCAAGTGCGCCCTGCCGTTCGGGGTCAGCCACGTCGCGCAGGCCGCGGCGATCGCGTCGCTCGCCGCCGAGGAGGAGCTGCTCGAGCGGGTCGACGCGCTGGTGACCGAGCGCACCCGAGTGGTCGACGAGCTCCGCGCGGCCGGCTGGGACGTCCCCGAGACCCATGCGAACTTCGTCTGGATGCCACTCGGCGACGACACCGTCGCGTTCGCGGAGGCGGTCCAGGCCGAGGGTGTGTCGGTCCGCCCGTTCCCCGGCGACGGCGCACGGGTCACCATCGGCGAACGCGAGGCGAACGACCTGTTCCTGTCCGTCGCCCGCGCCTGGCGCCAGTGACCTCGCTGATCTGGATCTCGGGCGCATCGGCCGGGATCGGCGCGGCCCTGGCCGCAACGGTCCCGTACGGCGACGCGCGCGTGATCGACGTGTCCCGGAGCGGCGGCGGCCCGGCCGAACACTTCAAGGCCGACCTGTCGGACCCGGCTGACTGGGCCCGCGTCTCGGAGCACTTCACTGAGGAGTTGACCGGCTACGACGGCGACCGCGTGGTGTTCATCCACAACGCCGGCACGATTTCTCCGATCGGGCCGGCGGATGCGGTCGACGGATCTGACTACACCCGCGCAGTTCTGCTGAACTCCGCTGCGCCGCAGGTCCTGGGCCGGGCGTTCCTCGAGGCGACCGCCGGGCTGACGTGCGAGCGCCACCTGGTCCTGCTGTCCTCCGGTGCCGCGAAGACGGCTTATGCGGGCTGGTCGTCGTACAACGCCGGGAAGGCGGCCGTCGAACACTGGGTCCGAACGGTCGGCGCCGAACAGGACACCGCCGGCGGCTGCCGCGTGATCGCCGTAGCCCCCGGCGTGGTCGACACGGCCATGCAGTCCGAGATCCGCTCGACGCCCGAACAGGCCTTCCCCTCCGTAGCCCGCTTCCACCATCTCAAGGAATCGGGCTCCCTCACCACCCCCACGGACGCCGCCACCGGCATCTGGTCCTTGCTGGCCCGCGACCTCCCCAACGGCTCCTGCATCGACCTGAGAAACCTGTAGCCCAGGTGAGCCGGCTGGCCCCGGACGGTGGTCGGCCGGACGGTCGGCCCGCGCGCGACGGACGGCCGGGGCGACGGACGGCCGGGGCGGCGCCGGCACTCGTGACCTGACACGTCCTCTGGTGGGCTCACACACGAAATAGCCTGTTCACGCCCACCGCTCCCCGCGCGCGCCCCCGGTTTCCTTACACACGGACCAGGGGGTGAAAAGAAGTGTGCCCGGCCCGCGCTGGGACGGGGGCCGGGCGTGGTGCGGCGCCGGGAGGAGTGAGGCTTGCTCCCGGCGCCGCTGGGTGGTGCTACCGAATCAGTCACCCCACCGAGGTGACTCCTTCGGGTCCTGCATCACTGACCAGGGAGGGGTCAGTTGTTCTGCTCGGACTCCTGCTCGCAGGTCTTCAGCGAGTCGATGGAGTTGCCGTCGTTGTCCAGGCCCAGGATGCCGGACAGGTTGGTGATCGGCACGTTGCCGCCGATGCCCGTGGCCGACAGCTCGTTGTGGCAGGCCTGGAACGGGCCGACGTTGTTGTTGCTCACGGAGACCAGACCGTGCGAGTCAGCCTTGTACCACTTGTGGTTGTTCTGCTCGCTGTCCTGCTCGCAGGTCTTGACGGCGGTGATGCTGTTGCCGTCGTTGCCCCAGCCGACGATGCCGACGACGTCGCTCACCGGCACGTTGCCGCCGATGCCGGTGCCGGAACCGAAGTTGTGGCAGGCCTGGAACGGACCGACGTTGTTGTCGTCGACGGCGACGAGCGAGCCGTCCTTCTTGATCCAGTGCCAGCTCGGGCCGCCCTTGCCGTAGCCCTTGCTCGCCACGGACGCGGCGTCGGCCAGGCCGGTGCCCTGAGCCTTCTGCGTCGCGTCGTCGAGAACGTTCGCGCTCACGACGGTGGCCAGGCCCAGCGTGGCGACGGTCGCCACGGCCGCGGCGGCGGCGATCTTGCGAGTTACCTGCATTATGCCAGGTTTCCTTTCGGGTTTGACGGATTCGTCTTAGTGGTAACGACACCTGATGGGGCCGGTTACAAACTTTTTCGTCAACTATTTGATCCACGCGGGCCCTCATAGCCGTCGTGTGATGACTTCGCTGACGAGACAACGAATCCGCCCTGACCAGGCAACTTGCCGGTAACCAGGTGCGGTTGGAGGCGTCCTCACTTTTACCGGCGACCGCCCGTAACCGATGCCGGAGTCCGTCGTTGAGTGTGCGCGGGTGACGGATGAAACCCGGTGATTCGGAAGATTGTTATCGGTGGGCTCGGTGGTCGCCGAATTGGCAATACCATGATGAATCGGAATATCGTTGGAACCATTGCCGGAGTTTCGCGCCGTGTTTTTTCGGGGCAGGGCGCCGGCCGGCAACAAGGTCCCGCTGCCGCGCGCATCGGCAGCGGTGGGAGACCCGGGTCCTCAGGGGCCCGGGTTCTTCCTTGTCAGGACGTCGTCCGCGGCCGCCGCTCGGCCGTCACCACCAGGGCCACCCCGATGATGATCACGCCGCCGCCGAACAGGATCTGCCAGGTCACGTGCTCGTCGAGGATCAGCCACCCGAGCAGTACGGCGACCGCCGGGTTCACGTACGCGTAGGTCCCGATCAGCGAGATCGGCGCGTTCGCCAGTAGATAGCTGTACGCCGTGTACGCGAGCAGCGACCCGAACGCGACCAGATACCCCAGCGCGATCCACCCCGAGCCGTCGATCCGGTCCAGGTGCAGCCGTCCCGGCTCTCCCCGCAGTACGCCGAGCAACAGCATCGCCGCACCGCCGAACAGCATCTCGTAGAGCGCCGCCACCAGCGGATCGCGCGGCAGGCCCAGCTGTGGCGAGAACCGCGAGCCCGTCGCCCAGCAGATCGTGCCGACGACCAGGATCGCGACGGACAGCGGCTTCGCGCTCGTGTTGCCACCTGACAACGCGAGCAGTGCGACACCGGCGAAGCCGATCAGTACGCCGACCCACGAGAGCGCGCGTGGCCGATCGCCACCGCCGACGCGCAGCAGCATCAGCCACAACGGGATCGCGGCGACCAGCAGTGCGGCCAGCCCGGACGGCACGGTCTGCTCCGCGATCGCGACCGCGCCGTTGCCGAAGGCAAGCAGCAGCAGACCGACCACGGCGGCGCCGAACGCCTCCTGCTTGGTCACCCGCAGCCGGCGCCAGCCCGACTTCAGCGCCAGGAACCCAGCGAGCAGGACACCGGCCACCAGGAACCGGGCCGCCATCCCGAGCATCGGCGGGATCTCCGCCTGGACGACCACCCGGATCCCGAGGTACGTCGAACCCCAGACGACGTACACGACCGCCAGGGCGGACCAGATCATCGCCGTGGACGCCTGGCGCCCACTGGTCTCGGGCACTACGGCGGCGGAAGCGGAGGCCATCGTCGTCCTCACTGTCAGGGGTGTAATGCCTAAACGATAATTACGGGCCGAGGTCGGGCGCAAGGCGGTTTCCGGCCAGCAATCCGCTGTTTCCCGCCACGCCATCGGGGCCGGGCAAGGTGCCCCGTGGTGCCGACAGTGAGGAGAGTGGGATGCGGGTCGCCGCTGTGGTGGTTGGTGCGCTGGCTGTGACGCTGGGTGCCCAGCCGGCGTACGCGAGTGAGCTTCCGAAAGTGACCGCGTCGGCCGAGACCGCGCCGAACTGGGACGACGACGCGGGCGGCAACGCCAACGCGGACGACCCGGCGATCTGGATCGACACCAAGCACCCCGAGCGCAGCGTCGTAGTCGGCACGCTCAAGAACGGCGGACTGACCGTCTTCGACCTCACCGGCAAGGAGGTGCAGCGGTTCGCCACGCCGCCGGCGCCCGCGCCGGGGCAGGAGCCCGGCCGGTTCAACAACGTCGACCTGGTCGGCAATCTCGCCGTCGTGACCGACCGTGGCCGGGACCAGCTCCGGATGTACGCCGTGAAGGCCGGCCGGCTCACCGACGTGACCAGCGCCGACGCGCCACTCGTGTTCAGCAAGGACACCGAGGAGGTCCAGGAGCAGCGGACCGCGTACGGCCTGGCCGCGACCGTGGTCAACGGTCAGCCCGTCGTCGCGGTGACCCGGCGCAGCGAGACCCGGGTCGGCTTCTTCCGGCTGGTCCCGGACGGCAAGGGCAAGGTCACCTACCGCCCGATCACCACGGTCGACCTGCCGAGCAGCTTCACGCTGACCGACGGCAGCACCTGGAGCCCCTGCGAGGAGCCGGGCGACCGGCCGCAGCTCGAGGGCATGGTGTTCGACCGCACCACGAACGACCTGTACGCCGCCCAGGAGGACGTCGGCGTCTGGCGGATCCCGCTGCACGGCAAGCCCGAGTTGCTCGAGAAGGTGCGCGAGTTCGGTCAGCCGGCCGCGTACAACGAGGAGACCGAGGAGTGCGAGCCGACCGGTCCGGTCAGCGCTGACGCCGGGAAGCACCTGAGTGCGGACGCCGAAGGGCTGACGATCGCCTACCGGCACGGCGTACGGACCCTGTACGCGTCCAGCCAGGGCGACTCGACGTTCGCGATCTACCGGATGGAAGGGCGCCGGCTGGTCTATCGCACCGGCTTCCAGGTGACGGACGGTCCGTGGACGGACGGCGTACAGCACAGTGACGGGGCGGCCGTGACGACCGAGCCGCTCGGGCCGCTGTTCCCGCACGGTCTGTTCGCTGTGCATGACGGCGAGAACACGCCCGGTGACGGCGACCGTGAAGGCACCAACTTCAAGCTCGTCCGGCTGGAGACGTTGCCGTAATCGGTACTTAGTTGTGACACATCTCGCATCGATCGCCGAGTGGCTGTCACACCGCGGGAAGAAGGGGGAAGATATGACCAGTTGATGGACTGGTGTCTCAGCCGGGGACCAGTTTCGGTACCGCCGTACCCGCGAGCGTCCAGACAGTTAGCGGATCAGGCAACCGCTGGGTACGGTGTCCGGCAAGTAGTACAGCCAGTGAGGCCGGTGAGGAGGTCTACTGGTACAGAGACAGTGCATCAACCCCTGGATCCACGCGGTCCTGCCTGCGAAGCCTCACCCGGCTGAAGGGCCGGCCCCGTGCAACGTTGCGGTCGCGGCGATCCCGCGCTCGAACCCGAGGAGTGCATGTGAGTGAGTCGGTGCCGGGGATTGCCCCGGAAGTGTTCGCGCCCGTCAAGGCGCCGGTCAGTCCGCCCCAGGCCTCCGAGGAGGTCGAGTTCGTCCAGCTGCTGACGCCCGAAGGTGAGCGCGTCGAGCACCCGGACTACACGTTCGACCTGGACGACGAGGCGATCAAGGGCTTCTACCGGGACATGGTCCTGGTCCGCCGGATCGACACCGAGGCGACCGCCCTGCAGCGCCAGGGTGAGCTCGGCATCTGGGCGTCACTGCTCGGCCAGGAGGCCGCGCAGATCGGCTCCGGCCGCGCCCTCAACAGCAGGGACATGGTCTTCCCGACCTACCGCGAGCACGGCGTCGCCTGGTGCCAGGGCGTCGACCCGCTGCGGCTGCTCGGGCTGTTCCGCGGCGTCGACCAGGGCGCCTGGGACCCGCGCGACAACAACTTCCACCTCTACACGATCGTGATCGGCGCCCAGACGCTGCACGCGACCGGGTACGCGATGGGCCAGCAGCGCGACCACGCGATCGGCGACGCCGAGAACG
Organism: Kribbella sp. NPDC002412; assembly: GCF_053592935.1. Classification (NCBI taxonomy): domain Bacteria; kingdom Bacillati; phylum Actinomycetota; class Actinomycetes; order Propionibacteriales; family Kribbellaceae; genus Kribbella; species Kribbella sp. NPDC002412. The sequence continues at coordinate 82,091 of NZ_JBSFBL010000011.1, forward strand.
GCGAGGCGACGATCGCGTACTTCGGCGACGGCGCCAGCAGCCAGGGCGACGTGAACGAGGCGTTCATCTGGGCGTCCGTGTTCAACGCGCCGGTCGTGTTCTTCTGCCAGAACAACCAGTGGGCCATCTCCGAGCCGATCGACCGGCAGACCCGGATCCCGCTCTACCAGCGCGCGGCCGGCTTCGGCTTCCCCGGCGTCCGCGTCGACGGCAACGACGTCCTCGCGACGTACGCCGTCACCCAGCAGGCGCTCAAGCGGGCACGCGAGGGCAGCGGCCCGACCCTGGTCGAGGCGTACACGTACCGGATGGGTGCCCACACCACCTCCGACGACCCGACGAAGTACCGGCTGAGCGAGGACCTCGAGCACTGGAAGCTCAAGGACCCGATCGCCCGGGTCCGCGCGTACCTGACCCGCTCGGCCGAGATCGACACCGAGTGGTTCGACGAGATCGACACCGAGGCGGACAAGATCGCCGCCGAGCTCCGGGCCGGCTGCCTGTCCATGCCGGACCCGTCGCTGACCGACTTCTTCGACCACGTGTACGTCGAGCAGACCGCACAGCTGGCCGAGCAGAAGCAGCAGTTCGCCGCGTACGCCGCTTCGTTCGAAGGGGAGGGGCACTGATGGCGAAGATCAGCCTCGGCAAGGGCATCAACATGGGCCTGCGGGCGGCCATGGAGGCCGACCCGAAGGTCGTCGTGATGGGTGAGGACATCGGCAAGCTCGGCGGTGTCTTCCGGGTCACCGAGGGCCTGCAGAAGGACTTCGGCGAGGACCGGGTGATCGACACCCCGCTGGCCGAGTCCGGCATCATCGGCACCGCGGTCGGCCTGGCGCTGCGCGGCTACCGGCCGGTCTGTGAGATCCAGTTCGACGGGTTCGTCTTCCCGGCGTACGACCAGATCATCAACCAGGTCGCGAAGATGCACTACCGGTCGCTCGGCAAGATCAAGATGCCGGTCGTCATCCGGATCCCGTTCGGCGGCGGCATCGGCGCGGTCGAGCACCACTCGGAGTCGCCGGAGACGCTGTTCGCGCACGTCGCCGGCCTCAAGGTCGTCTCCTGCGGCGACCCGGTGGACGCGTACTGGATGATCCAGCAGGCGATCGCCTCCGACGACCCGATCGTCTTCTTCGAGCCGAAGCGCCGCTACCACGAGAAGGCCGAGCTGGACGAGACCGTGCCGCCGGCGCTGCCGCTGCACCAGTCCAAGGTGGTCCGCGAGGGCACCGACGCGACGCTGTTCTGCTGGGGCCCGATGGTGAAGACCAGCCTGCAGGCGGCCGAGGCCGCCGTCGAAGACGGCCGGAACCTGGAGGTCGTCGACCTGCGCACGATCTCGCCGCTGGACCTGCCGGCCATCTTCGCGTCGGTGAAGAAGACCCGGCGGGCGGTCGTGGTGCACGAGGCGCCGTACACGCTCGGCCCGGGCGCCGAGCTCGCGGCCCGGATCACCGAGGAGTGCTTCTACCACCTCGAGGCGCCGGTGCTGCGGGTGGCCGGGTACGACACCCCGTACCCGCCGTCGCGGATGGAGGAGGAGTACCTGCCCGACCTGGACCGGGTGCTCGACGGGGTCGACCGGGTGATGGAGTACTGATGGGCATCCAGCAGTTCCGCCTCCCCGACGTCGGCGAAGGTCTGGTCGAGGCCGAGATCGTCAGCTGGAAGGTCAAGCCGGGCGACACGGTCAAGCTGAACGACACCGTGGTGGAGATCGAGACGGCGAAGTCGCTGGTCGAGCTCCCGGTGCCGTTCGCGGGCACGGTCACCGAGCTCCTGGTCCCCGAAGGCGAGACGGTCCCGGTCGGTACGCCGATCATCGCCGTCCAGACCGAGTCCGAGGTCCTCACCGAGGACCTCGTCCCGACCATCCCGGACGAGCCCGAGGCCGGCAAGATCGGCGGCGAAGCCCCCGGTGGCCGCACCGCCGTCCTGGTCGGCTACGGCCCTCGAACCACGGAAGCCAAACGCCGCCCCCGCAAGGGCGCCGCCGGCTCAGCGCCGGCTGCTGGTGAGGCTGCCGCGCCGTCGGTTGGTGCCCAGCCCGGCATCGCTCCTGGCGCCGTCGCCACCAGCGCCGTAGGCGCCGCGTCGGCACCGGCGTTGCAACCCGCGGCAGCTGCCGCCACCGGCGCTCAGGCTCCGGCGGCCCCGTCCGCTCCGCCCGTTGCCGGAGGCAACGGGGTTACGGGATCCGTGCATGTGTTGGCGAAGCCGCCCGTGCGGAAGCTCGCCAAGGATCTGGGGATCGACCTCGCGACTGTCACCGCGTCTGGCCCGGGCGGCATCATCACGCGGGCTGACGTCGAGGCGTACGCGTCCGGCGCGCAGGCCGCGGAGCCTGCGGCTGCGGTCGCACCGGTGGAAGCTGCTCCGGTGGTGTCCGGGCAGGGTGACACGCGGGTGCCTATCAAGGGTGTGCAGAAGGTGATGGCGCAGGCGATGGTGGCCAGCGCGTTCACGGCGCCTCATGTGACCGAGTGGATCACCGTCGACGTCAGCGAGACGATGGCGCTGGTCGAGCGGCTGAAGGGCGACAAGGCGTTCCGCGACCTCAAGGTGTCGCCGCTGCTGGTGGTCGCGAAGGCGGTCACCCTGGCGGCCCGCCGTACGCCGATCGTCAACGCGGCCTGGGACGAGCAGGCGCAGGAGATCGTCTACAAGGGCTCGATGAACCTCGGCATCGCCGCGGCCACCCCGCGTGGCCTGATCGTGCCGAACATCAAGAGCGCCGACTCGCTCACGCTGCCGGACCTGTGCCGGGCGCTGAACGACCTGGTCGCGACCGCGCGCGAGGGCAAGACCCAGCCGGCCGACCAGGCGGGCGGCTCGTTCACGATCACCAACGTGGGCGTGTTCGGGGTCGACGCCGGGACGCCGATCATCAACCCGGGTGAGGCCGCGATCCTCGCGTTCGGGGCGGTCCGCAAGCAGCCGTGGGTGGTGGACGACGAGATCGTCCCCCGCTGGATCACCACGCTCGCGCTGTCCTTCGACCACCGCATGATCGACGGCGAGAAGGGCTCCACCTTCCTCGCCGACGTCGCCGGCATCCTCGAGGACCCAGCCCGAGCCCTGATGTTCTGACGTACAACGCAAGGCCCGGGTCGGTTCGCCACCCGGGCCTTTGTGTTGTACGGCCCGGCCCGCGTCTGCCTGTGGTGAAAAACCGTCTGACCGGTGGGTGGGGTGGTGAGAGGGTGTAGCGGTGGTCGTGTTGATGGTGGTGCTTGGGGCGGCGGTGCTGCATGCCACCTGGAACGCGATGGCTCATGGTGCGCCCGACCGCGTGGCCGGGCTGGCGCTGTTCGAGCTGGCGGCGGGCGTCATCGGGCTCGTCGCCGTACTGGTGATGGGCCTGCCGCCGGCGGACACCTGGGGCTACATCATCGCGTCGGCGGTGCTGCACCTCGCGTATCTGGCCGGCCTGCTCGCGTCGTACCAGCTGGGTCAGTTCAGCCAGATGTATCCACTGGCTCGCGGTACGTCGCCCTGGGTGGTAGCCGTGGTGTCGATCGTGGTGCTGCACCAGGCGCTGGCCGTAGTCGAGCTCGCCGGCGTGCTGCTGATCTCGGCGGGGCTGATCGCGCTGGTGTTCATCGGCCGCCCGGGCCGACGGCAGGTCCCCGCGCTGCTGGCGGCGGTCGGCACCGGGCTGACGATCGCGGCGTACACCGTCGTCGACGGCCTGGCGGTCCACAAGATGCCGGTGCTGACCTACATGGGGTGGGTCTTCATGCTCCAGGGCTTCCTGATGCCGCTGGTCGTACTCGCCTGGCGCGGCCCCAGCGTCCTCCGGCAGCCCCGCTCCGCCGTACTGTCCGGCCTGGGTGGCGGCGTGGTCTCGATGGTCGCCTACGGCCTCGTCCTCTGGGCCCAAACCCGAGGCACCCTCGCCGCCATCGCCGCCCTCCGCGAAACCAGCATCATCTTCGGCGCCATCATCGGCGCCCTCTTCTTCGGCGAACGCTTCGGCCCCCGCCGAGCCCTGGCCGCAGCAGTAGTAGTCGGAGGCATCATCCTCATCAGCCTGGGCTGACGAGCAGGAGCCGATGCGTGGGTAGACCACAGTTGTTGTGAGGAGTGGGGGTCCCGGGCGGGGGACCCCCACTCGGTCTGTTAGCGGGTTACGGCGTCGAGGGAGTCGGCCAGGCCTTCGCCGAAGAAGGCGTTGTTGGCGCTGGTGCCCGTGCAGCGCGGGTCCGGGGTGGTCGGGCAGGCGGTGTCGTCGGCCTGCGTGCGGAGGGCGGACTCGAGCTGACGCGGGCCCCACCACGGGTGGGTCGACTTCATCAGCGCGGCCACGCCGGCGACGTGCGGCGACGCCATCGAGGTGCCGCTCATCCGGCCGTAGCCGCCACCCGGCCAGACCGTCGACAGGATCGAGCTGCCGGGTGCGGCGACGTCGATCTTGTTCAGGCCGAAGTTGGAGAACCCGCTCCGGACGCCGGCCTGGGTGGTGCTGGCGACGGTGACGACGCCCGGTAGCTCGGTCGGCATGTCGAGGCAGTCGTTGTTGATCGTCCGGGTCACCGGCGTCGTGTCGTTCGGGCTGTTCGAGTCGGTGGTCTTGTTGGCCAGGTCGTAGTTCGAGTTGCCGGCCGCGGCCACGGACAGCACACCGCGATGCGTGGCGTAGTCGACGGCACGCCGTACCGCTTCCTGGACGGCGCCCTGGTCGCCGGTGTCCTTGCACCAGAACTCGAACGGGTCGATGAAGTAGCTGTGGTTGGTGACGTCCATGTGGTGCTCGGCGGCCCAGACGAAGCCGCAGATCGCGTACTCCGGGTAGATGAAGCCGTCGTTGTTGACCACCTTCACCGAGGCGATCCGCACGTTCGGCGCGACGCCGACGATGCCGGTGCCGTTCCGGGCCGCGGCGACGGTCCCGGCGACGTGGGTGCCGTGCGAGCTCGTGGTCGGCCGCCACGCGCCTTCGGTCGTGTCCGGTACGCCGTTGTCCACGCAGCTGACCGAATCGGCCTTGTCGAAGTTCGGCGCGAGGTCGGGGTGGGTGTCGTCGACACCGCTGTCGTTGATGCCGACCAGGACGCTGCGGGAGCCGTCGGTGACCGCGTGCGCCTGGTCAGCCTTGATCTGGACCATGTCCCACTGATCCTTCTCCAGCGGGTCCGGCGCCGGCGCGGCCGCGACCTCGCCGAGCGACTTCAGCCCAGCCTGAGCCGGGGCTTGAGCGGCGCTGCCGACCGGGCCCTCGCTCACGGCGGCCGTCCGGGTGGCGCCGACGGACTGCACGTCACGCCCGTACTTCCCGGCGCGGACGGCGGTCTTGAAGTCGGCGTTCGTCGACTGAGCGATCACCACGCCGAGCTGGCGGTACGACTGGACGACGATGCCGCCGGCCGCGGCCACCGCCTTCTCGACCTTCTTCACATGCCCGGCGGACGCCTTGGTGTTGACCACGTAGTTCATCAGCGGCCCAGGCGCGGCCGCCGCCGAAGTCGGCTCAGCGGTCGGTACGGCGTTCGCCGTGGCGGCGCCGAACGCGGTCAGGGCCAGGGCGGCAGCAGCCAGGCCGGCGGTCAGCCGGCGTGGCCGGGAAGTTCGGATCACACTGTCTCCTCGAGGACGGTCGAGCACGGTAATCGGAGACTCTAGAGCGCTTTCCGAACCCGTGGAGTTGTTCATCCACAACGCAGGGGAAACCCTCCACAAGCCCCGCGCCGCGCGCGGGTTGGGCGGGGATCGTCACTACACGCCGTTCACTTGTTCACAGGGAGTTGCCCACATCTGTGGATTGGCCTGTGGATAACTGGTGGACAAGCTGGGGAACATCGGTGGATTGTCCGCAGTTGTAAGATAGATACAACAGAGATACCAGTCGTATGGGTGAGGGGTTCAGTGACGAGCGGGGTGCCGGAACACGCGCCGGCAAGGCCAGCAGACATCGAGTTGGGCGACCAGACCGCGGAGATCGCGCGGGTCGTGGTCGAGGCGGCGCCGGGGGTGGAGAAGATCCCGGCCGCCGAGCGCGTCTACGCGTACGTGAAGGCCGCGATCCTGGACCGCACCTACCCGGGCGGCGAGCTGCTCACCGAGGGCGAGCTGGCAACGGCCGTCGGGGTCTCACGCACCCCGGTCCGGGAGGCGCTGCTCCGGTTGGAGGAGTCCGGCCTGGTGAAGCTGTACCCGAAGAAGGGCGCGCTCGTCCTGCCGGTGCTCCCGCAGGAGATCGACGACGTGCTCGAGGCCCGCGAGCTGATCGAGACGCACGCGGCCGCCAAGGTCTGGCCGCGGCGCAAGCAGCTGGTCGAGACGCTCACCCAGCGCGTCGAGGAGATGCGCGCACATCGCGGGACCGGTGACGCGAAGAGCTTCCTGGAGGCCGACCGGGCGTTCCACGAGGCGATCGTCGGTGCCGCAGGCAACGAAATCCTGGCCAAGCTCTACAACAGCCTGCGCGACCGCCAGGTCCGGATGGGCGTGCCGGGGATCGAGGTGCAGCCGGCCCGGATGGACAAGTCCATCACCGCGCACCAGGAGATGATCGACGCCCTCGACGGCAACAGCGTGAAGCGGTTCCGGGAGTTGGTCGTCACCCACATCAACGAGGCCGCCACCGACCTGCGGAGCACTCGGTGACCGAACTCCTCTACCCCCTGGGCGGACGGCGTGCCTGGGCGGTGTGGACCACTGCTGTCCTCACCTACCTGGTGACGGTCCTGCACCGCGGCTCGATGAGTGTCGCCGGCCTGCAGGCCGCAGAGCGCTTCGACATCTCCGCATCGGCGCTGGCCAGCTTCACCGTCGTACAGCTGACTGTGTACGCCGCTATGCAGGTCCCCGTCGGTGTGCTGCTGGACAGGTACGGCTCCAAGCGGCTGCTGATCACCGCGTCCGTGCTGCTGTTCGCAGCGCAGTCCGCGTTCAGTCTGGTCGACTCGTACCCGGCTGCCCTCGCCGCACGCGCGGTGCTGGGTGTCGGCGACGCACTGGTGTTCATCAGCGTCCTGCGGGTCGTCATGTCCTGGTTCCCCGCGCTACGGCAGCCGGTGATGTCGCAGGCCACCGGAATGCTCGGTGGTGTCGGTGCGATCGTCTCGACCGTGCCGATGGCCGCTGCATTCCACAGCTTCGGCTGGACGACCACGTTCGCCAGTGCGAGTGTGCTGAGTCTGCTGACCGGTGTCGCCGTACTGTTCCTGATCAGGGACACGCCGTACGACGTGCCGCTCAAGCGGGCCAAGCAGTCGCTGAGCGAGGTGCGGAACAACCTGCGTCGCGCCTGGAAGGAGCCGGGCACCCGGCTGGGGCTGTGGACGCACTTCACGACCAGCTTCTCCGCCAGCACGTTCGGCCTGCTGTGGGGCTACCCGTTCCTGGTCCAAGGCCAGGGGGTCGCTCCCACCACGGCTGCCGCGATGCTCATCCTGCCGGTGCTGGCCGGGCTCTGCTACGGGCCTCTGGTCGGCCGGTACGCCGCTCGCTTCCCGTTCTACCGGTCCTGGATCGTGCTGGCCGTGATCGCGGGCTCGGTGGTGATGTGGACCGTTGTACTGCTGTGGCCTGGCCGGGCGCCGATGCCGGTGCTCCTGCTGCTGATCGTCGTACAGGCCGCTGGTGGTCCGGGGTCGATGCTCGGGCTGGACTACGCCCGGACGTTCAACCCGGCGACCCGGTTCGGTGCGGCCAACGGGATGGTCAACACCGGCGGCTTCATCGCCACGCTGATCTGCATCGGCATGGTCGGCATCCTGCTCGACGCGTCGTCGGGTGGAGCGCCGCAGACCATCACCGACTTCAAGTGGGCCCTCGCCTTCCAGTACGTGCTGTGGGCGATCGGCACCCGCCAGATCCTCAAGTACCGCCGCAAGGCCCGCGGCCACCTGGCCCGCTACAACCCCGAGGCCTACCAGGCCCTCCTGGCCAACCAGATCGTCCCGCTGAAGGGCTGATACCAGCGCCCTGGCACGCGCTGTCAGCCGAGTGCCAGGGCGGTGCCAGTACGTCGTCGGACGGTAGTCCCAGTGAAGTGAGTCCACTGGGAGGAACTGATGACCACAACGAACCAGGTCGCCATCGAGGCGGTCGGCTTGGTCAAGAAATATGGCGACACCACCGCCCTCGCCGGCGTCGACCTGAGCGTGCCGACCGGCACTGTGCTCGGCGTGCTCGGGCCGAACGGCGCCGGCAAGACCACGGCGGTCCGCATCCTCGGCACCCTGATCCGCCCGGACGGCGGCCACGCCACGGTCGGCGGGTACGACGTCGTCCGGGAGGCCGGCAAGGTCCGCGAGATCATCGGCCTGACCGGGCAGTACGCCTCGGTCGACGAGGACATGTCCGGCCGCCGCAACCTGGTCATGATCGGCCGGCTGCTCGGGTACTCCCGGGCGCAGGCCCGGGCCAAGGCGGACGAACTTCTGGAGCGGTTCGAGCTGACCGGCGCGGCGGAGCGGATCGCGAAGACGTACTCCGGCGGTATGCGCCGCCGGCTCGACCTGGCCGCCAGCCTGGTCGGGAACCCGAGCATCCTCTACCTCGACGAGCCCACCACCGGCCTCGACCCGCATGCCCGCAACGGCGTCTGGGAGACGGTCCGGAACCTGGTGCTCGACGGCACCACGGTGCTGCTCACCACGCAGTACCTGGAGGAGGCCGACGCGCTGGCCGACTCGATCGTGGTGTTCGACAAGGGCCAGGTGGTCGCCTCCGGGCGCCCGGCCGAGCTCAAGGCCCAGGCCGGCCGGCAGTCGCTCGACGTACGCCCGGCCGAGCCCGCGCACCTCGAGCGCGTCGCCGCGATCGTTGCCGAGTCGGTCGGCGTCCGTCCGACCGTCGACGTGGTGAACACGCTGGTCAGCGCGCCGGTCAGCGACGGCACGCCGATGCCGGTGGTGGTACGGCGCCTCGACGAAGAAGGCATCGCGGTCACCGAGTTGGCGCTGCGGCTGCCCAGCCTGGACGAGGTGTTCCTCGCCCTCACGGGGCACGCCGCCGAGGAGAAGAAGCAGGACGCCGTACTGGAAGGAGTGGGCCGATGACCACCGCAACGCTGGAAACCCCGGCCCACGCGAGCCGCCGGAGCCGGCCGTTCGCCTGGGTCGAACAGAGCCTGACGCTTGCCTGGCGCAACATCGTCCGGATCCGGCAGAACCCGGAAGCGCTGGCGGACGTGACGTTCCAGCCGATCATCTTCCTGGTGCTGTTCCTGTTCGTGTTCGGCGGCGCGATCGCCCAGGGCGGGACCTGGCGGGACTACCTGCCGTTCCTGCTGCCGGGGCTGCTGGTGCAGACCGTGGTGTTCTCCACGATGGGCACCGGCGTCGGGCTGAACGACGACTTCGCCAAGGGCGTCTTCGACCGGTTCCGCGCCCTGCCGATCGCCCGGGTGGCGCCGCTGATCGGCGCGGTCCTCGGCGACGCGGTCCGGTACACGCTGTCGATCGTGATCCTGATGAGCACCGGGTTCGTGCTCGGGTTCCGGTTCCAGAACGGGGTCGGCTACGGCCTGCTGGCGTTGCTGATCGTGCTGCTGTTCGCGCTGTCCATGTGCTGGATCTGGGTCTGGCTCGGCCTGACGCTGCGGACCGCGCAGGGAGTCCAGGGCATCGCGTTCCTGGTGATGTTCCCGCTCACCTTCGGCAGCAACGTGTTCGTCCAGACCAGCACGCTGCCGGGTTTCCTGCAGGCGTTCGTGAACGTGAACCCGGTCAAGTACCTGGTCGACCTGATGCGCGCGCTGATGCTCGGCGGCGACATCCAGACGCCGCTGCTGATCACGCTCGCCTGGATGGCCGGCCTGATCGCGGTCTTCGCGCCGCTGGCGATCCGCGCCTACCGCCGCCGTACCTGATCACCCCACCAGGGGCCGGGGCATTCCCGGCCCCTGGCGTCTCCATCGCCTGTTGCGATCGATTCGATCGAAGATCATCGCTTTTCCCAATGCTCTGGTCGAACATAGGGTCCTTGGTATGACGCCGACTGCCGAGCAACTGTCCAGCCCTCCCGGCACGCCCCTGACAGCGCTCGACTGGGCGGACGTGGAGAGGCGCGTGGCCGAAGCGGACGACTTCCTGCTCGCGACGACCGACCCGAATGGGCGGCCGCATGTGGTGCCGGTGCTGGGGGTCTGGCTCGAAGGAACGTTCTGTTTCGTCACCTTCCGGCGGTCCCGCAAGACCCGCAATCTGGAGCGCAGCAACGGCTGCGCGGTTACCGTGCCCGGTCGCGAGGTCGACCTGGTTCTCGAAGGGACCGCCCATCGCGTTCGGAGCGAAGCCCGGCTGCAGGAAGTCGCGGACCTGTTTCCGGCCAAGTATCCGTGGTGGCATCCGTTCGTCAGAGCCGGCGAGTTCTACGATCCGGCCGACAACGATCCTCGGCACGTCTACGCGGTCGAGCCGGCACAGGTGTTCGCCTTCGGCAAGGAAGACGGATTCAGCGCCACCCGGTGGCGCTTCTAGACCGTCCGAACTGTCCATGCTGTCCGTCAGAGTGGCGGGTATGACGACCAGATGGACGATGACGATCGACTGCGCGGACCCGAGCCGGCTCGCGCGTTTCTGGGGTACGGCGCTCGGCTACGTGGACTCGGATCCGCCGAAGGGCTGGGACACCTGGGAGGCGTTCATGACCGACCAGAACGTGCCCGAGGACGAGTGGAACGACGGCGCCAGCCTGTCCGACCCGAACGGCGTGCTGCCCGCCATCTCGTTCCTCAAGGTCCCCGAGCCACGCACGGTCAAGAACCGCCTGCACCTGGACCTCCAGGTCAGCGGCGGCCGCGCCGAACCCCAACCGCTGCGCGAACAACGCATCCGCGCCGTCGCAGCCACCCTCGTCGAGGCCGGCGCCACCATCGTCCACGAGATCCGCAAAGACGCCTCCCCCGACCTCGACCACCTCTGGATGTCCGACCCCGAAGGCAACGACTTCTGCGTCGTCTGAGACCTGCGTTCCGGGGACGCCCCGGCCATCCCCGGGCAGATCAAACCCTTTTGTCCACAAGGGGATTCGAGAGCCAGGGAATCGACAGAACTACGACTAGCCTGGCTCGGTGCGGATCAACGTGTACATCGATGGTTTCAACCTGTACTACGGCTGTCTCAAGGGTCAGCCGTACAAGTGGCTGAACCTCGACAAGATGTGCGAACTGCTGCTGCCGCGGTTCGAGCTCGGGCGGATCCGGTACTTTACGGCGCACGTCAAGGAGCGTCCGGGAAACCTGCAGGCACCCGTCCGGCAGCAGGCGTACCTGCGGGCGCTCGCCACCTTGCCAAGGGTGGAAGTGCACTTCGGCAGCTTCCTCACGAAGCCGACCCGGATGATGTTGGCCAACCCGCCCGCCAGCGGGTCGCGGACCGTCGAGGTGATCAAGACCGAGGAGAAGGGTTCCGACGTCAACCTGGCGACCTATCTGTTGGTGGATGCCTTCCGGAACGATGCCGAGGCGTTCGCCGTGGTCAGCAACGACTCCGACCTGACCGAGCCGATCCGGATCGTTCGCCATGAGCTCGGCACGGTGGTCGGTCTGCTCAACCCTCAGCCGGTTCCGAGCCAGCGTCTGTTGCGGTGCCGGCCGACGTTCACCAAGCCGATCAGGCCAGGTGTCCTGGGGGCCAGCCAGTTCCCGCAGAAGATCGCGGATTCCAGGGGCTCGGTCATCCACAAGCCTCAGGACTGGTGAAAAGCAGAAGCCCCACCGAAGTGGGGCCTCGCGCCCAGCCACCGAAGCAACTGGGGGAATACCGAGAGCCTAGCCGACGACCAGGCCGTGGGCAACTGGAACACTCAGTGCAGGTGTTCGCCGAAGGCCAGGGGTTGGCGGGTGCAGAGGTATGTTGCCCAGTGCAACTTTGTGGGGGTGCCGGTGGAGTCGCGGGTGATGCGGAGGAGTTCGCCGGTTTCGCGGCCGGAGGTGGTGCGGTAGACGTCTTCGGACAGGCGGGTGAAGACGGCCGGGGCGAGGTGCTCGGCTGCGGCCGGGGACTTGGCCTGGAGCTCGCCGTTCTTGACCGAGAAGACGAACGGGGTGCCTTCGGAGAACCAGGTGCCCAGGACGCCGACCAGCTCGTCCGGGACCGTCGTACCGGGGACCCAGGGGTCGGCCGGGAGCGGGTCGTCCTCGAGGACCTTGATGATGAGGTCGGTGGCCAGCAGGCTCGGCGCCGGCGCGGAAGTCGAGCTCTGCAGTGCGATGCCCGCCGTACCGGACGGCCGGTGCACGAAGGTCGACGTGATGTGGCCGGGCATGCCGCCGTCGTGGCCGACGAAGATCCGGTCGCCGCGCCGCAGCAGCATGAAGCCGAGGCCGAAGGCGAGCTGCCAGCGGTCCATGTCGGCCATGATCTGGACCTGGCACATCTCGTCCAGGGTGTCCTTCGACAGCACCTCGTCGACCGGGTTCGCGACGAACATGGCCCACTTGGCCAGGTCCTCCGCCGTACTCGCGAGCCCGCCGCAGGCGTCCATCGAGCCGAGGTTCAGCAGCTGCTCGCGCACGGGTACGTCGGAGAACGGCGGCACGTAGTAGCCGACCGCGGCCGGTCCGCCGTCCATGCCGACCGTCGTACGGCGCATCTCCAGCGGATCCAGGATCCGGGCTTTGATCGCGTCGTACCAGGACCGTCCGTCCAGCCGGGCCACGATCTCGCCGAGCAGCGAGAAGACCAGGTTCGAGTAGTGGAACCGGTGGTGCGGCTTGCCCACCCGCTCGGCCTCGTTCCAGCCCGACACCAGCTCGGCGCGGTCCGGGAACTTCATCACGTCCCAGACGTCGCCGACCGGTTCGCGCTGCATCCCGCTGGCGTGGCTGAGCATCTGCCGCACGGTGATGCCCTCGTGCTTGCTCTCCGGGATCAGCTTCTCGACCGGGTCGTCGAGGGTGAGCTTGCCCTCGTCGCGCAGTGCCATGATCGCGACCGCGGTCAGCGTCTTGCTCTGGGACGCGATCAGGAACTGGGAGTCGGCCGTCGGCGGCACACCGGGAGCGTCCAGGTCGGCCGATCCGGCTCCGTGGGACCAGGCCAGCGACCCGTTCCGGGCAACGGCTCCAACGACTCCGGGCACGCGCCCCTTGGTCTGACGTTCCGCGACGAGGCGGGTGAGCGCAGTCTGCGTCTGCGCGGCGATATCTGTCACGACTGCCGACTGTAAGGGAAGGCAATGACAAAAGGCAGGGGTGTTTCTGTCCTCTCATGTGCGAGGCTGGTCGGGTGCGCATAGCGGTGCTTGGGCCTCTCGCGATGTGGGCGGCCGACGGGACTCCGCTGGACGTCCGCGGAGTCCGGCTGCGCGGACTGCTCGCCCGGCTCGCATTGAGCGCGGGCAAACCGGTCAGCGTCGAGACTCTGGTCGACGGCCTCTGGGGCACCGAGGCGCCCAGCGCCAACGCACTGCAGTCCCTCGTCTCCCGCCTGCGCGCCGGCCTGCCCGCGACCGAGTCGAGCATCTCCGTCCAGTCCGGTCCAGCCGGCTACACGCTGACCATCGGCCCGGACTGCGTCGACGCGCTCCAGTTCGAAGACCTGGTACGGCGCGGCCGCGGGCTGATCGGCTCCGACCCGGAGAAGGCGTGGACCCTGCTCACCCAGGCGGACAAGCTCTGGCGCGGTGACGCGCTCACCGACCTCCGCGACCTGCCGTTCGCCGCCATTGAGGCCGACCGCTTGGCCGAGCTCAGACTCGCCGCCACCGAGCACCTCGCCGAGGCTGCAGTCAGCTGCGGTCACGCCCGCGAGCTGATCAGCGAGCTCGAGGGCCTAGCCGTTGCCCACCCGCTGCGCGAGCGACTGCACGAGCTGCTGATCAGAGCCCTGTACGCCGACGGCCGCCAAGCCGAGGCGCTGGCCGCGTACGAGCGAGTCCGCGAGACCCTGGCCGACGAGCTCGGCGCCGACCCGGGGACCAGGCTCCGTGACCTGCATGTCGCCGTACTGCGGGGTGACTCGATCGATCCGCCCGCCACGACGACCGTCGTACCGGCGCCGGCCGCGCCGAAGCCGCGCAGCAACCTCCGCGCGCCGATGACCAGCTTCGTCGGGCGGCGGGACGACGTGACCGAGCTGGCGCGCCTGGTGAGCGACGGGACGCGCCTGGTGACCATGGTCGGCCCTGGCGGCGCGGGGAAGACCAGACTGGCGACCGAGACCGGGCGCTCGCTGATGGAGCAGAGCGGCGACGGGATCTGGTTCGTCGAGCTCGCGCCCCTCGGCGATGCGGCCGACGTCGCGCCGGCCGTGCTGTCGGCGCTCGGCGCGACCGAGTACGTCGAGGAGCTCGGTACGGCGCTCGCACCCAAGCATTTCCCGACCAGCCGGGCCGCGACCCAGCGACTCGTCGAGGTGATCGCCGATCGCCGGATCCTGCTCGTGCTCGACAACTGCGAGCACCTGGTCAACGAGGTCGCCGGTCTGGTCGACTCGCTGCTCGCGGCCTGCCCGCGGCTGCGTGTGCTCACCACCAGTCGCGAGCCACTGAGTATCCCGGGCGAGCACCTGCACCCGGTCGGGTCGCTGGGCCTGCCGCCCGAGGACGGCGACGACGACGGCGACTACCCGGCGATGCAGCTGTTCGTCGACCGAGCTCGCGCCGTACGCCCCGACTTCATGCTCACCGACACCAACCGGACAGCGGTCGCCGAGATCTGCCGACGGCTGGACGGGATGCCGCTGGCGATCGAGCTGGCGGCAGCGCGCCTGCGGGCGCTCACTCCGGTGCAGATCGTCGATCGGCTGGCGGACAGGTTCCGCTTGCTGACCAGCGGATCGCGTACGGCGTTGCCCCGGCACCAGACGCTGCGCGCAGTCGTGGAGTGGAGCTGGGAGCTGCTCGACCCGGAGGAGCAGGCGGTCGCGCGGCGGCTGTCGCTCTTCTCCGGCGGCGCAACGCTCGAGGCCGCCGAGCAGGTGTGCAGCGACGACAACCTGCCGCCCGAGTCCGTGCTCGGCGTGCTGGCGTCCCTTGTCGACAAGTCGCTCGTCGAGGCCGCCGCCGACGACCGGTCGGTGCGCTACCGCATGCTCGAGACGGTCCGCGCCTACGCCGCCGAGCAGCTGCAGGAGTCAGGCGAGTACGGGCACTTCCGGAACGAACACACCAAGTACTTCAGCCGTCTGCTCCGCCAGGCCCGGCCGAAGCTCCGGTCCGCCGAACAGATCCAGTGGATCGCCCGGCTGACCGCGGACAACGAGAACCTCGTCGACGCTCTGCGTACGGCGATCGACAGCGGCTCGGCCCGGTTGGCGGTCCAACTGGTGGCGGCGCTCGGCGAGTACTGGAACATGTGCGGACGCCCGGCCGAAGGTGTCACGTGGATGCGGGCGGCGCTCGCCGTACCTGGTCCGAGTTCACCGCTCGACCGGGCGACGGCGCTGATGCTGTTCTCGCTCGGCACGCTGTCCAGTGGTGAGGACCCGACCGACTCGTTCCCGCAGGCCGTGCGTGGGCTGGCTGAGGTTCGCCTGCTGAGCCGGCGGCACGAGCAGGTCGCGAGCACGGGTGTCGGCCTGTTCACGAACGCGGTCTGGTCGGCGATCCGCCGGGACAAGGCGGCCTGCTTCAACGCGTTGCAGGTAGCCCGCGAGCACGAGGACCCGTGGACTCGCAACATGGGCGTGATGATGACCGCGATGTTCCGCGAGAACGAGGGCGAGGTCGACGAGATGGCCGCCGACCTGACCCTCGCGCTCGACGGGTTCCGGGCGATCGGTGACCGCTGGGGTATCTCGCTGGCCTTGCGCGGCCTGTCCAGCTACCTGGGCAACCTGGGTGAGCACCAGGACGCGCTCGAGGCGCTGGACGAGTCGATGAGCCTGCTCGAGGAGCTCGGCACCGTCGAAGGCCTTCCGCAGATCCTCGGCCAGAGCGCGATGAGCCGGATCGAGCTGGGCGACCTGGACGGCGCTCGGGCGGACCTGCAACGCGCGATGCGGCTGGCCGAGGAGACCGGTTCGCGCAGCGGCCAGGGGATGGCGTACGCCGGGATGGCGCGCATCGCACTGCGGACGGGCAAGCTCGACGACGCGAAGGAGCTGGCGGAGCGCGCGTACTCGATGCTCGACCTCGAGGCCGAGCGGATCGCGCCGCACGGCCAGGCGATGATGCTGTCCCAGCTGAGCCGGGTGAGCGTCGCGCGTGGCGAGCTCGACGACGCCGTCGCGTACAACCGCCAGGCGATGGAGCTGGGCCTGAGCACCGACGACATGCCGGTGGCGTCGGTGATCGTGGAAGGCGCCGCGGAGGTGGACCTGCTCGCCGGGGACACCGAGCTCGCCGCCCGGACCCTCGGTCTCGCGGCGGCCACGCGTGGCATGCGCAGCATCCCCACCGCCGAGGTCCGCGCGAGCTTCGAGCGACTGCGCGACGTACTGGGGGAAAGCGCGTTCGAGGAGGCGTACGAGGGCGGCGCGACGCTCACGCGGGACGAGGCGCTCGCCGAGCTGCGCAAGCGGTTCAGCTCGTCGTGAGCTGGTTCAGCTCGTCATGAGCTGCACGGCCAGCTCGCGCAACGCCTGCTGCACGGTCTGCTCGGGCGGCCGCGGGTCGGCCAGCATCCAGTCGTAGACGACGGTGTTCACCGCACCGAAGAAGCACAGGCCGAGGAACCGGAAGTCCTTGTCCTTGATCTCGCCGCGCGCGACCGCGGTGTCGCCGAGCTCCTTCACGCTGCCGATCAGCAGCTCCCGGAACGCGATCCGCTGCTCCTCGACCGCCGGACTGGTCCCGACCACTTCGACGAACGAGATCCGCGCCCGGCGAAGATCGGCCATGATCGTGCGCAGGTAGCTGTCGACCGCTGCCTCGATCCGCTCGCGGACCGGCCGGTCGGCGGTCTCGCGCAGCGCGTCACCGGTGCTGCGCACCGCCAGCTCGATCACCTGCGCGTGCACCGCGAGCAGCACGGCTTCCTTGTTCTGGAACTCGTGGTAGAAGTGCCGGGTGGACACTTTCGCCTGTGTGCACAGGCGTTCCACCGACGTCGCGGGATAGCCTTCGGTCCCGAACAACTCCAGCGCGGCGGCCAGCAACCGCTCGCGCCGCGCAGCCTTCCACTCCTCGACTGACCGCCCGGAATAACGGCGTACGGAGGGTTCCCTCATCACACCTCTTGTCGCTACCCCGTGCCAGATGCCGGACATCCTATCCACCACTCGGCGTCACTGTCGCGGTTCGCCAGGCCATCACAAATGCCGGACCAGAGCCGGGCCGAGCGTCACCCCGGTCTCGCGGTCGCGATTGTGATGGCCTGGCGGTCCGCCACCCTCAGTCTCCGGTCAGTGGCGGCCTCAGGTGGGGTCCGCCATCCGCACGTACCCGGTGCCCCCGTCGAGGAGTTCGCGGATGATGTCGAGGTGGCCGACGTGCCGCGCGGTCTCCTCGATCAGGTGGCAGAGGACGTACCGCAGCGAGGCCGCCTTGTCTGCCGGTTGCCCGCGTTCGACGGTCTCCAGTGGGAGGTCGGCGATTGCGGCGTTGGATCGCTTGCACTCGGCGTCGTACTCGTCGAGCAACTGGACCAGCGGCACGTCGTCGACGAACATCTCGGCGTCGGGATGCCCGCCTTCGGTCCATGGAGTCTGGCCGGTGTCCGGTACGCCGGCCATGCTGAGCTGGAACCACGAGTACTCGTTCCAGCGCAGGTGCGCCACCAGCCCCGCGACCGTCATCAACGGCGACGCCGGCAGAACCTTGCGGTGGGCATCTTCTTCGGAGAGTCCTTCGCACTTCATCCGGACGAAGGAACGTTGCAGGTCGAGCCATCCGATCAACTGAGCGCGCTCGTCGGCGGTCAGCGGCGGACGCTGTACTTCGGTCATTCACAGCTCCTGTGGTGTGGAGCCACCCGATCTCAGCCGCGGGTACGGCGGACAGGCGGCACGACGGTCGGACTGCACATCGCGCTCACCTCCTCTCCGCCAGTTGGCAGCACCCTATCCGCCAACAGCCGGGTCCGGAACTGGGTTTCTGGCAGTCTTGGTCACGACAGCGCCCGCACCGCGCGAAGAGGTGAGAGGTGGACCCACGGTTCGACCTTCCGCTCTACATCACGTGCCGAGGTCGCGCTGCACCTGGGTTACCGCCCACCACGCTGGGCGACTGACTCCGTCCGGGGCCCTGGAGGCCCACAGCGGAACCCACGCGTGCGTTACAGGCCTCGGTTGTCCTTGATGCGTTTGGCTTTGCCCAGCGAGCGTTCCAGGGCGTGGGGTGGGACTACCTCGACGGTGGCGGTCACGCCGACTCGGTCCTTGATTCGGCGGGTCAGATGGGTGGCGGCGGTGGGGTGGTCGGTCAGGTCGGGGGCGGCTTCCACCTGGACGGTCAGTTCGTCGAGCCGGCCGGGGCGGGTGAGGATGCAGAGGTAGTGCGGGGTGAGGCCTGGGACGAGGAGGATCTGTTCCTCGATCTGAGTGGGGAAGACGTTGACGCCGCGGACGATCATCATGTCGTCGGTGCGGCCGGTGATCTTCTCCATCCGGCGCATGCCGGGACGGGCGGTGCCGGGGAGGAGGCGGGTCAGGTCGCGGGTGCGGTAGCGCAGGACGGGGAAGGCTTCTTTGGTGAGGGTGGTGAAGACGAGCTCGCCCACCTGGCCGTCGGGCAGGACCTCGCCGGTCACCGGGTCGATGATCTCGGGGTAGAAGTGGTCCTCCCAGATGTGCAGGCCGTCCTTGGTCTCGACGCATTCCTGCGCGACGCCGGGGCCCATCACCTCGGACAGGCCGTAGATGTCGACGGCGTGCATGCCGGTGCGTTGCTCGACCTCGGCGCGCATCTGTTCGGTCCAGGGTTCGGCGCCGAAGATCCCGATGCGCAGCGAGGTGTCGCGGGGGTCGAGGCCGCGGGACTCCATCTCGTCGACGATGGCGAGGAAGTACGACGGGGTGACCATGATGATCCGGGCGCCGAAGTCCCGGATCAGGTCGACCTGCCGTTCGGTCATCCCACCGGACACCGGTACGACGGTGCACCCGAGCCGCTCGGCGCCGTAATGGGCACCCAGCCCGCCGGTGAACAGTCCGTAGCCGTAGGCAACATGACAGACGTCGCCCGCACGACCACCCGCGGCACGGATGGACCGCGCCATCAGGTCGGCCCAGTTGTCCAGGTCGCGCCGGGTGTACCCGACCACCGTCGGCCGTCCCGTCGTACCCGAGGAAGCATGCACCCGCACCACTTCCGACCGCGGTACGGCGAACATCCCGAACGGATAGTTCTCCCGCAGATCCGCCTTCGCGGTGAACGGCAGCCGGCTCAGGTCCTCGAGAGATCGCAGGTCGCCAGGAGCGAACCCCACGCCGTCCAGCGCGGCCCGATAGTGCGGGACGTTCTCGTACGCCGACGCAACCGTCGACTGCAGCATCGAGAGCTGGCGGGATCGGAGCTCGTCGACGGACAGCCGCTCACCGTCGTCACGCAGGTCCTCGGGACAAGGCTCGCCGAACATCACGACACCTCCAGGTCACGGACGCGCGAGCAGGGTCGCGATGCCCTGGCCCACGCCGATGCACATGGTGGCCAGCGCGTACCCGGCGTCGCGGTGGCGAAGCTCGAGGGCAGCGGTGAGAGCGAGACGGGCCCCAGACATCCCCAGCGGGTGGCCGAGCGCGATCGCGCCGCCGTTCGGGTTCACGTGCTCGGCGTCGTCAGGCAGACCGAGCTCCCGCAGTACGGCGAGGGACTGCGAGGCGAACGCCTCGTTCAGCTCGATCACGCCGACGTCGGACAGCGCGACGCCACACCGGTCGAGCAGTTTGCGCGTGGCCGGGGCCGGGCCGATGCCCATGATCCGCGGTGGCACGCCGGCCGCCGCCGTACCGACGATCCGGGCCAGCGGCGTGACCCCGAGCCGCTCGACGGCTGCACCGCTCATCACCAACAGAGCGGCTGCGCCGTCGTTCACGCCGGAGGCGTTGCCCGCGGTCACGGTGCCGGGGGAGCGGAACGGCGTCTTCAGTCCGGCGAGCGCTTCGAGCGAGGTCTCCCGCGGGTGCTCGTCGGTGTCGACGACCGTCACGGCGCCGCGCTTGCCCGGGACCGAGACCGGCACGATCTCCTCGGCCAGTCGCCCGTTGGCCTGCGCCTTCGCTGCGCGCTGCTGGCTGCGCAGGGCGAACAGGTCCTGGTCCTCGCGGGAGACGCCGAAGTCCGCGGCGACGTTCTCGGCCGTCTCCGGCATCGAGTCGATCCCGTACTGCTGCTGCAGCACCGGGTTCACGAACCGCCACCCGATCGTGGTGTCGAAGATCTCGGCCTGCCGGGCGAACGCGGTCGTTGCCTTGGGCATCACGAACGGCGCCCGCGACATCGACTCGACGCCGCCGGCGACGACGATCTCGTTGTCCCCGGCGATGATCGACCGAGCTGCCGAGGCGACCGCGTCCAAGCCGGATCCGCACAGCCGGTTGATCGTCGTGCCGGGGACGTCGGCGGGAAGACCGGCCAGCAGCACCGCCATCCGGGCGACGTTCCGGTTGTCCTCGCCGGCCTGGTTGGCGCAGCCGAGGATCACGTCGTCGATCAGCGCGGGATCAAGAGAAGAGTGGCGGCCCAGCAAAGCGGACACGACCCCAGCGGCCAGATCGTCGGGGCGGACCGGCGCGAGCGCGCCGCCGTACCGGCCGATCGGCGTCCGCACACCGTCCACCAGAAACGCCTCACGCGTCATGACTCTTCCTCCGAGGGGATGATCGTGCCGGACAACTGACGGCTGCGGCCGCGGAACTCGGCGATCACCTCGGCACCGCGCCGGACAGTGACGTCGTAGATCGCGTTCCGGCCGTACGACGTCCGCTCGCGCGCCTCGGCGACGAGCACGTCGCCACGCTTGGCCGGGGCGACGAAAACGATGTCGCAGGTCTGCGCGACCGTGACCAGGTTGCGTGAGTTGCACGCGAACGCGAACGCGGAGTCGGCCAGGGTGAACACGAATCCACCATGCGCGATACCGTGCCCGTTCACCATGTCCTCGCGCACCGGCATCTCGATCCGGGCGAACCCGTCGCCGACCTCGACCAGCCGCATCCCCAGGCCGGCGCTGGCGGTGTCCTCCGCCCACATCGCCGCGGCCACCCGGGCCGCCAAGTCGTCGCCCATCAGCACGTTTGCCCAATCGAGAAGCGGTGTTCAACAGTGATTTGGCTTGTGACACTCTATCCCCGGTCGCGGCATCGACTGTAACATCACAGACGCAGACCCCGAGCTTGGAGGACCCATGACCGACTGGCTGGCGACCCACCGCGAGCGCCTCGACGACGCGCTGAAGGCGATCCGCGGCCGCGGCTACCACTCCGCCTTCCCGGAGTCGCCCAGTCCGCGGGTGTACGGCGAGACCGCGGCCGCCGACGGCAAGGCCGCGTTCGAGGCCTACCTCGGTACGACATTCCCGCTGGAGATCCCGGGGTCGCGCGGCGAGGTGGTCACCGAGCACTCGCCGTACGGGATCACGCTGGACATCGCTTACCCGCGCGTGGTCGAGGACGGCCTCGACGACCTGCTCACGGCCGCCCAGGCCGGGCTCAAGTACTGGCGCAACGCCGGCATCGACGGCCGGACCGGGGTCACGCTGGAGATCCTCGACCGGCTGCACAGGCGGGTCTTCGAGCTGGCCAACGCGGTCCAGCACACCAGCGGCCAGGCGTTCGTGATGGCGTTCCAGGCCGGTGGCGCGCACGCGCTGGACCGGGCGCTGGAGGCGGTCGCGTACGCCTACGAGGAGATGAACCGGTACCCGGCCGCGGCGACCTGGGAGAAGCCCGCCAAGGGTGACCCGATCCGGATGGAGAAGACGTTCACCGTCGCCGGCCGCGGGGTCGCGCTGGTGATCGGCTGCAACACGTTCCCGACCTGGAACTCCTGGCCCGGCCTGTTCGCGTCGCTGGTCACCGGCAACGCCGTGGTGGTCAAGCCGCACCCGCTGGCCGTCCTGCCGCTGGCGATCACCGTCCAGGTCTGCCGCGAGGTGCTCGCCGAGGCCGGCCTGGACCCGAACCTGGTGACCCTGGCCGCCGAGCGGGCCGGCGACGGCCTGGCCAAGCCGCTGGCGACCCGGCCCGAGGTGAAGCTGGTCGACTTCACCGGCGGCAGCGAGTTCGGCGAGTGGCTGGAGCAGAACGCGACCCAGGCGACCGTCTTCACCGAGAAGGCCGGCGTGAACGCGGTCGTCATCGACTCGACGGACGCGTTCAAGGCGCTGACCGGGAACCTCGCGTTCACGTTGTCGCTGTACTCGGGCCAGATGTGCACCACCACCCAGAACCTGTTCATCCCGGCCGGCGGGATCGAGACCGACGAGGGGCACAAGTCCTTCGAGGAGGTCGGCGCCGGGATCGCCGGCGCGATGGGCAAGCTGCTCGGCGACGACGCCCGCGCGGTCGAGATCCTCGGCGGCATCGTGAACCAGGCTGTGATCAGCCGGCTCGAACTCGCCCCCGAGTACGGCGACGTCGTGCTGGAGTCGCGGTCGATCCAGCACCCGGCCTTCCCGGACGCCGTGGTCCGCACGCCGCTCCTGGTCGCGGTCGAGGCCAAGGACGAGGAGGTGTACGGGCGCGAGTGCTTCGGGCCGGTGTCCTTCCTGGTCCGGACCGCCGACACCGACGAGTCGATCGACCTGTTCCGCAAGACCGTCACCGACGGCGGCGCGATGACGGCCGGCATCTACTCGACCGACGCCAAGGTCCTGGACGCGGCGCGCGACGCCGCCCTGGACGCCGGGGTCGCGCTGTCGGAGAACCTGACCGGCCAGGTGTTCGTCAATCAATCGGCTGCTTTCAGCGATTTCCACGGCACCGGCGCCAACCCGGCCGCCAACGCGACATACACCGACGGCGCTTACGTTGCGAGTCGCTTCCGCGTCATTCAGTCTAGGCGTCATGTCTGATGGTGATGCGCTGCAGGAAGTTCTGACCTACTACCGCAGCTGGCTCGCGTTCAGACAGCGCTATCTGCGGGTGCCTGGCGTGCAGGCGGCCGTGTTCGCGAACGGCTCGGTCGCCTTCAGCGCGGCGTACGGTCTGGCCGACGTGGAGAGCGCCGTACCGCTGACCGAACGGCACCTGTTCCGGATCGCGTCGCACTCGAAGACGTTCACCGGGACTGCCGTGCTGCAGCTGGTCGAGAAGGGCCGGCTGCGGCTCGACGACAAGGCGGAGATGCACGTCACCGAGCTGGTCGACGCGCCGGCCGGCAAGCTGACGCTGCGGGACCTGCTGAGTCACGCCGGCGGCCTGACCCGGGACAGCGACGACGCGGACTTCTGGCAGCTCGCGCAGCCGTTCCCCGATCGCGACGAGCTGCTCGCCGTACTGCGGTCGCCGGAGGCCGCCGTGATCGCGGAGCACGAGCGGTTCAAGTACACCAACATCGGCTACGGGTTGCTCGGGCTGGTGATCGAGGCCGCGACCGGCCGCTCGTACAACGACCACGTCCGGACCGAGATCGTCGAGAAGCTCGGGCTGTCCGACCTCGGGCCCGAGCTGGATCCGGCGCGGAGCGCGGAGTACGCCACCGGCTACAGCTCGCTCGCGTACGCCGACACGCGTGTGCCGATCGACCACGTCGACACCCAGGCGCTGGCCGCCGCGACCGGGTTCTACGGCACCGCGACCGACCTGGTCACGTACTTCTCCGCGCACCTGCCCGGCGACGACCGGCTGCTGACCGACTCGTCCAAGCGGCAGATGCAGCACGCGCAGTGGAGTGTCGGGACCGACGACTGGCCGAAGTACGGGCTCGGACTGCAGCTGGCGAAGACCGGCGACCGGGAGCTGTTCGGTCACGGCGGCGGCTACCCGGGGCACATCACCCGGTCGCTGGTCGACGGCAAGGCCGGGATCGCGGTGTCGGTGCTGACGAACGCCATCGACGGCCCCGCGCAGCCGTTGGCCGAGAGTCTGTTCAAGCTGCTCGACCTGGCGGAGTCGAAGGATCGCCCGGAGCCGTCCGCCGACCTGAGCCGCTTCACCGGCCGGTACGCCGGGCTCTGGGGCGTTACCGACATCGTCGAACTCGGCGGGCGGCTGTACACCGTCGATCCCACGCTGGGCGACCCGGCGGACAAGCCCCCCACGCTGGAGGTCGACGGCGACACCCTGCTGGTGACCGAGGACCACGGCGGCGGCTCGTACGGCCAGCGCTACCACTTCACGTTCGGCGCGGACGGCCGTCCGGAGTCGATCCGGTCCGCCGGCGGCCTGCGGATGCAGCCGATCGAACAGTTCGCCCTGCCGTCGCGGGTGACAGCCGGCTGAGTACCGTTCTGGCATGACGATCCACGGCGATCATCCGTTCCTGCCGCCCGAGTCCGAGCGGAGCCCGGTACGGCGGTTGCGCGGCCGGCTGGCGTCACCCGTCGGTCTCTGGACCACCGCATACGACGGTAAGCGGGCCGGCCTGACCGTGGCGTCGATGCTCGTGGCGGACGGTGAACCCGGGTACGTCGTCGGCCTGATCGACCCGGACTCGGACCTCTGGGAAACGTTGCGCCAGGCAAGAACCGCGGTGGTTGCCCTGCTCGGTGAGCCACACCGCCAACTGGCCGACGCGTTCGGGTACGTCGCCCCGGCGCCCGGCGGCCCGTTCAAGATGATCGACTGGACCGACACCGACTGGGGTCCGGCGCCGGTCGGTGTCGAGACCTGGGCCGGCTGCACCCTGGTCACCCCGGACCCGCCCGAGGTCGGCTGGGCGCTCCAGGTCCAGCTCGAGATCGCCCACGTCGAGCTCTCGCCCGACGAGACCCCCGCCCTGGTCCACCGCCGCGGCCGCTACTACACCCTCTGACCCCGGATCCGCTCCGCCTGCCGGTCCTGCAGTTCCTCACCCTGGACCAGGAACCGGTGAATCGTCTCCAGCTCCGCCCGGGTGTAGCGAGACAAGACCGCCGTCCCGGCCGGCCTGACCGGGCCGTACAGCTTCTCCACGCGCCCCGCCACCAACGGCGTCGCCGCCACCAGCACCCGGCGCCGATCAGCTTCGTCCTTGGTGCGTACGGCGTACCCGAAGCCCTCCAGCCGCTCGATCGCAGCGGTCGTCGCGGCCGGGCTCAGACCTGCCTCGACCGCGAGCTGCCCAGCGGTCAGGCCACCACTGCGCAGCAGCAGGCCGATGCACAGCAGATCGGTCCGGTTCACACCGAGCGCCGCCGCCGCCGCGGCATCGACCCGATCGGTGGCGTTCTGGAACCGCACCACCGCCTCGGTGATCTCCGCGATCAGGTTTTGTTTCGACACTCGAAATAGTCTACCCTCGATCCAATGTTTCGATCGTCGAAATAAATCGGAGGCTGCGATGGCTGTCACGACGCCCCTGCCCGGCTGGCTGAAGCCGGTGAACCGGTTGGTCAAGCTGCTGTCCCGCGTGGGGTTGCCGCTCGGCACCATTCACGTCCTGTCCGTGCCCGGCCGCTCGAGCGGCGCGATGCGTACGACGCCGGTCTCGCCGCTGACCGTCGACGGCAAGCGCTACATCCTGAGTCCGGTGCCGACCTCGGACTGGGTGCGGAACGCGCAGGCGGCCGGGTGGGGCATGCTCGCCGCCGGCCGGAAGTCCCGGCGAGTCCGGCTGGAAGAGGTGACGGATCCGGCCGAGAAGGAGGCGGTGCTCCGGGCGTTTCCGGCCGAGGTCCCCAACGGTGTGCCGTTCTTCATCCACGTCGGCGCCGTCACGAGTGCGGACCCGGACGAGTTCGCCGCTGCCGCACCGGGGTCGGTCGTCTTTCTCGTAGTGTGAGTCCATGCGAGCCACCACGATTCACGCGCCGTACGACGTCCGGCTGAGCGACGTCGCCGATCCGAAGCTCGACGGGCCGACGGATGCGGTCGTGAAAGTGGTTGCCTCGTGCATCTGCGGGTCGGACCTGTGGCCGTACCGCGGGGAGAACAAGATCCGGCCCGGCAGCCGGATCGGGCACGAGTTCGTCGGCATCGTCGAGGAGATCGGCAGCGACGTCCGCACGGTCAAGCCGGGCGACTTCGTGATCGCGCCGTTCGTGGTGAGCGACGGGACCTGCCCGCACTGCCAGGCCGGCTACCAGACCGCCTGCCAGAACCTGGTCGGCTACGGCAGCAGGCGGGCCGACGGCGGCCAGGGGGAGTACGTCAAGCTTCCGTACGCCGATGGCACGCTCGTCGCCACGCCTGAGCTGCCGGACGACTCTCTCGTCCCGTCCCTGCTCACGCTGTCCGACGTGATGGGCACCGGTTGGCATGCGGCGCGGGCCGCTCGGGTGAAGGCCGGTGACACGGTCGTCGTGGTCGGAGACGGCGCCGTCGGGCTGTGCGGCGTACTGGCTGCTGCGCGGATGGGCGCCGCGCGCGTCGTTGCCCTGTCGCGGCACGAACCGCGGCAGAAGCTTGCGGTGGAGTTCGGCGCCACGGACATCATTGCCGAACGCGGGGACGCGGCGCGGGACGCCGTACTCGAGCTGACCGGTGGGGTCGGGGCGGACGCCGTACTCGAGTGTGTCGGGACCGGGCAGGCGATGACGACCGCCTTCGACGTCGCGCGGGCCGGGGCCACGGTCGGCTTCGTGGGGGTGCCGCACGGAGTCGAGGTGCCGATCCGGACCATGTTCAGCCGCAACGTCGGGCTGGCCGGTGGGATGGCTCCGGTGCGCGCCTACCTGCCCGAGCTGATGGCCGACGTGCTGGCCGGGGAGATCAACCCCGGCTTGGTGTTCGACTCCGAGCTCCCGCTGGCAGATGTGGCCGAGGGCTACCAGGCCATGCACGAGCGCCGCGCGATCAAGGTTTTGCTCAGGCCGTAGTCACAAACGCGCAATCTCAGTGCGCGCGGTGCCCGATCGAGCGCTCGATGTGCGCGCTCTCACACGCTAGCCGCACCGGGGGTCACGGCTGCGCAACGCGCTTGCGCGGATCGTTGACACCCGGCGCGCGGCGTGCCCAGAGTTGGGCCGTCAAGGGGGCATCGTTGTCACAGGCGGCTCCATCAACTGATCGGAGAGTGAAAACATGCGTGGTGGTCTGAGCAAGGCCGTCGCGGTGCTGGGTGCGGCGGGTCTTCTCGCGGTCAGCGCCTGCGGGAACAGCGACGACGGTGGCGGTGGAGGGGACTCGGCGGCCACCAAGGATGTCACCGTCTTCACCTGGTGGGCGGACGGTGGTGAGAAGGCCGGTCTGGACGGACTGGTCTCGGTGTTCGGTACCGAGTGCACCGACTACAAGTTCGTCAACTCCGCGGTGGCCGGTGGCGCCGGGTCGAACGCCAAGCAGGTGCTGGCGAACGACCTCGCCGCGGGCAAGCCGCCGTCGACGTTCCAGGCGCACGCCGGCGCCGAGCTGGGCGACTACATCAAGGCCGGTCAGGTCGACGACGTCAGCAACCTCTACCAGGAGTTCGGTCTGGACAAGGCCTTCCCGCAGAGCCTGATCGACAACCTGACCGTCGACGGCAAGATCTACTCGATCCCGGCCAACGTGCACCGCGCGAACGTGGTGTGGGCCAACCCGGCCGTGCTGAAGAAGGCGAACCTCGACGGCGCCACCGCGCCGGCGAACGTGGACGCGTGGATCGCGGACATGGACAAGCTGAAGGCTGCCGGCGTGAAGGCGCCGCTGGCCATCTCCAAGGGCTTCGCCCAGGAGATGCTGGTCGAGGCGGTGCTGCTGGCCGAGCTCGGCGCGGACAAGTTCAGCGGTCTGTGGAAGGGCGAGACCGACTGGGCCGGCGCCGACGTGACCGCCGCGCTGGAGAAGTACAAGAAGTTGCTGTCCTACACCAACGCCGACCGTGAGGCGATCGACTGGCCGGACGCGCTGCAGTACGTGAACAAGGGCCAGGCAGGCTACACGCTGATGGGTGACTGGGTCGCCGCGCAGCAGCTGGCCGACAAGATTCCGGACACGGCGTACACCTACTGGCCGGCTCCGGGCACGGCGGGCAACTTCCAGTACCTGGCGGACTCCTTCACGCTGCCGACCAACGGGCAGAACCCGGACGGCGCGAAGTGCTGGCTGAAGGTCACCGGCTCGGCCGAGGGCCAGAAGGCGTTCAACACCAAGAAGGGCTCGATCCCGGCCCGCTCGGACGCCCAGCCGGGCGACTACCCGAAGTACCAGCAGACCGCGATGGCCGACTGGAAGAAGGACAAGATCGTTCCGTCCTGCGCGCACGGCGCCGCCTGCACGCTCGGCCAGAACAACGACATCCTGTCCGCGATCAGCCAGTTCAGCGGCAGCCAGAACGTAGCCCAACTGCAGACGGCGCTCGGCAATGCGATGAAGACGAGCTGATGCCGGCCGAGTTGCGGGCCGTGGCCGGGTCGGAGGTCTGAGCCATGCACGGAAGAATCCGCACCTGGGGCCCGGGCGCCCTGGTGCTGCTGCCGACGGTGCTGCTGCTCGGGTACTTCGTCTACGGGCTGATCGCCTGGACGTTCAACACCTCGCTGACCGACCGGCACACCGCCCGCAGGGGCGGCTCGGCCAACTATGTCGGGTTCGAGAACTACGCGAACCTGTTCGGCGAGGAGCGGTTCCTCAACTCGCTGAAGAACCTCGGCGTGCTCACGGTGGCGTTCATCGTGGGCACGCTGATCTTCGGCGTGCTCTGGGCGCTGCTGCTGGAGAAGGGGGTCACCGGCGAGGGCGTGTTCCGGTCCATCTTCCTGTTCCCGATGGCGGTCTCGATGATCGCCTCCGGCGTCGTCTGGGGCTGGCTGCTGAACCCGTCCCAGGGCGAGGACGCGCGCGGCCTGAACCGGCTGTTCTCGATCCTCCAGCTCGATTTCCTGGAGAATCCGTGGTGGACCGCGGGGAGCAGATGGACGACCATGATGGCCATCGCGCTGCCCGCGGTCTGGCAGCTGTCCGGCTACATCATGGCGCTGTTTCTGGCCGGTTTCCGGGGCATCCCGCCGGAGCTGCGGGAAGCCGCCCGCGTCGACGGCGCGAGCGAGTTCAAGCTCTACCGGCACGTGCTGTTCCCGCAGCTGTCGCCGATCGCCTTGTCGGCGCTGATCATCCTCGGTCACATGTCGCTGAAGCTGTTCGACCTGATCTACGCGATCACCGGGCCGAACCAGTTCCGCACCGAGGTGCCTTCCATCTACATGTGGAACACCTTGCTCCGCGGTGACATGGCCAAGGCGGCCGCGATCGCCATCGTGATGCTCGCGGTGGTCGCCGTACTCGTCATCCCGTACGTCGCGTACACCGTCAAGCAGGAGAGTGAAGAATGACCGCCGCAGAGGCCGCGACCGGACAGGCCGCCGCGGCAATCCGCCGGAAGCCGCAGCGTTCGGTCATCTCCGACGGTTCGACCCGCCGCAGCCGGACGATTCGCTACCTCCTGCTGCTGTTTTTCCTGCTGTTCGTCCTGACGCCGGTGTACGTCGTCGTGATCGGCAGCTTCAAGACGTCCGGCGACACCACCGCCGCCGCGCAGTGGTCGTTGCCGGAGACGTGGACGCTGGAGCCGTGGCGGAAGGCCTGGGACACGCTGCAGCCGTACATGGTCCGGTCGCTCTCGCTGGCGATCCCGGCCGCGATCATCTCGTCGGTGATCGGGTCCGCGAACGGGTTCGTGCTGGCCCGCTGGCGGTTCCCGGGTGCGAACCTGGTGTTCGCGTTCATCCTGTTCGGGATGTTCATCCCCTACCAGGCCGTGATGCTGCCGCTGCGGACCACGTTCACCGAGCTGGACGTCACCCGCGGCGTGCCGACGCTGATCATCGCGCACGTCATCTACGGCATCCCGATCTGCACGCTGATCTTCCGGAACTACTACGCCACCATCGTGCCGAACGAGATCATCGAGTCGGCCCGGGTGGACGGTGCCGGGCTGGTCCAGACCTACGCCCGGATCATCCTGCCGATCTCGATCTCCGGGTTCGTGGTGACGCTGATCTGGCAGTTCACCTCGGTGTGGAACGACTTCCTGTTCGCGCTGTTCCTCACGCAGCAGCAGAACGGCCCGATCACGCTGGGCCTGGCTGCGCTGGCCGGCGGGCAGAAGGTCGACTACGCGGCCAGCATGGCGGGCGCGCTGATCGCGTCGTTCCCGACCCTGCTGGTCTACATCCTGCTCGGCCGCTGGTTCATCGGCGGTTTGATGGCAGGCGCCCTCAAGGGCTGAGGTACGGCGACCGCGGCCCGTGCTACTCGATGCACGGGCCGCAGTCGTACGGTGACGGCGTGTCGACATAGTTATCCACAGGACGCGCGCAGGGGCCTGCGGCGGACTGGGGCTGGGCGGTAATGTCGCGGACGTGACCAAGTCACCACGAGGCCGGAACGGACGACCAAGCCACCTGCGGCTGGTCGGTTCCACCCCGGCACCGCCCCCAGGACCCACAGCGGGTGTCGACATCGACACCACGCCGAGTGTCGCCGTGCTGGAAACCCTGCTGGAAACGCTGTCCCTCGACCTGGCCGCCGCGCCGCGCGCGTTGCACCCGGTGATCGCGGAGGCCTCGGTGGCGCGGTCCGCCGCCATGCTCGCCGACCAGCTGTGGCCGGCCGGGCGGCCGGACGAGATCGGTGAGGTGGAGCGGTTCTTCTGGGCCGACGCCGCCCGCGTGCTCGGTGAGCGCCGCGACCCGGAATCCTTTGTCCTGT
This sequence comes from Kribbella sp. NPDC002412, assembly GCF_053592935.1. NCBI lineage: Bacteria > Bacillati > Actinomycetota > Actinomycetes > Propionibacteriales > Kribbellaceae > Kribbella > Kribbella sp. NPDC002412. The sequence continues at coordinate 112,642 of NZ_JBSFBL010000011.1, forward strand.
TGACGAGTCTGGCCCGCACGGTCGGTCCGGCCGGGCGGCTGCCGCTGCAGCGCGCCCACCTGTCCCGGCTGCGGACCGAGCCCTGGGTGTCCGAGTGGGTGACCCGGATCGCCGGGTTCCGGCTGACCAGCGCGATCGTCTCCGAGGACATCACCGGCGACGGGCTCAGCGTCGTGCTGGACTACGACGACGAGCAGCACCCGCACACCGTGGTGGTGTTCATCGACAACAACCTCGGCGCGATCGTCAAGGACGTGTTCGTCGGCCCGCCGGTGGACCGGGTGCTCGAGGCCTACCAGCGCGGTGGCCGGGTGACGATCCGGACGGTCCGGCCGCCGACCGCGGCCGGCATCATCCTGCAGGCGCTCGGCGAGACCAACGACTACGACGACCCGCCGGTGACCGAGGACTTCGAGTTCTTCTCCGGTCTGCTGGTGAACCGGCTGACCCAGTTGCCGGAGCGCCCGATCCGCCCGCCGATCCGGCCGTTGCTGTCGCCGAAGCAGCGCGAGCAGCTGGTCGACGAGTTCCTCGTGTCCTCGTACGCCGTGGGCCTGCCCGACGACGCCGCGGACATCGCGCGGCTGTGGATCGACCACGCGGTGGACCACACGGTCGGCGGTCCGCTGCGGGTCAGCGCCGTACTGGTGGAGCTGTTCCTGGCGCACTGGCTGCCGCGCAAGGTGCTTGCCGACAGCACCTACTTCGAGGCGGTGCCGGTGGTGGTGAAGGCGTGGCTGGAGTTCGCGGGGGACCGCACCCAGCTGGCGCTGGACGCCATCGACGAGGCCGTCGACGCGGTGGATGTGTGGACGCCGGCTTTGGAGGCCGCGGCGATGATCGACCCGATCGGTTCCACGCCGGGCGAGCGGGTCTTCCTCGACGACTCCTCCAACGACCTCGAGGACGCTTACCGGGCGCTGTCCGGCCTCGGCACCCCGCCCCAACCGGACCTGCGCGGCCTCGACAAGTCCCAGGCCGCGACGCTGTCCGTCCTCGCCCCGCACGCCTGGCTGATGGCCGGCGAAACCCTCGGTACGACGTACGCCCCCGACGCCTTCGACATCGCCGAACGCCTCGTCCGCGACGCCCCCGACCTGCTCGCCAAAGCCCGCCTCTCCACCTGGCCCCGAGCCATCGTCTGGCTCCTCGCCCACCGCCACCGCCTGGTAGGCCCCGGCGAACCCCTCACCCCCTCCACCCTCGCCACCGACCTCTCCTCGTCCCCCGCCACCCTCCGCAAAACCGCCAAACTCCTCACCGACACCCTGATCCTCCCGCGCTGACCCCGGCCCCGGGCCCGATTGAAACCCGGCGGACAATGGGGGCATGCATGTGCGTGCGCCGGAGCTCAAGGGTCGTGGGTGGTTGAACACGGGTGGGCGGGAGTTGTCGCTCTCGGACTTCCGGGGACGCTTCCTGTTGCTCGATTTTTGGGCGTTTTGTTGTGTCAACTGTCTGCATGTGCTGGACGAGTTGCGGCCGTTGGAGGAGAAGTACGGGGATGCGTTGGTGATTGTGGGGGTGCATTCGCCGAAGTTCGCGCATGAGGGGGAGGAGGCGGCGGTTCGGGCCGCGGTGGAGCGGTACGAGGTGGGGCATCCGGTGCTGGACGACCCGGAGCTGATCACCTGGCAGAACTACACCGCGCGGGCCTGGCCGACACTGGTGCTGGTGGATCCGAACGGCTACATCGTCGCGCAGTACTCCGGTGAGGGCCACGCGCACGCGTTGGACGCCCAACTGGCTGAGCTGATCGCCGAGCACGAGCAGGCGGGCACGCTGACACGTGGCAAGTCGCCGTACGTCGCTCCGGCGCCCGAGCCCACCGACCTCCGCTTCCCGGCGAAGGTGATTGCTCTGGACAACGGGTTCCTGGTCGCCGACGCCGGCAACCACAGCATCGTCGAGCTCGCCGCCGACGCGACCACAGTGGTACGCCGGTTCGGCGCCGGCCACCGTGGATTCGCCGACGGCCCCGCCGACCAGGCGACCTTCTCCGAGCCGAACGGCCTCACCCGCCTGCCGGCCGACGTCGCCGCCGAACTCGGGTACGACGTAGTCGTCGCCGACACCGTGAACCACGCGCTCCGCGGCCTCGACCTGGAGACCGGCCACGTCACCACCCTGGTCGGCACCGGCAAGCAGTGGATGGACGGCGACAGCACCGGCGTCCTGAGCTCACCGTGGGATGTCGCCTGGTGGCAGGACAAGGTGTGGATCGCGATGGCCGGCGTACACCAGCTCTGGACCTTCGACCCGTTCACCAGGGTCACCGAAGTCGCCGCCGGCACCACCAACGAAGGCCTGAAGGACGGCGCGCTCGACCAGGCCTGGTTCGCGCAGACCAGCGGCCTTGCCGTCGACGGCGATCGGCTCTGGCTGGCCGACTCGGAGATCTCCGCGCTGCGCTGGATCGACACCGAGGTGCACACGGCCGTCGGCACCGGCCTGTTCGACTTCGGCCTGCGCGACGGCAAGGCAAGTGAGGCCCTGCTGCAGCACCCGCTCGGCGTCACCGTCCTTCCCGACGGCTCGATCGCGATCGCCGACACCTACAACGGCGCCGTACGGCGGTACGACCCGCGCACCGAGGTGGTCGACACGATGGCGACCGGCCTGGCCGAGCCCAGCGGTGCTGTTGTCGTGGGCAACGAACTCCTGGTGGTCGAGTCCGCCGCGCACCGGCTGACCCGGATCCCGCTCGGCGCCTCGGCGACCGCGGACGAGTTCAGCACCCGGACACAGCGTCCACCGATGGACGTCGCGGCCGGCGAGGTGACGCTCGAGGTCGTGTTCACGCCGCCGCCCGGGCAGAAGCTGGATGACCGCTACGGCCCGTCGACCCGGCTGCTGGTGTCGTCGACCCCGGAGAGCCTGCTACGGGAAGGCGCCGGCGACTCGACGGACCTGACCCGCAAGCTCGTGATCGACGAGCGGGTCGGCGACGGGGTGCTGCACGTCGCCGTACAAGCCGCATCGTGTGACGACTCCGCGGAGGTCGAGTTCCCCGCGTGTCACATGCACCGGCAGGACTGGGGAGTCCCGGTCCGCGTGACCCCGGACGGCGCCACGCGGCTCGAACTGGTGCTGTCGGGAGCGACTACTCCTTGATGTCGCGGTGGTGCTCCTCGACCACCCGGTACTCCTCCTCGATCGCCGGATCGATCGCGTCGGTCTCGACCCGGCGGCGCCGGTTGGTGATGTAGAAGGAGAGCACGATCCCGGCCAGTCCGGCGAGGATCAGGATGTAGCCCACCACGGTCAGGTTGACAGCGTCCCACGAGTCCTGGACGGCGAAGGCGAAGATGCCGCCCACCACCATCAGAAAGATCCCCACACCGATGCTCATCCGAGCCTCCTAGTGAAGTGTTCCTCACCTTCGAAACTACTCTGATCGCACGGTGTAATCCATCCACGACGCATGTCTGTTACACCACGAACGACAACTCGGTACCCCGGCGTAAACGCCTGAAAGGCCTGTCTGCTGATCCCCCGCCTACTGCGCGGGATCAGCAGACAGGCCTAGTTGGTCTTGAGCTCGATGTCGCCGCTGGTCGTGGTGGCGGTGATGGTGTGGGAGCCGTTCGGGTCGTCGCCGAGGCTGTTGTCGACGTCGCCGCTGCGGGTCTCGGTGCTGACGTTCCAGCCGCCCGCCGGCGCGATCACCTCGATGTCGCTGCTGGTGCCCTTCGCGCGGACGTCGTTCGCCTCGGCCAGCTGGAGCTCGAGGTCGCCGGACGTGGTCTCGGCGGTGACCGGACCGCCCTTCAGCCCGGACGCCTCGATGTCGCCCGACGTGGCGGTCACGTCCAGCTTCCCGGCCAGGTCCTTGACGACCACGTCGCCCGAGGTCAGGTCAAGCTTCACGTCGCCGGTGACGGCGCTGATCTCGATCGTCCCGGACCGTGACTGCGCGTCCACCCCGCTGACCCCGGTGATCGAGACGTCGCCGCTGCCGTTCTCGCCGGTGACCTTCGTCCCGCGCGGAACGGTGACCACGAAGTCGGCACTGCACTGCCAGCCGCAGTCGCCGTCGAGCTTCAGGACGCCGTCGTCGACCGAGTAGGCGTCACCGTGCTTCCACAGCCAGAAGTGGCGCTTCTCCTGGACGGTGGTCTTGTCGTCGTCGGAGACCTTGATGGTGACGTCGGAGCTCTTCGCGGCCAGCTGGACCGTGGTGATCCGGTCGCCGAGCTCGTGGTCGTCGGTCGAGTCCCGGTCCCCGAACTGCCAGAACGCCAACGCCGCCCCGGCCACCAGAAGCACCGCCCCGAGCTGCTTGGTCTCCGCCATCATCCGCCCCTTCGTGTCCCATCCTGTCCGCTCGACACTAGGCGCGGGGCAGGTGGCGCAGGATCCGGCAGATCCCCCGAGGCGTCCCTGAACCAGACCTCAGGGACGCCGGAGGTCAGACCGGTACTCGCCCCGGGACACCGCGGCCGCGAGGTCGTCGTGGATGCTTCCGAAGAAGGTCCGCGCCCACAGGTCGTCGCCGTGCCAGTAGGGACCGTCGTCACCGGGCAGCGAGTCCGGCGCCTTGCCCTGCTTCAGCGCTCGCCGGCACTCGCCGCACAGGGGCAGCGTCAACGTAGTCCCGTTGGCCTCCACCTGCGTTGGCCGCCCCGCCGACCTCCCGTGCAGCGGGTTGAACGCACACAGCTCCGGTACGGCGTCCTGCCTCCGCCCAGCCGCCACCGCCACGGCCGCGTCGTACTCCCGCCGCGCCTTGTCCAGCAGCACCATCGCACCGACCACGTCGACGAGATCCTCCGACGAGTCGAGCACCTTCCCAGCGGCCTGATGCGCGTCGAGCGCTGCCTGCTGATGCCTCAGCCCGTCGCCCGTAGCCGCCGGCAACGCGGCCAGCTCCGACCCCAGCCTGGTCAGCTCCAGCCCGGTCTCGCGAGTCAGCCGACGCCGTCTCTCCAACGCAACGGTCGCAGCCACATGCGGCGGAATGCTGAACGGCTTCTCCCGCCTCGGCCGGTCGACGCCCGGCCGGCGAAGGCCGATGATCAGCCCGAGCCCGACCAGCGCGGCGATCCCGAGCCCGACGATGAGCGCGATCAACCCGGCCGACGACTCTTCCTCAGAGTCGTCCGAGTCCGCCGGACGAGTGCTCGACGTGGGGTTGGCCGCCGGCAGTTCCGGAGCGGCCAGCAGGGCGTACATCCGCGACAGAACCTCGGCCGGGCCCGCGTCGTACTCGGTGTCGTCGAGCGCCCGCTCCCGGGCCGCCTGCAGCTTGTCCTCGTCCACCTGCGGCAGCGAGTGCACCTCGTACCACGGGAAGTGGCCGCCGCCGTCGACCACGACGTACAGCCCGGGCTTGCCGAGGGCATCGATCACCAGGGTGAGCACATTGCGCTCCTCACCCCGGAACGGGTCGCTCGCCGACAGCGGCAGCACGATCGAGTAGACCGGATACCCGAGCGCCTTCGCCTTGGCGCGCACGTCGGCCAACTGGTTCGCCGGCAGCGCCGACCTGTACACCGAGTCGACGTACAGCGGATCCTTGGCCAGCGCCGTCGCGATCTCGCGGGCGCGCTCGGCCGGCGTCTGCGCCTGCGCTGGTACAGCGGTCAGCGACACGAGCAGCGTCAGCAGAACAGTCAGGGCGAGCCGCGTCTTCACTGAGTACCTCCACGTCGTCGGGCGACCAGGGCCGCCACTCCGAGCACGACCGCGGCGAGCGACGCGCCGCCCATCAGGCCGAGCACGCCGCCGCCGACCCCGTTGCCGATCGCCTTCCCGACCGTGAACGGCTCGTCGGACGAGGTCGTCTCCGGCCTCGGCGGAGTCGGCTCGGTCCGGGCCGGTTTCGCGTCGTACCGGTCGTCCACCTTGACGTCCTCGAGGTACTCCGCGAGCTGGCCGGGCACCGACTGCCTCGCTTCCGCCCAGGTGCTCTCCGGCGCCCACGCCGCGATCTCGTGCTCCACGCCGTGCGTCGTGTCACCGTCCATCACGACGTACAAGCCGGGCTTGCCGTTCGCGGCCGCGAGCCAGCCGGCCAGCAACGCGGTGTCGCCTCGCTCCTCGAACCATTCACCGGTCGGTACGACGGCCACGTAGACGGGAAGTGGAGCCGCGTTGATCTCGCGGAGCAGCTCGGCGGACTGGGTCTCGCCGACCACGGCCGCGTAGTCCGGGTCGACGTACAGCGGCGACGTCGCCCAGGCGGCCTTGGCGGCAGTGACCCGCGGATCGGCCGGAGCCGCCGCCCGCGCAACCCCGGGCACCAGGAACATAGTTGCCACAAGCAACAGGAGAAGCCGCTTCACCGGACCTCGTCCTGCAGCTCGGCCACCCGTTCGGGCAGGTCGTCGGAGAGCGCGCCGAAGCCGGTCGCCACCATCAGGTTGTCCTCCGGATCCAGCGTCCAGTACGGCACCTGCTCACGCCCGATCAGGCCGGACCGCTTCCACACCTGCAGCCCGTACGGCGTCTGGCCCTTGCCGAGGGTCCGCGCACACTGCTTGCAGGCCGACACCTCGATGCCGTCCGACCAGGCGACCATCGCCGTCCCGGACCGGTGGGTCGGATCGAAGAAGCAGGGCCGCTGCACACCGCCGCCGCTGGCGCCCCGCTGGGCCTGCCAGGCGAGGACCCACGCGCCGGTCATGGTGAGCAGGTCGTCCGGATCCTCGGCGCGCAGCTTGCGGGCCGCGTCCAGGCGGCGGTAGGCGTCGTCCCGCTGGTCGAGCAGCCGCACCGACTTCCGGCGCCGCTTGTCCAGCCGGTCGAGCGCCACCTGCGCCCGCTCGATCCAGTCGTCCGCCCGGCTGCGCATGTCCGGCACCGCGATCGGCGGCGGCTCGGCGGAGAAGCGCTTCTTGGGCCGGGCCTTCCGCCACAAGGCGATCCAGAGCGTCACCGCGAATCCGGCCAGCACCCCGATGCCCAGGCCGACGAACGCGGACTGGTCCTCGCGGTCCGTGGTCGACGGCCCGCTCCGGACCGACGGCGGGTCCAGGTCGCCGGCCGGGATCGCCGGCAGCGGCCGTCCGTCGTACGCCGTGGCCGCGTGCTGGATCGTCCGCACGATCTGCGGCGCCGGCTGATCGTTGACGATGTCGTAGTACTGCTCGTCGTCGAACCGGACGCTGGTGAGGTTGCGCCCCTTCAGCCCGGCCGGCCGGAACAGCTCCTCCGTCACGGACCAGTAGTCGTCGGCGACCACGGCCACGACGTACAGCCCCGGCTGCCCGACCCGCGCCTGCAGCAGCGTCGGCAGGTCGCTCCGGCTCTCCCGGGTGTACGGCGACTGTGGCACCAGCGCGACGTACACCGGGAAGTCGACGGTCCCGGTCTCGGCGCGGATCCGGTCCAGCCCGGGGATCGGGCGCAGCCGCTCGTCGACGTAGACCTTGTCGGTCCGCCAGGCGGCCGCGACCCGGTCCGGCAGCTGCGGCGTCGCGGCCTGCGCAGGCAGCACCGGAAGGAACGCCAGCACGGCGATCAGGAGGGCGAGGCGGCGCAGACGGGCGAACATCCGGACAAGAGTACGAAATGGCACGGCCCTGGCTCGGACAGGGGAAGCCGAGCCAGGGTCGCTGGGTGCCACGGGCAGAAACGTTCCTCTATGCAGCGCTTCTTCACCAGGGCAGATCGCGGGGCAACCCGGGGCAGATCGATCTGCCCCGGATCTTCCCGGCCTCCGGCTCGATCCGCGCAAGTGATCGAGCCGGAGGAGCCGGGAAACTCAGAAGGCGGACTCCGGCAGGTCCATCACGTCGAGGTCGGTGAGCTCGGCCTTGACCCGCTCGGCGCGGACCGACGGCATCGTGGTCCGGACGAACCACTGGGCCGCGGCCACCTTGCCGGTGTAGAAGTCCTGCTCGGCCGGGGACAGCTTGCCGCCGAGCTTGTTCAGCGCGACCTCGGCCTGCCGCAGCATCAGCCAGGAGCAGACCACGTCACCCAGCACGTACAGCAGCCGCGAGGTGTTCAGGCCGACCTTGTAGATGTTGCGCGGGTCGCCGTTCTCCGCCTGCGGGTTGCTCGCCATCAGCGCCTGGCCCATCACCCCGAGGATCTTCTGGGTGTCCTCCAGGCCCTTCGCCAGCAGCCCGCGCTCCTCCTTCAGCCGGCCGTTGCCGGCCTCGGAGGCGACGAAGCCCTGGATCTGCTCGGCCAGATGGCCGAGCGCCTTGCCCTGGTCCTTGATGATCTTGCGGAAGAACAGGTCCTGGCCCTGGATGGCGGTGGTGCCCTCGTACAGGGTGTCGATCTTGGCGTCCCGGACGTACTGCTCGATCGGGTAGTCCTGCAGGAAGCCGGAGCCGCCGAAGGTCTGCAGCGACTCGGTGCCGAGCAGCGTCCACGACTTCTCCGAGCCGTAGCCCTTGACCAGCGGCAGCAGCAGGTCGTTTACACCCTCGGCGACGACGTCGTGCTCACCCGCGTACCGGGCCTGCTCGGCGCGGTCCTGGTACGTCGCCGTGAACAGCACCAGCGCCCGCAGCGCCTCGGCGTACGCCTTCTGCGTCAGCAGCGAGCGGCGGACGTCCGGGTGGTGGGTGATGGTGACCCGCGGCGCGTCCTTGGCCGGCTGGGTCAGGTCGGCGCCCTGGACCCGCTCCTTGGCGTACTCGAGCGCGTTCAGGTACCCGGTGGACAGGGTCGCGATCGCCTTGGTGCCGACCATCATCCGCGCGTACTCGATCACCTGGAACATCTGCGCGATGCCGTCGTGCACCTCGCCGAGCAGCCAGCCCTTGGCCGGGATCCCGTCGCCGAAGGTGACCTCGCAGGTGGTGGACACCTTGATGCCCATCTTCTTCTCGACGTTCGTGACGAAGGCGCCGTTGCGCTCCCCGGTCAGCTCGCCGGTCTCCAGGTCGAAGTGGTGCTTCGGCACGACGAACAGGCTCAGGCCCTTCGTCCCCGGGCCGCCGACGCCCTCGATGCCCTGCGGCCGGGCCAGCACCAGGTGCACGATGTTCTCGGTCAGGTCGTGCTCACCGGAGGTGATGAACCGCTTGACGCCCTCGATGTGCCAGCTGCCGTCGTCCTGCAGGGTGGCCTTGGTTCGGCCGGCGCCCACGTCGGAACCGGCGTCCGGCTCGGTCAGCACCATGGTGGCGCCCCAGCCGCGCTCGATGATGTGGTGCGCGATCTTCTTGTCGCGATCGACGCCGTTGCGCCAGAGCACGTGCGCGAAGTTGGGGCCGGCGGCGTACATGTGCACCGCCGGGTTGGCGCCCAGCACCAGCTCGGCGGCGGCCCAGCGCAGCGACGGCGGGGTCGGCTGGCCGCCCAGCTCGGCCGGCAGCTCCAGCTTGAACCACTCGGCGTCCATGTAGGCGTGGTAGCTCTTCTTGAACGCCTCCGGCATCCGCACCTCGTGCGCCTCCGCGTCGAAGACCGGCGGGTTGCGGTCGGCCTCGGCGAACGACTCGGCCAGCTCGTGCTTGGCCAGCCGGTCGATCTCGGCCAGCACCTCACGGGCGGTGTCGACGTCCATCTCGGCGTACGGGCCCTGCCCGAGCACCTCGTCCCGGCCCAGAACCTCGAGCAGGTTGAACTCGATGTCCCGCAGATTCGACTTGTAGTGGCTCACAGGGGTCCCCTACCTCTTAGCAGCATTATACTCACGAGTAACTTAAGTATATACCCGCGGGTAACGAAGACAAAGGACTTTGTCCGGGACGTGATCCAGGAGACTTGTCCCGTGAAGCTGAGGCTGGTCTACGAGACGCACTCGACGACGCTCGACAACGAGCAGGGAATCGCCACCGGCTGGCTGCCCGGCGAGCTCTCCGCGGCCGGGCGCAGGGAGGCGGCCGAGCTGGGTGCGCGCCGCAAGGACGTCGACGTCGTGTTCAGCTCGGACCTGCGCCGGGCCGTGCAGACGGTCGAGGCGTCCGGCCTGACGGTGCCGCACTTCCAGGACTGGCGCCTGCGCGAGTGCAACTACGGCTCGCTGAACGGCGCGCCGCGGGGCGCGCTCGAGCCGCGGATGAATCGGGTGCACACCCCGTTTCCGGGTGGGCAGAGCTACTGGGAGGTGATGGAGCTGACCCGGTCCTTCCTCGAGGACCTCAAGCGCTGGTACGACGGCCAGGTCGTGCTGATCGTCGCGCACTCCGCGAACCGCTGGTCGCTCGACCACCTGCTCGGCAGCCGGGCGTCACTCGAAGACCTGGTCGCCACTCCGTTCGAGTGGCGACCAGGCTGGGAGTACGTGCTCTAAGGGGTGTAGATGGCGGAGCTGCCGTAGAGCTTGTTGGTGAACGCCGAGATGTAGCTCGCGGGGGTCGTCGAGGTGAGGTTGTAGGTGAGGAAGACGCCGTACCTCTCGTCGACCGTGCGCTGGGCGAGGCTTGCCGCCGTGGCCGAGCTGGTCGCGGTGATCGACACCGCGGCGGGGGAGAGCCGGGCCTTGTCGCTCGGGCCGCTCGGGACCATCCAGGTGCCGTACCACGGGTTCCAGGCGTAGTCGAAGGTGTTCGCGATGCTCACGCCGTTGTAGCTCAGCCGGTCGGAGGCCGGGCCGATGTCGTACAGCGTGATGAGCTTGTTCGGGAGCTTCTGGCGCAGCGCCTGGACCAGGTAGACGAACGAGAAGTCGTTCGGCTGGCCGGTGCCGTTGGTGCCGTACTCGACGTACTCGTCGTCGAAGTCGATGCCGTCGAGGCCGTACTGGTTCACCGCGTCGGCAAGCTCCTGGGCGAACGCGTCGGCGGCCTGCTGGGAAGGGAAGTTCGCGAAGCCGGCGCCCTGGTGGTTGCCGAGGATCGACAGCAGGACCTTGATGCCCTTCTGCTGCAGCGGCCGGACCTGGGTCGCCACGTTGTCGAGCACGTTCTGGACGTTCTCGTTGAAGTGCAGGTAGGCGTTGGTGCCGTCGTAGTTGATGTTGGCCGCGAAGATGACCGCGACGTCGAACACCTGGGCGCCGCCCTTGCTGAGCGTGTACTTGGCGGCGTTCGTCATGCTCTCGTTGTTGACCTCGATGTAGACCACCGAGATCGGTCCGGTCTTCGCGCGCGGCCGTGGCCTGGCGTAGGCGGTGCCGGCGGCCGGTACGGCGACTCCGGCGGCGGTGGTCGCGGCCAGGGCTGACAACAGGGTCCTTCTGCGCATGAGCGGTGCACTCATCGATCGACTCCTCGTGATCGGGGCGGGATCCGCTATATCGGTTAAGTCGCTCTCGCCGCCTGGTGGAATGTCCAGGCGGCGAGAGGAGATAAACCGGTATAGCAGGCAAGATCATCGATCGGCGGGAACCCGCTGTCAAGAGCTCGTCAGCGCAGCGTGACCACCTCGGTCAGACCACTCGCCTCGACCCGCACCTCGGCCTTGTCCCCGGCGGGCACCAGGACCGCGTTCGTCCGCGGTGTGCTCCAGGCGCCGCCGTCGTGCCGGTAGGAGAGTTTCGCGTCCTTGCGGGCGACCGCCCAGCCCTGGCCGGCGGGCAGCCTGATCGACACCGGCAGCGCGGAGGTCCCGTCCGGGACGCCGCCGGGGACGATGGTGCGCTTGCCGGTCCTGGGCTCGAGTACGGCGTACACGCGCGTCGGGTCTCTGTCGATCTGCTGCTCGCCCATGTACACCGCCGAGCCGTTCTCGGTCACGCCGTGCGCGGTCCAGAACGAGTGTCTGAGGGCGTAGTAGTTCTTGTCCGTGACGGCGTCGAGGGCGCTCTCGAACCGGTTCGTCGCGACCGTGCTGAGCGTGTCCGCGCCGGCGGTCATCGGCCAGGTCTCCAGGTCGGTGAAGTCGGGCCCCGGCTGCGCCACCGGTTCGCCGCGAGGTTGGCGAGCGTCTTGCGGGCGTAGGCCTCGGGTGCGCTGTGGATCCGCCGCCAGCGCACGTACACCCGCTCGTACGTCTCCTGGACGAGGTCCTCGGCCGCCGCGCGGTCGCCGGTGAGCAGTACGGCGGTCCGGAGCAGCCGCGTCGAGCTGCCGGACGAAATCGTCGAAATCGTCACCGCGGGTGACCATCCGCCCCTCCTCGGTCATCTGGTCTGGCACTACGTAGACACCGGCGGCACCCGGAAGGTTGCAGGCGGGTCGCGCGACTGGGAAGTTATAGACGAAGATGAGTAGGGGGGTGGGAAAAACTTACGGGGGCCCTTGTCCTAGGAGGACCCGATGAGCGCAGCACCCGGTCAGACGATGGCCGGCCCGCGGACCCGACGGTCCTTGGTCGCCGGCACGGTCGGCAACTTCGTCGAGTGGTACGAGTTCGGCGCCTACGGCTTCTTCGCGACCGTGATCGCGGCGAACTTCTTCAGCAGCACGTCGACCAGCGACGCCGAGAGCCTGATCAAGACCTACGCCTCGTTCGCGCTGGCCTTCTTCTTCCGGCCGATCGGCGCCGCCGTGTTCGGCCGGGTCGGCGACCGGATCGGCCGGCGTCCGACGCTGATCCTGGTGCTGCTGCTGATGACGCTGTCGACCACGCTGATCGGCCTGCTGCCGACGTACGCGACCGTCGGCGCCGCGGCGCCCTGGTTGCTGACGCTGGTCCGGGCCCTGCAGGGGTTGTCGGCCGGTGGTGAGTTCGGTGGCGCGGTGTCGATCATGACCGAGTTCGCGCCCAAGACGAAGCGCGGCCTGTACGGCGCTTGGCAGTCGTTCACCGTCGCGCTCGGACTGCTCGCCGGTGCGGGGCTGGCGGCGGTCCTGGCGACCGTGCTCAGCAAGGAGGCGCTGACCGACTGGGGCTGGCGGGTGCCGTTCCTGCTCGCGTTGCCGCTCGGCCTGGTCGCGTTGTGGCTGCGGCTCCGGCTCGACGAGACGCCGAACTTCTCCCGGGTCCAGCGGGAGGAGCCGCGTCCGGCCGGCACCGGTGAGGTCACGAAGGCGATCGCGCTCGGCATCGGCCGGCTGATGGGCTGGTCGGCCGCCGGATACACGTTCCTCGTGGTGATGCCGTCGTACCTGCAGGCCACGCTGAACGCGACGTTCCAGCAGGCGCTGGTCGCGACCGTGCTGGCGAACGCCGGGTTCGCCGCGGCGATCCTGCCCGCCGGCTGGCTCAGCGATCGGATCGGTCGGCGGCCGGTCATGGTGGCCGGCGCGGCGCTGGTCGTCGTGCTCGCGTTCCCGCTGATGAACCTGCTGCAGGACAAGGAGTCGGCGACCGCAGCCAAGGGCGCGGCCGTGTTCGTCGCCGGTCTGGTGGTCGGGCTGATGGCCGGTCCGGGGCCGGCGATGCTGGCGGAGATGTTCCCGACCCGGGCCCGCTACACCGGCCTCGGGCTGGCGTACTCGCTGTCCAACGCGGTGTTCTCCGGGTCGGCCGGGCTGATCATCACCGAGTTGATCAAGCGGACCAAGAACATCGACATCCCCGCGTACTACGTGGCCGTGACCTGCGCGGTGAGCGTGGTCGCGTTGCTCACGTTGCGCGGTGACGACCATCGACGGGAGTTGCGGGACTGACATGCGAGTCATCGGCCTGATGTCCGGGACGTCGTACGACGCGATCGACGCGGCCGCCGCGGACCTGCGGCTGGACGGGGACCGGTTGGTGCTCACGCCGCTCGGTCTGCTCAGCCAGCCGTATCCCGCGGAGTTGCGGGCCGCGATCGCCGAGTCGTTGCCACCGGCAAGTACGTCGATGGAGCAGGTGTGCCGGCTGGACACCGGGATCGGGCAGGCGTTCGCGGAGGTCGCTCGGCAGGCGGTGGAGCAGCTGTGCGGCGGGTCCACGGACCTGATCGTGTCGCACGGCCAGACGGTGTTCCACTGGGTCGACGGCGATGCGGTGCGGGGCACGCTGCAGTTGGGCCAGCCGGCGTGGATCGCGGAGGCGACTGGGACCACGGTCGTGTCGGACCTGCGGGCCCGCGACGTCGCCGCCGGTGGGCAGGGTGCGCCGCTGGTGAGCATCATCGACGTGCTCTGGTTGCGTGGGCGGACCGGCGTACCGATCGCGCTGAACCTCGGCGGGATCGCGAACATCACCGTGGTGCACGGCGAGCCGGTCGCGTTCGACACCGGGCCGGCCAACGCGCTGATCGACGCGGTCGTGACCGAGCTGACCGGCCGGCCGTTCGACGCGGACGGCGCGATGGCCGGGCGCGGGCGGGTGCACGAGGAGCTGCTCAAGCGGTTGCTGGCCGAGCCGTACTACGCCCGGTCGGCGCCGAAGAGCACGGGCAAGGAGCTGTTCAACCTCGCCTACGTGGCTCGGGCGCTCGACGGTCTGTCGTCGGAGCTCCCGGCGGACGACCTGGTCGCGACGCTGACGCTTCTGACCGCGCGGACCGTCGCGGACGCCGTACGGCGGTATGGCGGGACCGAGGTGGTCGCGTCCGGGGGAGGGATCCAGAACCCGGTGCTGATGCACATGCTGGCGTCGGAGCTCGGGCCGGTGGCGGTGCGCAGCACCGACGAGCTGGGGTTGCCGTCGGCGGCGAAGGAGGCTTACGCGTTCGCCGTACTGGGGTTCCTGACCGTGAACGGGCTGGGCGGGACGGTCCCGAGCTGCACGGGGGCGCGGCATGCGAGCGTGCTGGGGTCGATCACTCCGGGAGCGCGCGGCCTGCCGGTTGTCGCCGGAGACGCGCGACCCCCGGTGAGTCTCACGATCGAGTGACTCACACTGGTCTCGTGACGAGGCTCTTCGTGGTGACGGGTGCGCCCGGTTCCGGGAAGTCGACGGTGGTGCCGGAACTGGTGCGGTTGAGTCCAGGGAACATGGTCGTGATGGACATGGACGAGTTGCTGGACGATCACGGACGGTTGCTCGGGATCGACATCGCGAGTCCGACCGCGGCGCCGATCTGGCCGGCGTACAACGCGCTGTGGCTGCGGATCACCGAGCTGATCCGCCGGTCCGGGATCCCGGTGCTGCTGCTCACACCGGGGCTGCCGACGGAGCTGCCGGAGGGCCGGTGGCTGCATCTGGACTGCCCGGACGCCGTACGGCGGAAACGGCTGGCCAAGCGTGGCTGGCCGGAGGCGCAGATCGAGGAGGCGCTCGCGGACGCGGCGGAGATGCGCAAGCTCGTGCCGCGCTCGGTCCGCGGCGACGTGTCACCGGAGCGGTCGGCGAAGGGCATCCTGGACTGGATCCGCGGCGAGCGGCTGGGGAAGACGCTGGGGTTGTGGGGACGGCTGCGGAGTTGACCTTCGAGTTGGTACAGGGCTGAGGGTCACGGCATGAGGTTGACGATCAGTGAGTTCTCCCGGCTGGTGGGCCTGGCGCCGAGCGCGCTGCGCTTCTACGACGACTGCGACGTGCTCCCGCCCGCAGCCGTCGACGAAACCAATGGCTACCGCTACTACACCCCGTCCCAAGCTCCCCGGGCCCGCCTCCTCCGCAGCCTCCGCGAAATAGGCCTCCCGCTCCCCGAAGTCCGCACCGCCCTGGACGCCGATCCCGCTGCTCTGGCTGCCCAGATCCAAACCCACCTGCGCACCGTCGAAGCCAAGACCACCGCCACCCGAACCGCAGCCGACCACCTCCTCGCCACCCTCCTCTCCACCCGAACCACCGCCACCCTCGGCGGCCCCGAACTGGCCAGCGCCCTCCGCCAGGTAACCCCCACCGCAGCCACCCCCACCCCCACCCCCGGGCCGGAGGCGGAGTTGGGTGCGTTGTTGGAGTGTGTGTTGATCGAGCTGGCGCCCGACGAGGTGAGCTTCGTGGCGACCGATCGGTATCGGTTGGCGGTGCGGACGGTTCAGCCTGTCGAGTTCAGCGGGGCATCGGCGCGGGTGCTGGTGCCGGCGACGGAGCTGGCCGGGTTGACCCGGTGGGTTGCCGCGAGCGAGGTCGTGCGGCTCGAGACCCGAGCGGACGGAGCCGTGCTCACGCGGGACCGGGAAGCGCGCGGGCTCACGGTGGTCTCCGGCGAGTATCCGGCGTACCAAGGGATTCTCGACGGGTTGACGCCGCCGACGTGCCGGGTCGTCGTGGATCGGGCCGAGCTGCGTACGGCGCTGGAGGGGCGCGATGTTGTTGCCTTTGACATCGACCCGGTGGAGTTGCGGATCGACGGTGAGGTCAAGCTCGACGTGATCGGCTCCGGGTCGGCGCGGATCGGGTTCACCGCGGGCCTGCTCGCGGCCGCGTTGGAGGCGAGCGTCGGGCCGGACGTGCTGCTCGAGATCGGGGCCTCGGACCGGCCGGTCGTCGTACGCTCGGCCGACCAAGGCACGTTCACCACCCTGGTGATGCCTGCCCGGCTGGACGGGTGAACCGGTCGTACTACGGCTGGCTGGCAGGGTCCACACTCTCGGCGTTCGGCGACAGCGCGCTGTTCTTCGCGCTCGGCTGGGCGGCGACCGGGATCGCCCCGCACGTCGCGGGGCTGGTGCTGACCGCGTTCACCCTGCCGCGCGCCGTACTCCTGCTGCTCGGCGGCGTCCTCGGCGACCGCTGGGGTCCCCGCCGCGTCCTCAGTTGCTGCTCGGCCATCGTCGGCGCCTGCTGCTTCGGCCTGGCCGCTTCCGTAGCGCTCGCCGGCACCTCAGCCACCCTGCTGATCCTGACCGCAGCCGTCATCGGCACCGTCGACGCCTTCGCCCTACCGGCGGCCGGCGCCCTACCGCGCCTCTTCGTCACCGACGACGAACTGCCGAAGGCGATGGCCATGAGTACGTCGGCCAACCAGATCGTCAGGCTCGCCGGCGGGCCCGTCGGCGGACTGTTCGTCGCCTCCCTCGGCCTGGCCGGCGCCCTCACGATCGACGCCGCGACCTTCGCCCTACTCTTCTGCGTCCTGCTCGCGATCAAACCGCCGTACGACGTGCAGCGGCCACCGGACCGCAAGTCGGTGGCCCGCGACGCCCTCGACGGAATCCGCGTCGCCTGGTCGGACCCGACCCTGCGAACCATCCTGCTCGTGGTCGCCGTCGTCGCCGCCTTCGTCCTGCCGGTCACCTCGCTCTGCATCCCGCTACTGGCACGAGCTCACGCCTGGTCCGCCACCCAAACCGGCCTGATCGTCGCCGCCACCGTTACCGGCGGCCTCCTCATCACCCTCCTGGTGGCCCGCCGCGGCACCTCCGCTCGCCCCAACCTCACCGCCGGCCTCGGCTGCCTCCTCGCCGCCGCCGGCATCGCCGCCCTAGCTCTCTCCCCGTCCCCCTGGCCCGCCATCGCCGCGGCTCTCCTCCAGGGTCTAGGCGTAGGCCTCTTCACCTCCCACCTCGCCCCCGTCTTCGTCCGCGCCACTCCCCGGTCCCACCTGACCCGACTCCAGTCCCTGCTGTCCTTGGCCCAGACCATCCCGCTGATCGCCTCGACCAACGTCCTGGCGGCCCTGAACATCCACCACGCCCTGACCCTCAGCGCCGCCACCACCGCCGTAGCCGGCCTGATCCTCATCCGCCTTCGGGCAGAAGCGCGAACATCTATTGACAACACGTTGTCGTCATGACAGCATGTTGTCTATGACGAAGACAGCTTATGTGGGTGTTTACGAGACGTGGGCGGACTGGGAGATCGGGCATCTTCTGGTGGAGCTGCGGACCGGGCGGTTCACCGGGGAGCAGTGGGAGATCGTGACGGTGGGGGAGACGACGGAGTCGGTCACCACGATGGGTGGGTTGCGGGTTGTGCCGGACGTGGTGGTGGGTGACGTCGAGCCTTCCGATGGCGATCTGCTGGTGCTGGCCGGGTCGGCTTTGTGGGATGAGGGGCAGGGGGACGTGTTCGCGAAGTTGGCGCGGCGATTCCTCGAGGCGGGGGTTCCGGTGGCGGCGATCTGTGGAGCGACGGCCGGGCTGGCGCGTGAGGGTCTGCTCGACGAGCGCAAGCACACGAGCGCCGTGAAGGAGTACCTGCTGGCCGCCGGCTACCGAGGTGGTGACAACTACGTGGACGAGCGGGCGGTCGTCGACGGCGACCTGATCACGGCTGGTCCGGACTCGCCGGTGCAGTTCGCGCGGGCAGCGCTCGACCGGCTGGGCCTGGCGGACGAGAAGAAGCTGGACGCGTACGAAGGCGTCTTCCACCGCGCCGACCCGTCGTCGTACCCGGCTCTGGTCGGCTGATGACTGTTCCGCCACGCGAGGACTGGCCGACGCCGGATCCGCAGTCGGAAGGTGGTGCGCTGTTGACCGACGTCATCCTCGCCACCTTCCGGCTGAACGCGCGGCTGATGGAAGCCGCCCAGGACCTCGCCGCGCACGGCGGGCTGACCGCCGCGTGGTGGCAGGTCCTCGGCGGCGTCCTGGACGAGCCGCGATCCGTCGCCGAGGTCGGCCGGATCATGGGCGTCAGCCGGCAGGGCGTCCAGCGCATCGCCGACCTGCTGGTCGAGCGCGGCCTGGCCGAGTACCGCCCGAACCCGGCCCACCGCCGCGCCAAGCTGCTCGCCTGCACCGAGGCCGGCTACTGGGCGATCCGGCAGATCTCGATCGCCCAGCACCCCTGGGCCGACAAGCTCGGCGCCACGGTCGACCTCGACGAGCTCCGTACGACGCTCGCCACCATGCAGACCCTGATCACCAAGCTGGAAGAAGCTTGACCGCCAGGCTCCGCCCGTACGTGTGACGCGTGGTGAAGGTCAGCCGCGTCCCGGTCACCGTCCGAACCACCTGAACGCCGGGAACCGGGGAGGCGGCCCGCAGGTACTGCGCCCACAGGTTCACCGTGATCGTGTCGCGCGCCGTGGTCGGGTCGGACGCGGCGACCGTGATCGTGGGGTCCGAGTGTCGCTGCAGCAGCACCGACGCCGGCCCGTCGATGGTCAGCCCGGGCAGGTTGTGCCGACCGGGGCCGAAGGTGTTCGCGCCGGTCAATCGCAGCCCGAGATGCGTGATCGCCTGCACCCGTGGAGTGTTCGACAGCACGACCAGACGTCCGTGCTGGTACGAGCGCAGCCCGGATTCCGTTGCATTCGGCACCAAAGCGTAGGCCAGTGACCGTTTGGATCCGGCCGGCTGCGCGACCGTCAGCCCGAAGACCTGCTTGGTCACCGCGGTGTCCGGGTTCGACGTCCGCACCACTCGCCGGCTCCGCGTCACCTGCTCCAGACCCACCGACACCTGGCTCGGCTGCAGGAAGTAGTACCCGATCGACGTTCCGCCGTTCGCGTACCGCAGCCACCGCGGGTCCGTTGTCCCCGTCCCGCTCCAGGCTGTTCCATCCCGCCGTACGCCGGTGATCGTCACGGCATCCCCTGGAGCCGCAATACGGGTGTCGAGCGTCGTCGTCACCGCGCGGGTGTCGTCGGTGACACCGGCGGCCAGAACGACGATCTCGTCGTCGAGCATGAACCACGACTTGGTCGCCTCGGCGTTGCGGTAGACCACGAAGTCCTCGGGCAGTTCGTCCCGCGACGCGTAGGCGAAGTCGCTCGACTGCACCCACCCGACCGCGCTGTAGGCGTCGAGGGTCGCGCCGCCGGAGTGCGCGTTCGTCCCGACCGGGAAGTACACGTACTTGTTCTGCGACTCGCTCGACGGCGTGAAGTTCAGCGGGTGGTCCGGGTTGTCGTAGTACGGCGTCCCGTAGAGCTCCGGGATCGTCTTGCGCACCTCGACCGGCGCAGTCACCCCACCGAGCGCGTACGGCGAGACCGTCGTGAAGTAGTCGATGCCGAACGACTGGGTCTGGTCCTGGCCGGCCAGGTACAAGTAGTGCGCGCCGTCGCCCTGGAACCACGGCAGCAGGTTCTCGCCGCTCATGTACTCGTACTTGCTGATCCGGTCCGAGTTCCGGGCCAGCGCGAACGCGTACCCGGGCCGCCGGTGCACGGTCCGGTCCATCGCGTTGAACGCCGTGCTGCTCGCCGCCGGGTTGAGGTCGGCCGGCACGACCGCCGGGTCCCCCTTGAGGTCCGCGAACCGGGCGATGCTGACCGGCGAGACGAAGCTCACCGGGTTGATCGTCGGTTGCGCGGTGAACTTCGCGAACGCCTTGAGCCGGGCCGCGTCCTCGCCGGTCGCGTAGTCGGCCAGGTCGACGATCGCCTCCACCACGACCGCCACGTCGGAGTACCCGGTGGCGGTCCGGGAGACCGCGCGGCCCTTGACGATCTCCATCATCCAGCCCTCGAAGATGAGCGGCGCGAACCCGTGCTCGACCCACCCCTGCACCACGCCGACCAGGTCGTCGCCCTGGGCGTACTCGGTGCCGGCCAGCACCTTGATGGTCTGCACGACCCGGCTGAGCAGGCCCTTCCCATAGGAGCCGGTGTACGCGACCGACGAGTGCTGGATGAACGAGCCGTCCGCGTAGTAGCCGTCGGTCACGCCGTGCTGGAGGTTGTACGGGTCGATCGTCGCGAACACGGTGAACTGGTCCTGCAGCGCCTTCCGGATCCGGGCGTCGTCACCCATCAGCGCGCCCTGGAGGACCCGGTTGGCGGTGATGTCGACAAGGTTCGCGCCGGTGTGGAACCGCGAGTCGAGGTCGACGTCGCCGTCCTTGCCGTTGCGCAGGTAGGCGTCCATCGAGGGGACGTACCGCGCGACCAGCGCAGCCGGAGCGTCGAGCAGGGCAAGCGTCTTCGAAACGTGCGTGGAGATGCCGATCTCCCACGTGAACCAGTTGCCGTAGTACCCCTTCGACTGGTCGCCGTAGTAGTTCTCGTGTAGCCAGACCAGCTTCTCGGCGACCCGCGCGCGCACCTGCTCGTTGCCCTGCAGGTCGGACGCCGGGCCGGGGCGCTTGGTCGCGAGCGCGATCTCGTAGAGGTGCTGGTACGACGCATTCAGATTCGGATCGCTGGTCCCGAGCGGGAGGCCGGCGAAGAGCTCGTTCGCCTGCGCTCCGTCCATCGCGGCCAGCCAGGTCCGCGCGGTCGCGTCGAGGTTGGCGAGCTTGGCCGCGACCTCGGGCCGGGCGTTCGACTCCGGCGTACCGGCGTAGATCGCGACCGCGTTGGCGAGCAGCTGGCTCGCGTCGGCCTCCATGGCAGCCATCGTCGCGCCCGCGGTGGCGCGGGCGGCCGGGGCAGGGTTGACGGCGGTCAGCAGCGCGGTGGCGGGCACGAACGACAGCAGGCGGCGACGGGTGATGTCCACTGATACTCCCGGGCGGATGGGAAAAACCTCACCCCGGGAGTCAATCAGCCGGAACTATCCTTCGGCAAGCGCTTGCATGCTGATGATTCAGGAACCTCCGGCGCCCACCAGCTGGCCGTCGATGGAGAGGATGCGGATCGGGGTGCCCGCGGACTTGGTGGGGATGACCAGGGCGGCCTGGTAGAGGTAGTCCTGGTGGATGGTCTGGGTGTACTTGACCATGCTGCTGAAGGCGGTCGCCTCGCCGCTGGTCCAGTAGGCGTTCGAGCCGGGCTCGACGCGCTGCAGGTACTGCTCGGTGAGGGACAGGAAGACCAGGGCCTCGCCGGTCGAGGTGATGAAGGTGAGCGGCTCACCGGACGCCGCGAAGGTGTCGGTGACGCTCGCGATGTAGCTCTCGTTCGTGTCCGCCACCTTCGACTTCGCGCGCCGCTCGAGGAGGGAGGTCGTCCCCGGAGACGGGGTGAACAGCTTCGACTTCCCGCCGGTCGAGAGGTACGACGCGAGCGCGGCGCCGACCGTGGACAGCTGGGCGGCGAGCTTGTCGAGGTCGGCCTGGGCCGGCGTCCGCAGGCCCTCCATCGACGGGAGCTTCACCGACTTGAGCGGGTAGACCGAGTTCGTCAGCAGCCACGGCGCGCCCGCGCTCTGCCGCTGCCAGACGCCGAGCTGGCGGCTGCCGGGGGCGGTCGAGACGCCGGAGCTGACCACGAACCGCATCGGGTACGACCCGAACTCGGGCGCGCCGATCTGCGGCTCGGTGTACGTGAACGGCTTGTTCTTGTCCTTGCCGGACGGGTCGAGCTTGCGGCCGATCAGGTAGCCGGCCCGGGTCTGGGCCAGCGTCGGGTTCGCCTCGATCGTCTCGGCGAGCTTGGCGTCGCGGGCCTGGTTCGCCTGGTTGTTGACCTGGTTGTACTTCGCGACCACGGCCTGCGCGTCGGCGAGCGTGACGGCCGGGCGGGTCGCCGGCGCGGCGGCGCTGTTCTTGGCCGGCAGCAGGCCGCAACTCGTTGTCGTGAGCAACAACGCGCCGCTGGCCAGCAGGGCGGCGGTCTTCCGCACCGCCTCGTCGCTGCGCTCGAACTCCGGCGACTCCTCGAGCCGCACGGTCGCCGGCTCCTCGTCGCACTCGGTGATCTCGTACGTCGGCTCGTAGGTCGTCTCGAGGGTTGTCTCACAGGCGGCCTCGTACGGCGTCTCGTCGTATCCAGGATCGTCGTACCGCGGCTCGTCGTACCCGGGCTCGTCGTCGTCGCGCACCGCGCCGACCGCGACCAGGAACGCCGGCGACTTCGCCTTCGCCACCGCCGACGGCGTCATCAACATCGGCGCCGCGGTGATCGGCTCCGGCAGCACCGGCTCCGGCTTCCGCACGACCGGACTGGAGACGGGCTGAGGTGTGGGGACTACTGGCAGAGGCGCCGGCGCAGGTAGCGCGATGGGCGTCGGAGCCTGCAAGGAAGCCGGCTTGCGGCCGCGGAAGGTCAGCACCAGGCCGAGGGCGAGCACCAGGATGCCGGCGCCCAGCGCCAGCAGGCAGACCCCGAACGCGCGGTCCACCTCGACGCCGAACCGGACGTCGGCGCCCACGGCCGGTGTCCCGTCCGCGTTCATCACGACCACGTCGTACCGGCCGTCCTGGATCGGCCACGCGACCGACTGCCGGCCGGACCCGCTGGACTCCGCGACCCACCAGTCGAGCTGGGCGGGCGGCGTCAGCCGGGCGGTGCGGCCGCGCATCTCCTGCGTGCCGAAGGTGGCCGGCGGGTCGAACCGGATCAGCCGGGTGTGGGACGCGCCGGCCAGGTAGTCGGCGACGTCCAGGTCCCGCCCGACGCCGACGAAGACCGGTTGGTCGCCGGCCGCGGTGACGTGCAGGGTCGGTCCGTGCCGGTCGAGGAGGTCGGGCGCGGTGATGACGGCCAGGCCCTGGCTGGTGAACTGCCGGCTGCCGGTGGTGACCGTGTTGTCCGGGCCGACCAGCCAGAAGGCGGCGACTGCTCCGGCGATGGTGACCATCAGGCCGGTCAAGGTCAGCAGCAGGCCCAAGGCGGTGCGGGCGAAACGCATGAAGAGGCTCCCGTTGGTACGACGAGCCCGGCCCGCGGCGGGTGGACCGGGCAACGGGCTCCCGGGACGGGCCCTCTTCGGGTCCCGTCGTTCACCCGTTGCCCTGGATAACTGACCGAGCAAGGTTCTGTTACTGTTCCATGAATTAACGAATGGCGATTCATAAACCCGGAGGTGCTGGAGTGGCCCGGCCGCGGCTGGTCAGTGACGACGCGATCCTGGACGCGACTCACCAGGTGCTGGCCGAGCTTGGGCCGGTGAAACTGACCCTGGCCGCGGTCGGCGAGCGGGTCGGGCTGGCCCCGCCGACGCTGCTGCAGCGGTTCGGCTCCAAGCGCGGCCTGTTGCTCGCCTCGGCGGCCCGGTCGCCGCTCATGGTGCTCCGGGCGGTCGAGGAGGCGGCGGCCCGGAACACCTCTCCGCTCGCGACCCTGCGGGACTTCGCGCTCACGGCGGTTGCCCACATCAAGCACCGCGAGGAACTCGGCAACGGCCTCGGCTTCGTCCAGCTCGACGTGGCCGACCCGGAGTTCAGGGCGCACGCGCTGGCGCACTCGGCGGCGATCGTCGACAGCTGCGCCCGCCTCTACCTGGCCGCCCGGGAGGCCGGCGAGCTGCGGCCGGACACCGACGTACCAGCCCTGGCTCGCCACACCCTTGTCTGCTTCAACGGCGCCCTCCAGGTCTGGGCGGTGACCGGCTGGGGCTCCCTGCCCGACTTCCTGACCGAGCAGCTGGACCTGATGATCGCGCCCTATCTCTCTCGAGAGTGAGTGCGGGTGGTGGGGTGCTTCAGGCAACAACCTGACGATCGTCAGGGGGCGAGCAGGACTTTGGGTCACTGTGGCGGCTTGTCGTCGCGCCTAGTGTCGAAGTCGTGACGTGGAGGTACGACGGAGTTCGTCGGGTACTGGGTTCGCTGGGTGTGCTGCTGCTGGGGACGGTCGCCGTCGTACTGCTCTATCCGGGCGGTTTGGGGACGACCGTGCCGGTGCGGGTGGCGACCGGCGACTCCGCGTCGGCGTTCCGGGCGGTTAATGACGTGGTGGCGGATGCGCCGTCCTGGGTGGGGTCGCTGGTCGACCGCGCGGGCGACGGTCTGCTGGTCGCGCTGGGACTGCTTCTTCTCTGGGTGGCCTTCCACTATCGCGACGCCCGGACGCTGGCCGGCGTACTGCTGACCGGCGTCGGGACGGTCGCCGCCTACGGCTTGAGTGAGGCGTTGAAGTTGGTGGTCGACGAGGAGCGGCCGTGCCGTGTGGTCCCGGGCGCCGAGGTGATCGCGCACTGTCCTGCGATGGGTGACTGGTCCTTCCCGAGCAACCACGCCACCCTCGCCGCCGGCCTGGCCATCGGCATCGCCCTGCTGCGCCCCCGACTCGCCGCCCTCGCCTTGCCGCTCGCAGCCGGAGTAGCGCTGGCCCGAGTCGCGGCCGGCGTCCACTACCCCCACGACGTCGCAGCCGGCGCCGCCCTCGGCGCAACCCTCGTCGCCGCCCTCCTGCTTCTCGCCACACCACTCACCACGAGACTCATCACCTTGCTGCCCGGCCTTCGGCAGCCCGGACGATTGCCTGGGTCAACCGTTTGATCAAGCCGAAAAGGCGGATTGTCGGAAGTAGGGGGTCAAGGCAACCAATCGACGACGAACGAAGAGCCCGGGCCCGGAGGACCTGGGCTCGACTTTGTCCTGACAAATGGAGCGGGTGACGGGAATCGAACCCGCACTGTCAGCTTGGGAACAGAGTTGTCTGCCCGTACTGCTGGAGGCTCGCTCTCGCGGACACAGCCTTCAGGGCGCGGATGACCGTTGTTGACCGAGGCTGCGCGCCCGTCGCCATCCAATCGGGCACGGATCGGGCACGGGCAGAACATCTCCGAGGTCACCCGACGGAGTCGCTCTGCGGCTCCGGAGCTCGGCCGCGTCACGCTCGCATGTTGGAGCAGGTGCAGTACGCGTTGCTGACCCACACCAAGTTCCGGACGACACGCCCACCGCGCCGAACTTCTCGGATTTTGTCGCTGACTTCTGGCGAACGGTAGGTAATGCAGCAAGACGCAGAATGACGCAACATAACGCAACCCAACGCAGAATAGCGGTTTGTTGAGTCAGTGGCTTGTCGCTGTAGGTGACCACACTCAGCGACGCGGTGAAAGGCTGCCGTCTACTGCTCCACCGCTTTGTCTAGTTCCGTCGGTAGGCTCTTGCTGCTGGTTGTAGAGCGAAACTCATTGAGCTCACCAGCCGACAGGAAGGAGTCACCATATGGCCGCGCCAACTGGTCGGCACCCACCCCCGGGCGGCAAGCGGAAACGCAAGGCCCGGAAGAAACGGAAGAACCGAACCTATCTGCTCCAACGGTTGGCCCTGGCGGCGCAGATTGGCTCGGTCCTCGCAACCTTCATCAGGTTGTTCCGCAACTTGCTGTGACAAGGCCACGGGGCCTGCTCTCGTTTGCTGCGGGAGTGGGCCCCTTGGTCCGTCGGGTCCAAGTTAACAACCCTCTCACCCTCACATTAACCGAGATGAGCCCGACTGGCACGGATTGAACCCATATGAGCCGTCCTGATCTGCTTGCCGGTGGCCCGCCGTGCCAGAACTCTTCAGCGGTACCGGAACCCGCCTTGACCAGCAGCCCGCCGAGGACGAATGGCCGGCCGTTGGCTGAACGCCTCGAGTTGCGCGGCGGTCACAGCCGCGCGCTCACCCGGATCCCATCTCGGTGATAAGAGTCAGGTCGTAGGCTGAGTTCGGCAGCGCAACCGAGTTGAGGAGCGGCGTGGCACAGGTTTCGGTCGTGGTTCCCACGATGGGTAGATCCGATTTGCGCGGAGTGCTGGACGCGCTAGCGGGTCAGGAACGGCCGCCGTCGTTCGAAGTCATCGTCTGTGTCGATGGCGCGAGTGAGCCCGACTTTGCCGGTGCGGCATCGCATCCGCAGTGCTCCAGGCTGGTCCTCGTGCAGCTCGGGACGTCGCAAGGCGTGAGTGTTGCTCGGAATCGCGCTGTGGAGCAGGCGAGTGGTGAGCTCATCGGTTTCCTCGATGACGACACTGTGCCCAAGGCGGACTGGCTGCGGAGGCTAGCGGCCGACCTGTCTGGTGACGATGCTGCGGTCGCGGGCCGCATCTCCGAGGATGCGGGCACTGCCGTCTTGAGTCGGCTCCGTTCGAGCGCCTTTGCGTATCGGCATGTTCACAACACTGCTCGCGCTGGGGAACGCCCGGTGCGCGTTGACTACGTGAACGGTGGCAACTGCGGGTTCCGGGCTGAGGTCTTCCGGGAGCTCGGTGGGTTCGATCCGGCGTTTCGGAAGTCGCAGGATCGGGACCTTGCGCGGCGGCTGGTCTTGGCTGGACACACGATCGTTTACGACCCGGAGCTGGTGATCACGCACGCCGGCCACTACACGGTCAAGGGCTTCTGGCGCGGCCGGTTCCGCGCGGGTCGGGCCGCTCAGACGATGAAGCGACTCAGCGGTGATGTGTCCGTCGGACCAACTCGCATGCGAACGACGTACGGCGGTGGTCTGCTCGAGCTCACCCGGACGCATGGCGTCCGGCTGGCAATCGCTGCGGTGGTGTCGCTGATCGCCCACCGCGCTGGATGGATCACAGGCTTGTGGTTTGGTCCCGAGGACAACGGCAAAGGGCCGGGTCCGATGGACCCGGCCCCGCCGACCGTGCGCCAGATTGAGCTTCCCGTCAGGGGCTGAGCTCGAGCTGTCAGGCCGGGTGTTTGTAGACCGGCGAGACTCTATAGGCCCTGGTGACCTCCATCGTTTCTGGGTCGAACTCGCTCTCGATGAGAACGCTGAAACGCTTGTCGCGGACCTCGCCGTACAGCTCAGCCAGCGCGGTTTCGAGGTAGGTGACGCCGCCCTGAGTCCCTGTTGGGTGAATGCCGGCAGAGACCAGGAACGTGCCCTTGCCGTCCGGCCTCGGTAGACGCGCGAGGTAGGCGAGATCACGGTTTTCGCCGCTGGCACGGGGCGAGAAGTGGCGTTCGCCGGTCTGGGTATCGAGCACCGACCAGACGTCGCTTTCGTCTACTTCGAACCGGAAGGCAGGGTCGCCCTCCTGCATCTGCGCGACCATCGGGAACAGGCGGGGGCCACCGAGAACGAAGAGGTTGTCTCGGTTCAGGTTGGCCAGACCGGGCGGTGGGACCGCCTCCATCGTGGCGCTCAAGGAGTAGGCCGCGGCCAAGGCGTGTAGACGGCTGTAGGCGGTCACGGTCTCCGTGGCAATCACCGGACGGCCCTGCCCCTCTTCCTTCTTCTGGCCGACGATGACGATCAGGTCGTCGTCGCCGAAGAAGGCCCGCTCAGGCGCCGGGCCAGAGGTGGCGAGCTGGCCGATTCGACCCCGGGACAATCCAATGCCGTCCGCTATCTGGGTTTGGCTGTAGCCCTGCTTCTTCAGTTCCTCCAGTGTCTCGCGACGAATGCGGGACAACTCGGTTACCGAGGCCTGGTAATCGCGCAGTAGGCCGGTGGCCCGCTTACCTCTGTCGAAGAGGTCCGGGATCTCGCGGACCTTGCGTACTTCCTCCTGCATGTCACTCCTCAGTCCGGGTGCTTAGGTGGCTTGCACCTGAGCTTACTGCTTAGGGGGCTTGCGGTCGAGCCAGGGAAGGGCTTATGGTCTCTGCCATGCCCCCTAAGCAACTGGGAGTAGTGACCCCTAAGCAGGCTGTCATTCGCATTCCTGCTGACGTAAGTGACGCCCCGGCGGTGGCCGCCGCCGAGGCGTCTGGGTCGCCCCAGTCCCTTCACGAACAGGAGCAGAACCCAATGAGCATCATCCGCTTTCAGGCTGCCGACAGCGAGGGGCCGACCCTCGCCGAGTTGGCCGCGATCGAGACCGAATGGCCGCTGGTTGCGGCCGAGCTGGACCTTCTGGACGCGCAGATCGCGTTCATCAACGCGGGCCCGTACGCGTCGGAGCTGGAGACGCGCCGGATCCGGCGTGCGGCGCGTCGGGTCCTGGAGGTTGGCCGCGAGCTGGCCGGCCACGAGATCGCCACGGACGGTGCCGCATGAGCCGCCGCCGCACGATGACTCTGGAACAGATCTGGTCTGACCGGCTCGGGACCGAGGCCGTGAGCGACGAGCTGGCCGCGCGGTTCGAGTTTCTGTCGCGGTTTGTGCTGGGCGGGGAGATGCCCCCGGCCGGTCGGCTGGAGTCGGCGGAGGCCGCGACGGCCTACGGAGACCTGTGCGTGCTGTCGCGATTTCTGACCGACGCCCGCCGCACGCTGACCCGCGAGGGGGTGGAGTGGTGAGCACGCCGCTGCGCACGACCTACCCGGTTCCGGTGGAGGACCTGATCCCGGCCGCCCGCAAGCTCGCTGACGACCTGGGTTCGGTGCCGTCGCGGAACCGGATCATGAAGGAGTTCCGGATCGGCGCGGACAAGGCCCGCTCGCTTCTGGACGCCCTGACCGAGCCGACGCCCGAGCCCGCTGAAGCACCGGCTGAGCCGCACCTGCACTCGGTCCCGAGTCCGGACACGGCGGACCACGGCGGCATGGACGACATGACCCCGGCGCCGGAGGAGGGGGCATCTCCGCAGGTCACACCGCACACAGACCCGGTTCCGACCGCCGAGGTCGCGCAGGCTGACGTGGCTCGCGCGGCCGAGGCCGAGGAGGACAAGCCGATCGCGTCGTGGCCGGTGTGGCTGCTGGCGCTGCCCGCGTTTGTCGCGGTCTGGTCCGGCTGGGTCGGGCTCGGTGAGATGACCGGGTTCGGGGTGGTTCACCCGCTGCCCGGTATCGCGGACGGCTTCACGCTCAACACCGCGATCACGCTGCCGATCGGGGTCGAGACCTACGCCGCGTTCGCGCTGCACGTCTGGCTGTCCGGGCGACGGGTGGCGGCCCACGCTCGCCGGTTCGCGATGGTCTCCGCCCTGTCCGCGCTCGGTCTGGGCGCGCTGGGTCAGGTCGCCTATCACCTGCTGGACGCGGCCGGGGTCACGGTCGCTCCGTGGCCGATCACTACCGCCGTTGCCTGTCTGCCTGTCGCTGTGCTCGGCATGGGCGCTGCGCTGGCCCACCTGATCCACACCCGCCCCACCACGAACGGGGAGAACTGATGACTGAGCCGATGAACAGCCAGCTGGCGCACGACCTCGCACAGCCGATCGACCTGGAGGCGCGCCGCGCCCGCCGCGACGACTCCACTCCTGACGCTGGTGCCGGCGCGTTGGTGCCGGTGCCGGTCGACGCCGCTGAGGTCGAGCGGATGGACACCGCCTACGAGATCGCGCTGGATGAGGAGACCGCGACTGGCAAGGTGCTGGTGCCGGTGGACACGCCGGGTCTGTCGGTGCCGGTCTTGGACGGCGCGCGGCTGCCGATCATCCCGACCCACCTGCGCCCGGAGAACCTGCAGGCGACGATCACCCGCGCGCTAGCTCGAGCTGGCCACGTCGGCGCGTACCACGCTGTGCGCTCGCCGTGGTACGCGACCAAGCTCGGTTGGTTCGCGACCCGGGGTCTGTCGCGGCTGGTGGGCAACCAGTTGCGGTGGTGGTGGGTGCCGAACTCGGTCGCGCTGGAGCAGAAGGCCGCCGACGCGGGTGAGCTGAAGGAGTGGGAGAAGATCCACCGCCAACTCAAGGCCACCCGACTGTGGCGCGGTGGCGTGCTGGCGCTGCAGAACCTGGGTCTGCTGATCGGTGCGCCGATCGCGTGGAACGCGGCCCCGGCCGCCGGTCTCGCGGCTGTGGGGGCGGCTGCGGTAGCGGGTCTGGCGCACTACGGCCGTCCGGCCGGTCAGACGCTGGTGGGTACGGCGGTGGTCGCGCCCCGGTTCCGCAAGCTCAACTCCGACATCGTGCTGCGCGCCTACTACGCCGCCGGACTCGGCCGCCCGGACCGCACGGACCAGGAGGTCCGGTTCGGGTCGCCGATGTCGCGGGACGCACGTAACACCGGGTCTCAGGTGGTCGTGGATCTCCCGTACGGCAAGGGCTGGTCCGACGTGGCCGGTGCCCGGGAGAAGATCGCCTCCGGTCTCGACGTGCACGCCAACCAGGTGTTCCTGACCCCAGACAAGACCAGCTCCCGGCGGCACACGCTGTTCGTCGCGGACCGGGATCCGCTGGCGGTTCCGGTGGGCCGCTCGAACATGCTGGACGGCAAGCCGCGCAGCGTGTGGCGGCCGGTGCGGTTCGGCAAGGACGAGCGCGACGCGCTGGTGAAGCTGCCGCTGATGTGGAGCTCGCTGCTCGTGGGTGCGCAGCCGCGCAAGGGCAAGACGTTCGCAGCGCGCCTGGTCGCCCTGCACGCCGCGCTGGACCCGTGGACGAAGCTCATCGTTGCTGACGGCAAGAACTCCCCGGACTGGCTGGGCTTCAAGAAGATCGCGCACCGGACCGTGTTCGGCACCCACCCGAACCCGAACGACGACAACCCGATCGAGCACCTGCAGGCCATCCTGGACGAGGTACTCGCCCACATCGACCGCGTGAACTCCGTGCTCACGTCGTTGCCGGTCAGTGCGTGCCCGGACGGCAAGCTCACCGAGGAGCTGGCCCGGGACCGTCGCTACCCGGATCTGCGGGTGCTGGTGATGGTGATGGAGGAGTTTCAGGTCTACTTCGAGACCGAGGACCAGGCGGTCAACAAGGAGATCGCGGCCAAGCTGTCCCGGATCCAAGCCGTAGGCCCGTCGGCCGGCGTGGTAATCGTGTCCAGCTCGCAGAAGCCGTCCGGTGTCGGCGCGGGTGACGTGGGCCGGTTGTTCAACCGGTACCGCGACAACCACTCCCACCGGTTCGCGCTCAAGTGCGGCAACCGGATCGTGTCCGAGGCCGTGCTCGGTGGCGACGCCTACGCCGAAGGGTTCGACGCCAGCTCGCTCCCGGTCGGGGACGAGTACCGGGGCGTGGGCTACCTGTACGGGGTCACCGACGCCACCCCCACCGTGCGGACGTTCCTCGCGGATGCGGCCGACGCGGACAAGATCCTCACCGCCGCCCGCAAGCACCGCGAGCAGCTCGGCACCCTGACCGGCGAAGCAGCCGGTGAGGAGCTGGAGCGCGCCACCCGCGACGTGCTGGCCGACGTGCTGACCGTGATCGGGCCGGACAGCTCGGCGCACTGGGACACCATCGCCGGACGACTCGCGGGCCAGATGCCCGAGCAGTACGACGGCACCACCCCCGAGGCGATCTCCGCGCAGGCCCGCGCGCTGGGCGTCCCGAGCGTGAACGTGAAGCGCGACGGCGTGGTCCGCAAGGGCGTCAAGACCGACGACCTGCGCGCCGCGATGGCCCGCCGCGACACCACAACCTGATCTACAGAGCGTAATCACAACAGGCAGGGTGCGGGACGGCTGAAGTAGCGGCCACCACGCTACCGGTAGCGGCTGCGCTACCCGTCCCGCTACCCCGCAACCCATACCTGACCAGGTCGTTCACTCGCGCGTAGCGAGTAGCGGCCCCCGCTCCGCACGCCCAAAAACAGGCCCTCGGAGGCATCCCGTGTCCACTCACGCCGCTACCGCTATCCCCACCGCCGCTACCCACGGTAGCGCCCTCACCGCCGCCGCACAGACGGCTGGCCAGGTCGCCACGGTGGCACTCATCGTGACCATCGCCGTCGCCCTGTACCTGCTGAGCTGCCTGATCTGGCCGTTCGGCAAGTGCCGCCGCTGCCAGGGCGAAGGCAAGTTCAAGTCCCCGTTCGGCCGCGCCTACCGGCACTGCGGCAAGTGCCAAGGCTCCGGGCTGCGGATCCGGCTCGGCCGCCACGTCATCAACCACCTGCGGGCCGTTCGAGGCGCGGGCGAGAACACGACCACCGGCAAGGGCAAGCGCTGATGCCCGCGCCGATCGACCGCGCCAGCTTGCACCCGGCCGCGTCGCGCTGGATCGAGCTGTGGAACGGCCAACAGGCTTTGGGGTGGGACTACTACGGGACGCGCCGGTGTTTCGGTTCCGGTGGGCACCCGCAGGTCTCGCCACTCGCCGCCAGCTCCGCGCCATGCGCATGTGTCCCGGCGGACAGGAGCCGTACGCGCTGCTGGTGTGGCGAGGCGGCAAACGCTGGGCGTGGCTGTACCGGCTCGACCTCGCTAGGCCGTCCCGCACCGCGTCACCCGCGCAGCTCAACGCCCTGGACAAGGCGATGGAAGCCCGCCGGACCTGCCAGCAATGCGGACGCATCGAGATGTACTGCATTCCCACCTCGGACGGCCGCTGCAACGACTGCATGACAGCACCCCGAGCACCCATCTCCTGGCCTTCCCCTCCCGGGGCCAGGAGACAGGGCCGATGTGGCACACCTGCGGCCGTCCCTACCTGCCGACGCGGCTTGACCGGCTCTGCAACTGGATGACCAGTCGCCACGGAGAGCGTCGGTGCGCTGACTGCTTAAGCACCGACGCCTGGCGACTGAGGCTCCTGCAGTAACACCGGCCGCTTACGACGGACTGTACGCCCTATATCCGCCACCGCATACCCATGACCGACGCTGGAGAGGCATCGCCCGTGAACGACCTGCTTGCCGCCGCCCTGGGCCGGGCCAACTTCTACCCGGCCGCGTCCCGTCACTCGCTCAGCTCAGCGCCCTGGACAAGGCCATGCGAGCCCGCCGCACCTGCCAGCAGCGTGGGACGTCGAGACCTACTGCATTCCACGTCAGACGCGGCCAATGCCCGCCCCGCATCGGCGCTGCCAACGACGCGCACGCCGCCTGATCCACCCACCAACGACAGACCGGCCTCCGCCCGGGGGGGTGAGGGCGAAGACCGGCTGTGGAGGGCCACTGAATGACTTACCAAGACCGTAATCCAGCCTCGCTCGAGTTTTCGACCATGACTTTCAGCGCAAGGAGGAACCAACCGATGAACGACCTCCTGAGTGCCGCCTTGGACGCCGCCGAACGCGGCTGGCCGGTGTTCATGCTCGGCCGCTCCAAGCGGCCGGTCGCCAACTGCCCCGACTGCCCAAAAGACGCCCACGACCCGGCGAGCTGCCGACACCTGACCTGCCACGGGTTCTACGCCGCCAGCACCGACCCGGCCCGGGTCGCCGCGATCATCGCGGCCGTACCGGGCGGGCAGCTCGCCGTCCGCACCGGCGCGAGCTCCGAGCTGCTGGTGGTCGACGTCGACCCCGCGCACGGCGGCGACGCCAACCTGTCCGAGCTGATGAGGAGCGAGCTGGTGCCGCGCACGCTGTGGGTCCGCTCCGGATCCGGTGGCGTGCACCTGTACTACCGCCACCCCGGCCACGAGATGCAGTCGCGGCCGATGCCCGAGCGGGCCGGGATCGACATCAAGGCCGACGGCGGATACGTCGTCTTGCCGCCGTCGATCCACCACCGCACTCGCCAGCCGTACCGGTGGGGGACGGGTCCGGCCGAACCGGTGGAGATGCCCCCCGCGCTCGTGACGGCGTGCCTGCCACCACCGGAACCCGAGGCCACGTGCGCCGGCCAAATCACCACCACCGAGGCGGGGGGCATCTCCCACCCGGACCGGCTGCTCACCGCGCACCTGAACGCCGTCCGGCACGCCCCCGAAGGACGCCGCCGAACCACGCTCTACGGCGCCGCCCGAGGCGTAGCGCGGATGGTCGCGGCCGGTGCGATCAAGCACGCCGACGCCATCGCCGCACTGACCGACGTGGGGCAGCAAGTCGAGCAAACCGCCCGCGACATCAGGGCCGCCATCGCTGGTGGCTTCCGTGACGAAGGGATCGCAGCCTGATGACCACCCCGACTGACACCGCACCCGAGCTGGTCGACGGTGCCGAGCTGCTGGACGAAGTGGCCGCGACCATCACGCGCTACGTCGTGCTGCCCAGCGAGGCCGCGCTGACTGCGGTGGTGCTGTGGATCGCCGCCACCCACGCGGTCCCGGCCTGGAACTGCGCGCCCCGGCTGGTGATCCGGGCACCGGAGAAGCGGTGCGGGAAGTCGCGGCTGCTGGACATGGCCGACGGCATGGTGCACCGGCCGCTGATGACCACCAACGCCTCCCCGTCGGCGGTTTACCGGTCCATCGGCATGGCACCGTCTGATCCGCCCACGCTGCTGATCGATGAGGCCGACACGATCTTTGGCCCGAAGGCGGGCGACAACGAAGACCTGCGCGGCCTGCTCAACGCCGGACACCAGCGGGGCCGCCCGACGCTGCGGTACGACGCCGGTAGCCGCAACGTGGAGCGGATCGAGACGTTCGCCATGGCCGCACTCGCCGGGATCGGGACCATGCCCGACACGATCGAGGATCGGGCCGCCGTGATCCGGATGCGCCGCCGCGCGGCCGGTGAGACCGTCCAGCCCTACCGGGTGCGCCGGGACGGTCCGGTGCTGGCCGACCTGCGCGACCGGCTCCACGCGTGGGTCACGGCGCACCTGGACGAGCTGACCAACGCGGCCCCGGCGATGCCGTTGGAAGA
This sequence comes from Kribbella sp. NPDC002412, assembly GCF_053592935.1. Lineage (NCBI taxonomy): Bacteria > Bacillati > Actinomycetota > Actinomycetes > Propionibacteriales > Kribbellaceae > Kribbella > Kribbella sp. NPDC002412. The sequence goes on from NZ_JBSFBL010000011.1 coordinate 147,084, forward strand.
CCGCGCGGCCGACACCTGGGAACCTCTGATCGCTCTGGCCGATCTGGCCGGTGGTCGCTGGCCGGCCGACGCCCGTCAGGCCGCGCTGTTGCTGCTGGCCGAGCTGCAGGACTCCACCGAGGTATCCCAGTCGGTGCGGCTGCTGATCGACTGCCGGACCGCGTTCGGGGAGGCCCTCGCGCTGCCGTCGACCGTGATCGTGCAGCGGCTGCGGGCAGACGACGAGTCGCCCTGGCAGGAGGCCCCTGCTCCCGGTGGCCTCACGGTGCGGCGGTTGGCTGCGCTGCTGCGCGAGTACGACATCACTCCCAAGAATCGGCGCTGGCAAGACGGCACCCAGTCCAAGGGGTACGCCCGCGACGACTTCGCCGACGCCTGGTCAAGGTACTGCCCCGAACCGGCCGAAAACGGCTCTGAGGCGGGAACCGTCACGAACCGTCCCAACCGTCCCATCGCAGGTCACGCCGGGGACGGATCGGTCCCGTGGGACGGATCGAACCGTCCCAACGATCCATCCGTCCCCGCTCTGACCTGGGCAGGGACGGTTGGGACGGTTGGGACGGATCACCCCCACAAACTCCAACACGCCACCTGCATCCGTTGCCGACAGCCCCTGTCCCACGACGACGGAACCCGGACCCACCCCCATTGCGCATGACCCCGACTGACAGCTCCAACACCCTCAAGGAGACGACGTTGACCACCCCGACGAGTGACACCGACCGGCTGCTCGACGTAGAGGAGGCAGCGGTCATGCTCGGCACCTTCAAGACCAGCGGAGTCCGATTCCCGCGTCGTCTGATCTCCGAGCGCCGAATCCGATTCGTGCGCGTCGGCCGCATGGTGCGCATCCCAGAGTCTGCGATCCGCGAGCTGATCGAACAGAACACCGTCGAACCCATTCGCGTAGCTGTCGAAAGGAACGCCGCCTGATGGCGAAGAGACGATTTGGTCGTGTCCGCAAGCTGCCGTCCGGCCGGTTCCAGGCGCGGTACCCCGGCCCTGATGGAATCGACCGGCCTGCCCCGAACACATTCGCGAGCAAGACGGACGCTGCGCGCTGGCTGACGCTGAAGGAAGCCGAGCTGGCCCGGGATGAGTGGATCGATCCGGCTGCAGGTGAGGTACCGCTGGGGGACTATGCACAGAAGTGGATCCGCGAGCGCCCCGGCCTCCGGTCCAAGACGCTGGTTCTGTACGGCGGCCTGCTGCGGAACCACATCGCCCCCACGCTGGGTGCCAAGCCGCTCACTGAACTCAGTGCGCCGATGCTGCGCGGCTGGAGGCAATCTCTGCTCGATGGCGGCCTGGGTCCCGTGACAGCGGCCAAGGCGTACCGCCTGCTGCGATCGATTCTCTCGACGGCAGTCGAGGACCGACTGATCAAGACCAACCCGTGCTACATCAAAGGAGCTGCTGTGGAGCGCAGTCCGGAACGACCGGTGCTGACCGTTGCCGAGGTCTACAAGCTGGCCAATGCGATGAACCCGAGATTCCGCGCCCTGATCCTGGTAGCAGCCTTGGGCAGCCTCCGCTGGGGCGAGCTGGCAGCGCTGCAGCGGCGACACGTCGACCTGGTCAGCGGAGTGGTCCGGATCCGACAGGCCGCAGTCGAGCTGCCCACCGGCGAGTTGCAGATCAGCCCGCCCAAGACAGCCGCCGGCCGCCGAACCGTGTACCTCCCGGAGATCGTCATGCAGGACCTGCGGGTGCACTTCGACATCTACGTCAAACGGACGCCTGAAGCATTCGTTTTCACCGGAGCCAAGGGAGCACAGTTGCGTCGGTCAACGTTCCAGCGGAACTGGCGGAAGGGACTCACGGGAGCAGGACTGACCGGCCGCGTCCACTTCCACGACCTGCGGCACACCGGCAACACCTGGGCAGCCGAGTCCGGCGCGACCCTCCGGGAGCTGATGGACCGCATGGGTCACGCCAGCAGCAGGGCAGCGCTCATCTACCTCCACACCAGCGACCGACGGCACCAGGGGGTCGCCCAGGCGATGTCAGAACTTGTCGAAGAAGGTTTGCGAGACGACCCGGGCGACGGTCTCCCGGTGGCATCGGGCACGTAACGGGCACGCGGCCGGTATCGGGTCACTGAGATGACAAAACCCCAGGTCAGAAACTTGCCTCTGACCTGGGGTTTTGTTCTAGAGCGGGTGACGGGAATCGAACCCGCACTGTCAGCTTGGGAAGCTGATGTTCTGCCATTGAACTACACCCGCATGCCGGTGGGACCGGCAGGCGGAGACGAGCATAGCTGATGGGTGGGGTCCGGGCCACGCTGGGTCCGGCGCGCCGCGGTCAGGTCGGCCGCCTGGTGGCGATCCGGTGGCGGTCCGGTGGTTCGTGGGGGTCGGGGCCGCGGTCGGTGGGTGGCGTCGCCGTACCTGAGAACTGATGCCGAATGCATCGAAAATGCGCTGCCGGGCGGTTTGCGGGATGGGTTCCTGGGCAGTTTTCCACAAAGGGCACGCCCAGGACTGGGCAGGTCCGGCATCTTCTGGCAGATTAGAACGCGTTGCCGGGGGCAACATTTCGACGCAACGTGAGGATGCGGTCCGCACCGGGACCGGACAAGATGGTTGCGGGGCAACTGGATGAAGGGGTGAATGGTGGCAACAGACACGAGTGACGCGCTGGACAACCTGGAGAAGGAGCTCGTCACGTTGGGACGGCGGCTGCGTGGTCTGCAGCGGAGGCTGTCCGACGACGCGCACCCGGACCTGGAGCCGGCGCAGTACGCGTTGCTGAACCACGTCGAGGAGCTGGCGCCGGTTCGGATGGCCGACCTGGTGGCTGCGCTCGAGGTGGACAAGGGCCCGGTCAGCCGGGCTTGCGCGCGACTGGAGGAAGAGGGTCTGCTGAAGCGTGCGGCCGACAAGTCGGACGCCCGGGCGACGCTGCTGACGCTGACCGCGGCCGGCAAGCGCAAGCTCGCGGCGGCCCGGAAGAAGCGGCACAAGGTGATCGAGGACCTGCTCAAGGACTGGTCGCCGGCACAGGTGAAGACGTTCGCGACCCAGGTGTCGCGCTTCAACAAGCTGTCCGGCTGAGCGGTCGCTGCCGAGGTACTTTGGTTGCCTCAGGCCCCGAGATGGGGGATGCGGGAAGGCCCGGAGGAGTGGTGACGCCGGGGAGCTGAGGGCTCCGGACAGCCGCCACCGGGCACCGCGATCCGATCGTGGGCCGGTTGAAAGCTACGAAATTTCCGGGGTGGTCGCCAGTCGGCGGCCACACCTGGGCCAGAATCCGAGGGCTGGCGCTGGGCTGAGGGCTGGGGCGCTGCTAACGTGCGGTCGTGCTGCTCTCCGACCGCGACATCTTGGCCGAGCTCGACGGGAAACGGGTTCAGCTGGACCCGTTCGACGCTGCGATGGTGCAGCCGTCGAGTGTCGACGTCCGCCTGGACCGGTTCTTCCGGGTGTTCGAGAACCACAAGTACCCGCACATCGACCCGGCCGAGGAACAGCCCGACCTGACCCGGATGGTCGAGCCGGAGGGGGACGAGCCGTTCATCCTGCACCCCGGTGAGTTCGTGCTGGGGTCGACGTACGAGCTGGTGACGCTGCCCGACGACGTGGCGGCGCGGCTGGAGGGCAAGTCCTCGCTGGGCCGGCTCGGGCTGCTCACCCACTCCACCGCCGGGTTCATCGACCCCGGGTTCTCCGGGCACGTGACGCTGGAGCTGTCGAACGTGGCGACGCTGCCGATCAAGCTCTGGCCCGGGATGAAGATCGGTCAGCTGTGCTTCTTCCGGCTGTCCTCCCCGGCCGAGCACCCGTACGGCTCGGCGAAGTACGGCTCCCGCTACCAGGGCCAGCGCGGGCCGACCCCTTCCCGCTCCTTCAAGAACTTCCACCGCACGGACATCTAGGCCCTGTCCGGCGGACAACGCGAAAGGCCCCGGTCACCGACCGGGGCCTTCGACGTCGGCCGAGTGATCAGGCCGTGGGCGCCAATGCGATCAGGACGGCGATGTAACTGCTCTGCCCGGTGCTCGTCAGGTACGCGCCGCCGTACTGGCTGACGGCGTCCGGCGACTGCGGCTTGCCGGTGTACAGCGACATGTCGGACCCGTTGGCGCTGCCCGGGTCCGCGCCCTGCGAACTGGGGTTGCCGGTCGGCGTGGAGCCCTCGCTCGGCGACGAACCGTCCGTCGGGGTCGTGCCGTCCGTCGGAGTCGGCGCGTTGGTCTTCACGTCCTCACCGGTGACAGCGTCCATCAGCACCGGCTGGGCCTCGGTCTGCGCGTAGACGATGCCGTGGAAGGCCGCGGTGACCTCGGGGATGACCCGGCTCGCCGAGTCGCTGGTGTAACCCCAGGTCTTCTTACCGGTCGTGTCGTCCAGGCCGAGGATCTCGAGCTTCTTGTTGTTGTCCGAACCGGTGCAGACCGCTGCGTTGGCCTTGTCGCCGAAGCACTTGAAGCTCATCGAGTCCTCGGTGTACGCCGCCTTCTGCGGTACGACGGCGCCGGTTGCGATGTCGACCGAGTAGAGGACGTTGTCGTAGACGTCCTCCAGCGTGCCCTTCTTCGACGACACGTAGGAGTTGCCGGCCAGGTAGGCGCGCTTGGTGCCGTTGCCGACCGGCCACAGGTAGTTCTGCTTGGTCGGGAACTGCTTGGTGATCTTGCCGGTGGCGCCGTCCGCGAGCACGATCGTGCCGTCGGCCGCCCCCTCCTGGTTGCGGCCTTTCGCGCCGGCGACCACGCCGTTCAGTACGCCGGCCGCCGAGACGAACGGGATCACGGACGACTTCTGCGTCTTCGGGTCGGCGTAGACGGTGAAGGTGCCGGCCTTCTTGGCGGCTGCCTCGGAACCCGGGGAGACACCGATCGCGACCTGCCCGGTCGCGGCGTCGTACGCCTGGCTGACCACGTCGTCGCCACCCTCACCGGGGCCGAGGAGAGGGGTGAGGTCGACCGCCACCTCGGCGACCTTCTTGCCGTCGGTCGCGTCGAGCCACTGGACCAGGACCTGGCCCTTGGCCTTCTGGGTGCCGTTGCCCTTGTCCTTCTGGACGTAGCCGATCGCGACGACGTCCTTGCCGTCGACCTGAACGCCCATCGGGGTGGTCAGGTCGAGGGTCTCGGTGGTGCTCGCCTCCGCCGACGGGACCGTCCACTGCTCGCCCTGGGCGGCGATGTTGCGGCCGGTGACGCCGGTCAGCCCGGCGAGCAGCGAGGTCTGGCCGACCATGCCGGCCGACAAGGTGAAGTCGTTGTCCTTGGGAGTGCGCTCGACGCCGAAAGCAGAGACGGGGACGAAGGCCTTGGGCGGGTCGAAGGACGGGACCTTGGGGGTGGACGGCGTACTCGCCGGAGTCTCGCCGCCGTCTCCGGACTTGGCGTCGGTCTTGTCGTCGCTCCCGCCGCACGCGGTCAGCAGGATGAGGGTGGTGGCGGCGGTGGCGACTGCTTTGGCGGCCGTCGGACGCAGCATCGTTGGTTTACTCCCCAGGTCGACCGAGAATGATCGACTGAACGCTAGCAGTGCCCGCGGTTCGCCTCGGCAACTTATCCACAGCCCTTGCAGCAACCTGCAGACCTACCTACCAGAACCGGGTCGGCCAAGGAGACCTAGTCGTTGCAGCAAGTGCCAGAGGGCGGCGGAGTTGGCCGGTGGTGTCATCGGACGACCGACAATCCGGGCCGGTGGGTCCGTGGCTGCGGCTCGAGGCGGTCGGCCAGGCGGCGCAGTACGGCGGCCAGCTCGTGCCGCGGACCGCTGACCCGGCCGGCCTTCGCGGCCGCTCGCAGTTCGTTGCGCCGGGCCCGCAGCTCGGCGGTGTGGATCCGGTCCTCGACCCGGTAACGCGCGACCTCTTGGTACTCGGTGAACATCGTCCCTCTCCCCTCACGTCGTCCCCGTACGCGGTTTCGGCAGTGCTTCACCCAGGTCCCGCCGGACCCCAGTGCCGGCGGAACCTCCTGGGTGTGGTTCAACAGATGTGCGTCAGGCCTTGACGACGCTGATGTCGCCGGAGACTGTGCGCGCCCGCAGCATCAGCGAGCGCTCGCCCTCGGCCGGCTGCTCGCCGGGCTCCAGGTCGCACCGGATCCGGCCGGTGACGGTCTTCAGGTCCAGGTACGCCGGGACGCCGTCGGGGACCCCGATCCGGACGTCGCCGCGCGCGGTCTCGGCCTGGACGCTCGGTCCGTCGGCGACCTCGACCGTGACGTCGCCGGAACCGGAGGTGGCGACCGAGTGGTCCCGGATCCGCTCGATGGTGATGTCACCCGAGCCGACCTTGACGGTGGTCCGCCCAGCCGCGTCGCCGACCCGGACGTCACCGGAACCGGTGCTCAGCCCGAGGGCGTCGCCGGCCTCGTCGATGTCGATCGACCCCGAGCCGGTGCCGGCCCGGACCGCGCCCACGGCGTGCCCGATTCGAACGTCACCGCTGCCGGTGCTGACGCCGAGATCGCCCTCGACCCGGTCGAGCGTGATGTTGCCGGAGCCGGTGCCCAGCCGGGCGGTGCCCAGTGGCATCCGGGAGGCGATGCTGCCGGAACCGGTCTTGACCCGGGCGTCGAGAGTCGCCGGGGTGGCGATCCGGACGTGGATCTCGGGGCCGCGGCGGACGTCGCGCGGTCCCTCGACGATCAGCTCGCCGTCGCGAACCTCGAAGACGACGTCGTTCTCGTCGCCGTCGCTGACCTCCAGGTCGACGGTCGTCTGGTCGCCGTCGGCCGGCCGGATGTCGACCAGGCCGGAGCCGATCTCGATCCGGACCCGGTCGATCTTGCTCGCGTCCTCGGTCAGTTGCGATGTGAAGCTCACTGGACCCACCCCGTCATCCGCTGGCCCGGCCCGCGACGCCCGCGGTCCCGGTCTCGTCGGCCACGGTCCCGATCCCGGTCCCGGCCACGCCGGCCGCGCTCGGGTCCGAAGACGCCCTCGTCGCCGAACGGGCCGTCGGGGCCGAACACACCGTCCGGTCCGAAGACGCCGTCCGGTCCGAGCGGGCCGTTCGGTCCAAGTGGGCCCTCGGGCCCGAAGAAGCCGCCGCGCGGAGCCCGCGGGGGCCGCGGCGGACGCGGGCCGCGGACACCCCGGCCCCGGTCGCTCAGCGCGGTCATCACGGTGCGCATCAGCCACGCGTTCGAGGAGATGCCCTCGGCGGCGGCGGCCTCGTCCACCTTGTTCTTCACCGACATCGGCAGCCGCAGCGTGATCCGCGCGGTCGGCTCGTCCGCGTCCGGCGCGATCGCCTCGGCGGGCTCGTCGGTCTCTTCCTCGTCGATGTCGTCGTGGTCGTCGGGTCCGGTCAGCTGGCTCGGGGCCGGCGTGACGACGAACTCGGGACGGCCGCCGGCCATCCGGAGCTCGACGGAACCGGGGGACAGCTCACGGCTGATCTCCCCGGCGGCGTCGGACAGGGCTGAGATGAGGGCCAGCCGGCCCGCGTCATCCAGCGTGGCTCCGAGGCGCTGCGCCACGGAGCGAGTCTGATCGTCGGCCAGAGCGGTGGCGTTCTCCACGCTCCGCCGGACCGATTCGAGATAGTGGTCGAGTTCCATGACTGCAACTATGACGTCATAGTGACGTCACTGTCAACCCATTCTGATGTCATGACGCCGCCACGGCAGAATGGAGGACAGTCGACGACAGGGAGAGAGCGTGTCCAGAGGGGTACTCGTCACAGGTGCGTCCAGGGGTGTCGGAGCCGCGGTCGCGAGGGTGTTCGCGCAGGCCGGCGACCGGGTCGTGGTGCACTGCCGCGGAGCGGTCGACCGGGCCGAGGAGGTGCGCGCCGGACTGCCCGGAGACGGTCACGCGGTGATCGCGGCCGACCTCGGTGATGCGGCCGCAATCCCTGCCCTGGTTGAGGAATCGGCGGCTGTGCTCGGCCGGATCGACGTACTTGTGAACAATGCCGCACTGTTCGTCGACGAGCCGGTCTCGGGGTCCCGGCGGATCGGGCATCCGCTGGCCGAGGCGTCGTACGACGAGTGGGTGTCGGCATGGCGCCGTACGCTCGCGGTGAATCTGGAAGGGGCGGCGCACGTGACCTGGTGCGTGGCCCGGCAGATGCTGGACAAGGATCCGGCTGACGGCGTACGGCGGGGCGCGATCGTCAACGTGGGGTCGCGAGGGGCCTACCGCGGCGAGCCTGACGTGCCCGCGTACGGCGCCTCCAAGGCCGGACTGCACTCGCTTGGGCAGTCCTTGGCGGTGTCGCTGGCACCACATGACATCACGGTGACGTCAATCGCGCCCGGATTCATCGCCACCGACATGGCTGATTCCGTTCTCAGCGGCCCCGGCGGTGACGCGATCCGGGCGCAGAGCCCGTTCAACCGCACCGCCACCGCCGAGGAGGTCGCCGACGCCGTCTACTGGCTGGCGTCGCCCAAGGCCGGTTGGTCGAGTGGCGCCGTCCTGGACTTCAACGGCGCCTCCTACCTGCACTAAGAGCCGTACACCTCGAGCTCGACGATGCGGGAGTAGGTGTTGCCATTCCCGGCCAGGCAGAGGATACGGACTGCGGTGGCTTGGGTCGGGGCGAAGGTCGACGTGACGTGGCCGGCCGTGTTCCCGCGGACCTGGGCCACGGTCTGCCAGTCGCCGGTGCCATTGCGGACCTGGACGTCCCAGTCGCGGAGGCCGTTGGCCGGAGCTGGGTACTTCACCGAGTCGAGGGTGTAGAGCTCGACGCGGTTGATCGTGCTCGGCTCGGCCAGGGCGACGTCGTACGTGTCTGGGAAGGCCGCGCGGGTGCCGTCGTTCCAGCCGGTCAGGGTGTCCCAGTGCTCGGAGTCGCTGTCGCCGTCGACCGCGCCGCAGAGGGCGAAGTTGCCGTGCGTCGACGAGGCGGACGCCTGCTCGCCGAGGGCGAGATTGTCGCCGGGGCCCTTGGGTGGCAGCGGATTCACCGTCACCGGGACGGTCAGCTCGGACCGGTCGACCTCGAGGTCGAGGGAGTACTGCCCGGGCTGCGTGTCCCGCGGGACCCGCACCTCGACCGGCGCGCTGACCGGCTGGTCGGGGTCGATCGCAGGCAGCCAGGACGAGAACACTTCCCGCGAGAGCTGCAGCGGACCGCTCGGGTCCAAGGTCAGGTCGGCGTACCTGGCCTCGCTGCCGGTGTTGGTCATCGTGAGGTTGAGCGTGCCCGGGAAGCAGGGCAGGCCCACGACGCTCAGCTGCTGCGGAGCGACGGAGATCTGTACGTCGGTGCGGGGTGTGCCACCGGTCGTCGAGGCGACCACACCCGTCGCGACCGCGGCGCCGAGGGCGAGCGCCGACTGCCATCGAATCGTCATCGGTCTCTCCTCAGAGGGTCTGGATTCCCGGGCGCCCGTCCTCGACGAGGAGCCGGGTGCGGGTGCTGACGGCGCCGTTCGGGACGCTGACCTTGTCGACCACGCGGTAGTCGGAGATCCACCGCTGCGGCGTGATGCTGCAGCTCACGTAACCGCGCTGGAAGTTGCCGAACTTGATGTGCGGGTTCTCCTTGAGCAGCGTCGCGCCGCCCGGATCGAGGTCCATCCCGTCGATACCGGACGTGATCGACGTGCCGACGAACTCGGTGCCGACGGTCGGCGAGTCCGGGTTGCCGAAGTCGATCTTGAGGTCGGAGGCGACACTGCGGTGCAGGTCGCCGGCGATCGAGACCAGGTTGCGGACGTTGCGCTGGACGGCTCCGCCGAGCACCCGGTCGCGGGACGCCTCGTACCCGTCCCAGGTGTCCATCGGGACCAGCACGTCGGGACCTTCCTTGGTGTCCAGCCGGGCGATCGCGGTCTGGTGCGCGAGCACGTTCCAGCGCGAGCTGGACGCGGACCAGCCGTCGAGCAGCCACTTCTCCTGCGCGTCGCCGGTGATCGTCCGCGCCGGGTCCTTCGTCTCGGGACCGGGCGCCTTGGTGCCGTCGCCGTACGCCTGGTCCGAGCGGTACTGGCGCGTGTCGAGCACGCTGAACTCGGCCAGCCGGCCGTATTTGATCCGCCGGTAGAGCTGCATGTCCGGGCCCTTCGGCAGCTGGGTCAGCCGCAGCGGCATGTGTTCCCAGTACGCGCGGAAGGCGTTGGCTCGCCGTACCAGGAACTGGGCGGGCGGCGCGCTCGGGTGCGCTTCGTCGGCCCAGTTGTCGACCACCTCGTGGTCGTCGAGCGTGACCACCCAGGGCGCGGACGCGTGCGCGGCCTGCAGGTCCGGGTCCATCTTGTAAGACGCGTACCGGACGCGGTACTCGTCCAGCGTCACGGTCTGCTGGGTCATCCAGGGCTCGTTCGAGTTCGGCCGGATGCCGCGGTCGATGCCGAACTCGTAGATGTAGTCGCCGAGGAAGAACACCACGTCGTGGTCGCGCTTGGCCATGTCGGCGTAAGCGGTGTACCAGCCTTCCCACCAGGCCTGGCAGGACGCGAACGCCAGCGACACCTCCGGGACGTACGCATCGACCGGCGGCGCGGTCCGGGTCCGGCCGACCGGGCTGAGCTTCCCGTTCACGCGGAAGCGATACCAGTAGTGCCGCCACGGGCGCAGACCGCGTACGTCGACGTGCACCGAGTGACTCGCCTCGGGCCGGGCCTGGGTCGTGCCCTGGCGGACGATCCGGTGGAACCGCTCGTCCTCGGCGACCTGCCACTCCACCTCGACCGGCCGGCGGTCCATCCCGCCGAACGGCGCGAGCGGCTCCGGGGCCAGCCGGGTCCAGATCACCACCGCGTCCGGCAACGGATCGCCGGACGCGACCCCGAGCGTGTACGGATCCCGCCGGTCGCGGCCGCCGGTCGCGCCGGCCAGCGCCTGCCCGACCTCGGGCAGGTTGCCGGTCAGCGCCAGCGCGGCGGCCGCTCCGGTGACGGTCAGGAAGTTTCGTCGAGTACTTCGCATCGGCACCAGCCCACCCGATCATTCGAGGTGATCACTTCTCCGACAGGTAAGTTGCTACCTGCCTAACGTCACGTTACGAGAAGTTCTCACAAAGGGCTGTGATTTGACCGAATCCGGCCTTACCGACGGACGATGTCCTTCGCGGCCGGCGCCTTGATGCTGACCGGCTTGCCCCAGTCGGACGCCGTCATCGTCGCGCTGGCGCCCATCAGGTTGAACGACACCTTGTACATCAGGTGGTCGGCCTGGCCCATCCAGATCGTGTAGACGATCGACTTCGGCGCCCCGGCCGGCGCCTTCTGGCCCTGGGCCTTCATCGCCGCGGCCAGGTTCACGGTGACCTCGTAGCGGTCGACCTTGCGGCGCTGGAGCGCCTCGGTCTTGATGTACTCGACCTTCGTCAGGCCGGCGTCGAACGCGTCGAAGGTCTTGGTCGGGCTCAGCTCCGCCACCATCGAGGCAACCTCGGCCGCCATCGGGTCGTCGGAGTTGGGGTCGATCTTGAGGTACTTGCCCTTCGGCAGGTCACTCGTCTGCAGGTACGCGATGTCGTTGACCAGGATCAGCTTCATCCGGCCACCGAACGCGGCGCCCTTCATGTCGATCTTCGCCTTGACCGGATTCATCGACTGCTCGCCGGTGACGGTCATCTTCTGACCCCCGGTCTCCATCGTCATCGAGACCTTCACGGTGTCCTTGCCGATCATCCCCTTCTTCATGGCCGGCATGAAGCTGGTCGAGTCGAGGTGCGCAGCCGGGACGACCTTCTGCGGCTCAGCGGTGGTGGTGGCCGGCGCCGACGCCGGTGCGGACGGCGTGTAGCCGGTCGCGGCGGGCTCGCCGCCGCAGGCAGCCAGGCCGAGGACGAGTGGCACTGTCGCGGCCGCGGACAGCGCAAAGCGGAACTTCATGGCGGTGGATTCCTCCCCAGATGATGCAGACGCCGGATCTTATGGTCTGGACCACCTGAGGAGGAAGGGGTTTTGCCGGTTCTTGCAGTCAGCTTTCGCCGCGTTTGACCGAGGTGAGGAGGAGCTGGGCGACGTCGGCGACCTCGACGGACTCGCGGGCCGAGCCGTCGGCCTGCTTGGCGGTGAGCCCGTCGGACAGCATCACCCGGCAGAACGGGCAGCCGGTGGCGATCTTGTCCGCGCCGGTCTCGACCGCCTCGGTGGTCCGGTTCAGGTTGATCCGGCTGCCGATCTTCTCCTCCATCCACATCCGGGCGCCGCCGGCGCCGCAGCAGAAGGACTTGGTCTGGTTCCGCGGCATCTCGGCGTACTCGGCGCCCGGGATGATGTCGAGCAGCTCGCGCGGGGCGTCGTACACCTGGTTGTGGCGGCCGAGGTAGCACGGGTCGTGGTAGGTGATCTTCTGGCCGTTGAGCGAGCTGTCGGCGGGGGCGACCGGGGTCAGCTTGCCGTCGCGGACCAGACGGTTCAGCAGCTGGGTGTGGTGGATGACGTCGAGCTCGACGCCGAGCTGGGAGTACTCGTTCTTCAGCGTGTTGAAGCAGTGCGCGCAGGTGGAGACGACCTTGCGGACGTTGGTCTCCTTGAAGACCTCGGCGTTCTGCATCGCCAGCTGCTGGAAGACGAACTCGTTGCCGGACCGCCGGGCCGGGTCGCCGGTGCAGGTCTCGCCGTCACCCAGTACGGCGAAGCTGACGCCGGCGATGTTGAGCAGCTCGGCCACCGCCTGCGTGGTCTTCTTGGCACGGTCCTCGAAGGCGCCGGCGCAGCCGACCCAGAACAGGTACTCGACCTCGTCCAGCGACTCGACGTCCGCGCCGACCTGCTTGACCTCGAACGGCAGGTCCTTGGCCCAGTCCATCCGGCCGGACGGGTTCATGTTCCACGGGTTGCCCTTGTTCTCCAGGCCCTTGAACAGCCCGTTGAGCTCGGACGGGAACGAGGACTCGATCAGCACCTGGTAGCGCCGCATGTCCATGATCGCGTCGACGTGCTCGATGTCGACCGGGCACTGCTGCACGCAGGCGCCGCACGACGTGCACGCCCACAGGGCTTCCTCGTCGATCACCGCGACGTCGGCCGGGCCGACCAGCGGCTTGTCCTGCTCGGCGAGCACCAGCTCGGGCAGCGACTTGCGGGTGTCGTCGTCACTGGCGAGCAGGTACGGCGCCTTGGCGTACGCGTGCTCGCGCAGGTTCATCATCACCAGCTTGGGCGACAACGGCTTCTCGGTGTTCCAGGCCGGGCACTGCGACTGGCAGCGGCCGCACTCGGTGCAGGTGGTGAAGTCGAGCAGGCCCTTCCAGGTGAAGTCCTCGACCTTGCCGACCCCGAGGGCGGCGTCCTCGTCCAGCTCGTCGATGTTCTCGAAGTCGATCGGCGCGCCGTTGACCATGATCGGCTGCAGGGCGCCGAGCGCCGTACCGCCGTCGGCCTCGCGCTTGAACCAGATGTTCGGCCAGGCGGTGAACCGGTGCCAGGCCACACCCATGGTCGCGTTCAGCGAGATGGTGATCATCCAGGCGAACGAGATCAGGATCTTGACCATCGCGACCAGGTAGACCGCGTTCTCCAGCCCCTGCTCGCTCAGGCCGCCGAACAGGGTCTCCCCGATGAAGAACGTGCCCGGGAAGTGGAACTTGTCGCCGGCGCCGAGCTGGTACTCGAGGCCGCGGAGCAGCAGGATGCAGACCAGCACGCCGAGGATCGTGTACTCGACGTAGTACGCCTGCCAGGCGCGGGAGCCGAAGAACCGGCTGTACCGGGCCAGGTGGCCCTTCGGCAGGTTGAGCAGCCGGATCACGATCAGCCCGATGATCGACACCAGGCCGGTCCAGGTCAGGAACTCGGTGACCCACTCGAACACGAACCAGTGCCCGATGATCGGCAGCGCGTAGTGCGCGTCGAAGAGCTGGCCGAACGCCGTCACCAGGCTGAGGAACAGCCCGATGAACCCGAACGCGACGAACCAGTGCAGGATGCCGATGTGGCTCCACTGCAGCATCCGGGTGTGGCCCAGCGTCTCCTTGGCCAGCGTGACGGTACGCTGCCCCGGGTTGCCGGTCCGGCCCGAGGTGGGCTGGCCGAGCCTGATGACGGACACCATGTGCCCGATCGTCTTGCCGAACAACGCGACGCCGACAGCGGTGATCGCGAGCGAGACGACGATGGCGAGGATCTGCATACCAGCGATGTTATTGGTTGGTTACTCGTCAGTCATGTCGATGCGGCACTGATCACGCCTCGCGTGTTCCGTCTCACTTACTCCGCGAGCCGGTGCAGGCGGGCGGTGACGGCCGGACGGCGGTGGTCGGTGGCCGGGAGCGTGGCGTCGAGGGACTCGAAGATCTCCAGGTCCTCGGCGCCGGTCGGGGTCTGGGCGAAGCGCCACAGCAGGTCGGCGTCGCCGGCGTCGAGGACGGCACGGCGGAGGGTCGCGTCCAGCTCCTCGCGTTCGGCGCGGAGGGCCGGGGCGTCGGAGCGTGCGAGCAGCGCGCCGGGGTAGAGGTCGAGCGCGCTGCCGAGCTCGCCGGTGCGGAGAGCGTTCAGTACGTCGGTGACGTCGCCGGAGACGTCGGCGATGATCCGGTACGGCTTGGTGTCCAGGACTCCGGCGCCGAGCAGGTTCCGCAGCCGGTGCATCTCGGCGCGGACCGTGGTCGGGTTGCCCTCGTCGCCGTACAGCTGGAGCATCAGCTGCTCGGCGGTGAGGCCGGCCGGGTGCAGCAGGAGCAGTGCGAGTACTTCGGCTCGCCGTAGCGTCAGCGCGATCTCACGGTCGCCGACGACCGCGATCGGCTGACCGGCGCCGAGGAGCTTGAGCCGCAACGACGGCCGGGACCGACGGGCCGGCGTGCCGGGGAGGCGCAGCAGGAAGCCTTCGTCGAGCTGCTCGATCACGCCTTCGCGGCCGTCGCCGAGGTCGATCCGGTCCGCGCCGTCGGGAACGTCGAGCCGGTCGGGCAACCATTCGAGCGGCTGGACCGCGAGCACACGGCCGGTCGGGGTCAGCAAGGCGCCGGGTTCGTCGCCCAAGGCGTGCAGATGCCGCATGTTGCGGGCGCGGAGGAGTTCGTCGGCCGCGGCCATCCGGACGCGGAGCTGTCCTTCGGCCAGCTGGGCCGCGGCGGTGACGAGGGCGACCATCGCCGGGTGGACCGTGCGCAGCGGGCCCGAGACGTCGACGGCGCCGAGCAGCTTGCCGGTGTCCGGGTCGTGCACGGGGGCGGCGGCACAGGTCCATTCGTGGATCCGGCGGACCAGGTGCTCGGCCGAGTGGATCTGCACCGGCTGCCCGACGGCGAGCGACGTACCCATGCCGTTGGTGCCGATCTGGTCCTCCGACCACACTGCGCCCTCCGACAACGCGATCCGGTCGGCCTGGCGCCGTACGTCGGCCGCGCCTTCGCGCCACAGGATCAGGCCCCGGGAGTCGGTGATGATCATGATGTGCGACGCCTCGTCGGCGATCGACGTCAGCGTCTGGCGAAGCACCGGCAGTACGGCGCGCAGCGGATGGTTCTCCCGGAGACCCTCGAGCAGGTCCGCGTCGACGACCACCGGGGGAGCGTCCAGCTCGGGATCGACGGCGGCGGCGAGAGACCGCTCCCACGAAGCGGCGACCAGCGGGCGTGGTGCGCCAGGCGCCCGGCCGCCGCCGAGCACCTCGTCGTACTGCCTGCTCAACCGGCGTGCCTGCTCCGGTGCGTCCATCCAGCCTCACTCCGGGTTGCAACGTCCGTGCAACGTCCCGCCACCTACGTTCGGTCCACCGTCAGGTTCCGACGACGTGAAGGAGGACCGATGACGATTTTCGCAGCTCCCGGGTCGGATGGCAGCCCGGTCGCGTACAAATCGCGCTACGAGCACTACATCGGCGGCGAATGGGTGCCGCCGGTCAAGGGCGGGTACTTCGAGAATCCGACGCCCGTCACCGGCGCGGTGTTCACCGAGATCGCCCGCGGTACGGCGGACGACGTCGAGCGCGCCCTCGACGCCGCCCACGGTGCCGCACCGGGGTGGGGCCGCACCTCGCCGGCCGAGCGGGCCACCATCCTGAACAAGATCGCCGACCGGATCGAGGCCAACCTCGAGGCGCTGGCGGTCGCCGAGACCTGGGACAACGGCAAGGCGGTGCGGGAGACGCTCGCCGCCGACCTGCCGCTGGCGGTCGACCACTTCCGCTACTTCGCCGGCGCGCTGCGGGCCCAGGAGGGCTCGGTCTCGGTCATCGACGACGACACCATCGCGTACCACTTCCACGAGCCGCTCGGCGTGGTCGGGCAGATCATCCCGTGGAACTTCCCGATCCTGATGGCGACCTGGAAGCTGGCTCCGGCGCTCGCGGCCGGCAACGCCGTCGTGCTGAAGCCGGCCGAGCAGACCCCGGCGTCGATCCACGTGCTGCTCGAGCTGATCCACGACCTGCTGCCGCCCGGGGTCCTCAACGTGGTCAACGGGTTCGGCGTCGAGGCCGGCAAACCGCTTGCCTCAAGCAACAGAGTCGCCAAGGTCGCGTTCACTGGTGAGACCACGACCGGCCGGCTGATCATGCAGTACGCGTCGGAGAACATCATCCCGGTCACGCTCGAGCTCGGCGGCAAGAGCCCGAACATCTTCTTCGAGGACGTCGCGTCCGCGCGCGACGACTTCTACGACAAGGCGCTGGAGGGCTTCACGCTGTTCGCGCTGAACCAGGGCGAGGTCTGCACCTGCCCGTCCCGGGCGCTGATCCAGTCGTCGATCTACGACGGCTTCCTGGCCGACGCGGTCGGCCGGACCCAGGCGATCAAGCAGGGCCACCCGCTCGACACCGACACGATGATGGGCGCGCAGGCCAGCAACGACCAGTTCGAGAAGATCCTCGCCTACATCGAGATCGGCAAGCAGGAGGGCGCCCGGGTCGTCACCGGCGGCGGCCGGGCCGAGCTGGACGGCGACCTGGCCGGCGGGTACTACATCCAGCCGACCGTGTTCGAGGGCGACAACAAGATGCGGATCTTCCAGGAGGAGATCTTCGGGCCGGTCGTCGCGGTGACGAAGTTCGACGACTACGCCGACGCCATGAAGATCGCCAACGACACGCTCTACGGCCTGGGCGCCGGCGTCTGGTCGCGGGACATCAACACGGCGTACCGGGCCGGTCGCGAGATCCAGGCCGGCCGGGTCTGGACGAACTGCTACCACGCCTACCCGGCGCACGCGGCGTTCGGCGGGTACAAGAGCTCGGGCATCGGCCGCGAGAACCACAAGATGATGCTCGACCACTACCAGCAGACGAAGAACCTGCTGGTCAGCTACAGCCCCAGCAAGCTGGGGTTCTTCTGACCATGACGGTCGAGAAGGTGCTGCTCACGGACGAGGCGGCGGAGCTGCTCCGCCGTCTCACCGGGATGCACGGTCCGCTGATGTTCCACCAGTCCGGTGGGTGCTGCGACGGCAGTTCGCCGATGTGCTACCCGGACGGGGAATTTCGCACGGGGTCGGCGGACGTGCATCTCGGCGACCTGGTGGTGCCCGGCCTGGACCGGCCGGTCCCGTTCTGGATGTCCGCCGCCCAGTACCAGTACTGGAAGCACACCCAGCTCACCGTCGACGTGGTGAAGGGCCGCGGCAGCGGCTTCTCGGTGGAGGCCCCGGAAGGCGTCCGCTTCCTGATCCGCTCCCGCCTCTTCACCGACCAGGAGTCCGCAGCCCTAGGACTCCCCTGAAGCGAGTGCCGACCGTCCGGTGGCGTTGCCGGACGGCCGGCACTCTTCACTTCCCGAGTACGGCGTCGTAGATGCCGGAGCTGCCGAGGTCCGGGCCGGCTGCCTTCAACCTCAGGATCATGAGCCGCTTGTCGGCCGGCGCGTCCCGCAGTCGCAGGGCGTCCGCGACGTGGGGGCGGTCGACGACGTGCAGCCAGAAGGTGAGGTCGATCTTCCAGGTGTCTGTGCGCAGGACGGCGTAGAAGCGTTCGTCGGTGATCGCCGGGGTCGGGCGCCGGTCGCCGCGCTCGTCCTGGAAGTCGACACTGCGGAGGTCGACGCGCCGGGCCAGCGTTGCCAAGCCTTCCAGGACCGTGGCCGCGGTGGCGTCCGGAGCGTCGAACATCACGTCGAGGTCGCGCACGACCATCAGCCCCGACAGCGCGCTCCCGATCACCACCGGCGGCCAGGGAAACGCAGTCTCGAGCTGCAGCCGGTCCGCCAGCTGCCGAGCCTCGTCCTGCAGAGCCTGTGCACGTTCGACGAGCGACATGGTGTCGACGGTAGAGGTCAGGTCCGGGGGATCACCAACGGTTTTCCGGGGACGACGACGGCTTCGGCGGCCGGAAGTGCGGTCCCGTCGACGTGCACTGTGTCCACGTTCAGGTGGCCGGCGTGGCAGGTCAGGGTGATGGAGTCGGGGGTGCTGGTGGCGACGCCCCAGCCGGTGCCGGCGACGAAGGGGAGTTGCCAGATGTCGGCGGAGCGGGCGATGTCGAGTGGGGCGAAGGTGAGGGCGCCGGACAGGGCGTCGTACCGGAAGCCGGCCAGGGCTTCGAGGACGGTCCAGCCGGCGGCGTTGCGGATGTAGTGGTCGCCGCACTCGATCGGGTTGAAGGGATTGCGGCGGCTGCCGTCGTACCGGTCCCAGAGGCCCTGGAGGATCTGGAAGGCTTCGTCGACGAGGCCTTCGTAGAGGCAGTGGGCAGCGACCTGGTACTCGGATCCGGTCCACACCTCGTCGCAGTACCGGGTCGGGACGTCGGGACGGCCTCCGTACGGCCAGGTGCACATGAGGAGGCCGGTGTCGTTGCCGTCGGCAAAGACGCGGTAGGGGTGGTCGAAGCCCTCGAAGTTCGTGCGGAGATTGTGTCGGACCACGTTGCGCAGGGCGGTTTTCACGTGGTCAGCGGGGAGCATGTAACCCAGGTCGAGTTGGTGCGCCCACCACTGACCGACTAGTTGGTCCGCGAGACAGCCGTCGCCCCACTGGAAGTCCGGCTTCTCCTCTGGTGACAGCACTTGCTTGTAGTACTCGCCGGTGAACAGCAGCTTGTCGTACGCCTTGCTGCCTGCTTCGAAGAGCATGCGGTAGTCCTTGCCGTCCGCACCCAGCAGTTGGGCCATCTCCTCGGCAGCACGGAGTGCAGCGAGCCAGAGTGTGCCCATGAAGGTGTTGACGCCACATAGGTCGATGTCGTGCGTGCTGGGCTGGACGCCACGCAGTACGCCGGTCGCGGCCGGGTCCCACTTGGTGCGGATGTGGGTGAGCAGTCGCTCGACGTTCGGCCACCGCTCGGCGAGCCAGTCGAGTCCTGCGCCCTGCCGCACCTCTCTGTAGGTCTTGAGGACGTTGCCGAGCATGCCGTCGAGTGCCGGCTCTTCCGGGCCACCGATGGCCACGTCCCACAGTTGCCGGTGGTACGTCGGTGCGATCACCCGGTGTGGGATGTAGCCCTCGGGTGCCTGCATCACGTCGTACTCCGTGTCGCGCATGTTGCGTTCGAGCGCGGGGAAGAGGCGGGACAGGGTCTGCTCGTAGTTCCAGACGTGAGTGCAGTTGAGTGGGCAGGAGCCGCCGTACCGGCCGCCCCACATGCCGGTGGACGCGCCGAGCACTCCCTCGAAGCCGAACACCGTGCCGTCGTCCGTCTGGAAGACAGTTGGGCTGCGTACGTCGGCAACGAGAGCGGCGAGTCGTGGTCCGGTCTCACCGGGCAGAGTGCTCGACGCGAACGCGTCTGCCCAGGCTGCGGTGCGTGCCTCGAGCTCAAGCCACTCCGTGATGAAGGAGTCGGCCACTGCGACGGCATCGGGCGTACGGCGGGTGTACGCGTTGCCGAGCCAGAAGCGGCTGTGGCCGTAGTCGCGCTTCGGGCCGAACTGCTGAAAGTCGACATATCGGTTCGGGAAGTGCCAAGCGATCAAGAACCGCACCTGCGTGGTCTCGCCCGGCTCCAGGCGGAACGGCGTGGCGAGACCGCCGTTCCACGTCGTCCCGGGAGCGCTGGGACCGTCGGCAGGGAACGGCCGGCGGGTCGGACGACCGGCCAGGAAGGTGATGAACTGCTCCGGCGTCGACCACTGGGGATAACTCAAGGCCTCACTGTTGTCGGTCGAGAACACCAGCTGCCCGGCGCCCGGGTGATCGGAGCCGAGCACAGTGTTCTCCAAGACGAGCGCTGTCCACTGGCCGGTACGCCGTACCCGGTTCGTGTTGCCGCCGTACAACGAGCACGAGACCCCGTCGATCGGAGTCACACCGTCCCAGCCGACCGAGTTCTGCAAGGCGCCGCCGAGCAGACCGTGCACAGGGAAGTCGCCGGTGTTGTGCAGCGTGAAGGTGAACGCCGCGACCGGCAGGGAGCTCGCCGCCGAGTCAGCAGGTACCAGCGGGTTGAACACCTCCATGCTGACGTCCAGCGGCAGGTCGGTCGCATAGTCGACCCGAGCCCGCGGATACACCGCCGACACCGTCGCCTCACCCACCGGTCGCAGCAGCTCATGCAGCCGCCGCTCACCAGCCGGTACGACGTCATCCGTCACCAGTGGCGTGTTCGTCGGCTCCCGCAGCGGGCCTTGCAGCAAACGGATCTCGTCGATCGGCGGCTCCACCTGCGACAACCGGAGCGCGAAGAAGCTGTCCGGAACCTGAGCCTCGTGGTTGCCGATGTTGTGCAGCTGCCACTGCCGCAGCGCGCCGTTGCCGGCCAGCGCCACGGTGCCGGTCCCCAGACCTCCCAACGGCAGCGCGAAGTGCGTCAGCTTGTCACCGGTGTAGTGCATGATTCTCCGTCCAGGTACCGGCCGAGGCGAACAAGGCCACCGGGCCAGGGGCGAGCAACAACAACGATGCAGTGACCGACGTGCCGAGCAGCAGCGCGACGAAGGCCAACGCCAGCACGCCGAGTGGAACCAGCGGCGCGCGTGCGACCAGGTGAAGTGCGGTCAGCCACAGTGTCTTCCCGCGCAGGCTCGCGGTCACGCGCAGACTGAACGCGTAGCAGGACGCCAGCAAGGCCAGCATGGTCGCACAACCGCTGACAGCCAACGGGATCGCGAAGACCGGACCGCTGTAGGCGGCCTGGTTGAGCAGAGCGAGCGCAGCAATCACGGCAGGCACCGCAGCCACTTCTAGGCCCGCGAGGCCGCATCGTCGCAGGTTGCGGAGCAGCAGCCACACACCACCGCGACCGTCACGCACGACTGAGTCGGCAGTAGCCATCACAGCCGCCCACACCGGTCCGACCACGAGCGCTCCGAGCAGCACGCTGACGGGAGACACTCCCGGCATCAGCAGCACGACGAGTCCGGACGCCGTACACACCAGGACGCCGGCGGCTGCGACCAGCGGTAGCTCGTGCCACATGGCGCGCACGGCGGCAGGTAGGTAATCGGTCATCCGCGCAGCCCGGTGGACGCGATCGACGCGATGAACGAGCGCTGGAAGATCAGGAACAGCACGAGGATCGGCAGCACGACCAGCGTGATCGCCGCGAACAGCACCACCGCCGGGCCGCCGCCCATTGCCCCCTGCAACGACACCAGCCCGACCGGCAGCGTCATCTTCTCCGGCGACGACAGGAAGATGTACGGCCAGAAGAAGTTGTTCCAGGACGCCTCGAAGACGAAGATCCCGAGCGCGGTCAGCCCCGGCCGGGCCAGCGGCAGGATCACCCGGAACAGGATCCAGAAGTGCCCGGCGCCGTCCATGATCGCCGCCTCGTCCAGCTCTCGCGGGATCGACGCGATGTACTGCCGCAGGAAGAAGATGCCGAACACGTTCACCAGCGCCGGCAGCCAGATCGCCACCGTGGTGTCGACCAGGTGCAACCACCGCATCAGGATGAAGATCGGCACGACGGTCAACTGCACCGGTACGACGAGTGCCGCGAGCAGCACCGAGAAGATCTGATCACGTCCTGGGAAGCGCAGCCGGGAGAAGGCGTACGCCGCCAGTGCACTGGTCAGCAGGGACCCGGCG
>NZ_JBSFBL010000012.1:0-163993 GCF_053592935.1 Kribbella sp. NPDC002412
CGAACTGGACCAGGAAGATCGCCAGCGGCCCGATCGTCGCCGGAAACGTGGCCATGAACGCGGCCGCCAGCAGGAACGAGCAGGCCCGGTCGCAGACGATGTCGAACACCGCGCCGGCCACGGACTCCTCGTTGCGGTAGCGCGCGACGGCGCCGTCGGCGATGTCGCCGACCCAGTAGGCGGCGTACCCGATCACCAGCCAGCTCAGCGCGCCGGTCCGGAACGCGATCGCGGCGATCACCATCGCGACGACGGTGCGGACCAGGGTGATGCGGTTCGGAACGCCCAGCAGCAACGCCGGCGCCGAAGGCCCGGCCGTCAGCACAGTCATCAGGCCGCCCTCAGATTCTCGGGATCGAGTGCGTCCCGGACTTGGTTGCGTAGCAGGTGGCCGGCCGCGACACCGCCAAGCAGGCCGATCAGCCAGCCGGTGATGGTCAGTCCTGCGGCGGTGAGCAACGCGCTGAGCTCGAACGGGCTGGTGAACCCGCCGACCAGCCGGCCCAGGCCGAGCAGCGTGCCCAGGAGCATGCCGCTCGCGAGCGCCGGTCCGGCAACCGCGGTCAGCTGCCTCCGGATCACTCGGCGAAGGAAGCGCGTGTCCACACCCAGTGCGGTGAGGCACGCGAGCTGGCGGCGCTGGTCCACCAGTTGGTCGGCCACACCGACGACCAGTGCGGCGATGCCGGTCAGCACGATCAGCAGTACGCCGACCGCACCGAGGACGTACCCGGTCACGTAGAAGCCAGTCCGCCCGACCGTCATCTCGCTGTCGATCAGTACGCCGATGGTGCCGTGGGCCAGCGTGCCGACCAGGAAGCCGCAGCAGGCGAGCACTGTCGCCATCCGGCTCGCGGACCGGGCGTCGGTGACCAGACGGACACCGGTCAGCAGGTTGGCCGGGTCGCCGGACCGCTGGAGCCGGCGGCCGATGGCCCGGATCCACAGTGGCGCCAGACTGAGGAAGAACAGCGCCAGCCCGACCACCAGCACGGTCGAGGCGACGTACCCCGCCCAGCGGACTGTGACCAGCCCGAGGACGATCATCACCGGTCCGGCGATGATCCCGGTGCGCACTTGCTCCGGTTGGTCGACGCTCGGCAGCAGCTGGTCGCGGTGCAGCAGGCTGCCGATCAGCGCGCCGGCCGCAGTCGTCATCACCACCACCGGAATCCACGCGAGCAGGTCCAGCAGCTCAGCACCCGGGAAGATCCGCGCCATCCGCGGCAGCGCACCCAGCAACAGGCTGAGCGCCAAGTACACCGGCCCCGCGAGCAGTCCGCCGGCCAACCCCGCCATGGCCGCGTCTGCCACGGACAGCTGACGCACCTGCTTCCGGGAGGCGCCCGCCAGTCGCAGCGCAGCGAGTCGCCGTTCGCGGGCCGCCGTACCGAGTCGCAAGGCCTGCACGGCCAGAGCGCCGGTGAGTACGGCGAGGATGACCAGGATCGCGATGAGTCCGGAGCGGAGTCCGCTCTCGGCGACGTAGTTGCTGTAGACGGTGTCCGGCAGCATGCCCTTGCCCAGCCGCACGATCCGCAGGGCGCCGAGCAGCAGCGCGCCACTGAGCCCCAGCGCTGCTGTAGCCAGCTGGATGCGGCTGCGGTCGGCGGGCGTGCGCGACCGAGCGAGCTGGACCAGTGTCTCGAGCGTCATCAGAGCGAGACCTCGTGCTGGATCACGCCGTCCCGCAGCCTGATCTCCCGGTCCGCCGAGGCCGCGATGAGGTTGTCGTGCGTCACCACCACCAGAGCGGCCCCGCGGTACCGCGACGCCCGCAGCAGCACCTCGAGCAGCTCCTGACCAGCCCGGCTGTCGAGGCTGCCGGTCGGCTCGTCGGCCAGTACGACGGACGGTCCGGTGACGAGAGCGCGGGCGACGGCCGCTCGTTGGGTCTGGCCGCCGGAGAGCTCAGCGGGCACCGCATCGGCCTCGTCGGCGATCCCCACCTGCTTGAGCCAGTCCAGCGCGGTCTCGTGGGCCTCCGCTCGCTCATGCCCGTCCAGCAGCAGCGGCAACGCGACGTTGTCGACCAGTGCGAGATCAGGCACGAGCTGCCCGAACTGCAGCACGACGCCGACCTTCGTACGACGAAGCCGGGCGCGCTCCTCCTCCGGCAGCTCAGCCAAGTCCTGCCCGGCCACCCGCACTGTGCCGGCATCCGGAGTGAGGATGCCGGCGGCGCAGTGCAGCAGTGTGGACTTGCCGCAGCCGCTGGCGCCGGTGATCGCGACCACCTCGCCGGGCTTGACCTGGAGCGTCACACCCCTGAGGGCCGGGTTGCGGCGGTACGAGTACTCGACGCCACTCAGCTCGAGTGCGCTCATGAACGCTGCTCCTTCTGCTCGGAGATGTGTTCCAGGGCGCTGTCCAGCCAGCGCAGATCGGCGTCGAGGTGGGCCACGATGTACTCGCGGACCAGCGGCGACGTCGGGTCGTCCTCGGCCGGGGTCTCCCGGAGCTCCCGGATCCGGCGCAGGTGGCTCGCGCGCTGCCGGGCCAGGAACGCGGCCGCGTCACCACCGGTCCGGATCGCCGCGACCAGCTTGCGCAGCACCTCGTCCGCGCTGCCCCAGGCGGGCGGCACCGGGTCGCTGAGCCACTCCGCGAGGTGATCCCGGCCCTTGGCGGTCAGCGCGTAGACCGTCCGGTCCGGACCGCCGCCGGACGTCTTGTCCACCACCTCGACGAGACCGTCCCGCTCCAGCCGCCCGAGCGTTGTGTAGACCTGCCCGAACGCCAGCGGGCGCCCGTCCGGGAACCAGGCGTCATGGCCCCGCTTCACGTCGTACCCATGGGCCGGGCCGCGTGACAGCAATCCCAGCACCAGCTCCGCAGTGGCCATGAGACGACTATACACCGCGTGTATGTACTGAGTGAATAGTCCGGAATTCCGGCCGATGCTGGGGAACTGGGGATCGGTCGGTAGGATTCAGGGCGTCACCCCGGAACGAGACCTGGAGTAAGTCAGTGGCTCGCGTTGTCGTCGACGTCATGCTCAAGCCCGAGATCCTCGACCCGCAGGGCAAGGCGGTGCACGGCGCGTTCGGCCGGCTCGGCTTCGACGGCGTGGCCGACGTCCGCCAGGGCAAGCGGTTCGAGATCACCCTGGACGGCGAGGCGACCGAGGAGCGGGTCGCCGAGATCCGCAAGGCCGCCGACACGCTGCTGGCCAACCCGGTGATCGAGGACTACACCCTGCACGTCGAGGTCGACGCCTGATGAAGATCGGGGTCGTCACCTTCCCGGGCTCGCTGGACGACGCCGACGCCCGGCGCGCGGCCGCGGTGGCCGGCGCCGAGCCGGTCGCGCTCTGGCACGCCGACGCCGACCTGCACGGGGTGGACGCGGTCGTCCTGCCGGGCGGGTTCTCGTACGGCGACTACCTCCGGGCCGGCGCCATCTCCCGGTTCGCCCCGGTGATGGAGACCATCGTCAAGAAGGCCGGCGAAGGCCTCCCGGTGCTCGGGATCTGCAACGGCTTCCAGGTGCTGTGCGAGTCGCACCTGCTGCCCGGCGCCCTGATCAAGAACCACCACCGCAAGTTCCTCTGCAAGGACCAGTCGCTGCGGATCGAGAACAACCGCACCGCGTGGACGTCGGACTACGACGCCAACCACGAGATCACCATCGTGCTCAAGAACCAGGACGGCTCGTTCGTCGCCGACGAGGCGACGCTGGACCGGCTGGAGGGCGAGGGCCGGGTCGTCGCCCGCTACCTGGGCGAGAACCCGAACGGCTCGTACCGCGACATCGCCGGGATCACCAACGAGCGCGGCAACGTGGTCGGCCTGATGCCGCACCCGGAGCACTGCGTCGAGACCCTGACCGGCCCGACCACCGACGGCCTGGGCTTCTTCACCTCGGTCCTGAAGGCCGTCGTCGCCAGCTGATGAGGTTGTTGCGGGCGGGGAGGTGGGCGCCCGGCCGGGCGCTACTCCGCGTCGCAGCGGTCGTCGCAGCGGCGACGGCCGCCACCGTCGGAGTCGTCGGAGCGACCGCGACACCGGCAGCGGCGAGCGCCGCGCCGACAGGTAGCCAGAGCCTGCTCGCGAAGGTGGTGGTGATCGGCGTTCCCGGTCTGAACTGGAACGACGTGAAGGCCTCGCCCGAGCTGACCGCGCTGGTGAACGAGTCGCACGTCGGCTCGATCACGGTGAAGACCGCCGGCCCGCACACCTGTCCGGTCGACGGCTGGCTGACGATCAGCGCCGGCACGCGTGCTTGGGGCAGTGTCGCCGACCAGCCGTGTGGCGACCTCCCTGCTGTCACCAACGGTCAGGTCGCGGGCTGGCAGACGTACGTCAACCGTCAGGCTGAGCACCACACCAGCGCACCCATCGGCCGCCTGGGTCAGACCGGCTACCCGATCTGCGGGTTCGGTCCGGGCGCTGCGGTCGCGCTGGCCCGCACCGACGGCTCGGTGACCAACTGGCAGCCCGAGTTCGATGCGGTCAGGCTGGCGAGCAACGAGTGCGGCGACGCCATCGTCGACGCCGGAGCCATGCCACCACGCGAAGGACGTGACGAGGCCCGCAAGAGGGTCGCCGAGCTGGTCGCGCAGGCGCGCGCCGCGGACGGCTGGGTCTTGCTGGTCGGGATCAGCCAGACGATGGCCAACGAGCACCAGGAGCCGCTCGTCGCCATGCAGCTGCCGCCGGACGACGGCCCGCGCTGGCTGACCAGCGACAGCACCCGCCGTCCCGGCTTGATCCAGCTGACCGACGTGACCGCGACCATCCTGAAGGAACGCGACGTCGCCGAGGTCGACCCGGCCGGGTCCGAGAAGGCCGGGCCGCTGGACGGCAACGAGATCCACTTCACCGGGGACCGGCACACCGATGCAGCTGCGGTGATCGACGAGCGGCTCGACACGAATCAGCGGTTCGAGCAGCCGCGGCCGATGCTCTTCGCGGTGTCCCTGACGATCCTGGGCGCGGAGCTGATCGCGCTGGCCTGGTTCGTGATCACGCGCAGCCCGCTGTCTCGCCGTACCTTCGTGTACACGTTGCTGACGCAGGGTGGGTTCTTCATCGCGGTCTTCCTGTCCACGGTGACGATGTGGTGGCGGTGGCCGGCTCCCGCGTTGTCCTTGTACTGCGTGGTGATCGGGATCAGCGCCTTGCTGGCCGCGGTGGCTCAGATCGCCTTCAAACGCTACGCATTCCTCGGGATCGCGGCGGCGGCGTACGGGATCTTGCTGGTGGACGGCGTACTCGGGACGCCGCTGCAGTTCGGCAGCATGTTCACCGACGGGCCGGTGATCGGCGGACGGTTCTACGGCTTCGGCAACTCCACCTTCGCCACGCTGGCGGTGGCTGCCCTGATCCTGGCGGGCTGGGCGGCGCAGAAGCTTCTCGACCAGAGCAGGAAGCAGGCTGCGCTCGCAGTGCTCGCCATCGGCGGCGCGGCCATCGTCGTGGACGGCCGACCGGGCTGGGGAACCGACTTCGGCGGCATCCTCGCGCTGACACCCGCCGTACTGCTCATGGCCTGGCTGACGTGGCGGGGGAGCATCTCCTGGCGCGCACTGCTCGGTGTCGGCGCGGCTGGTGTGCTGGCGGTGTCTGCGGTCGCGTTCCTCGACTATCTGCGGCCGGAGGACCAGCGGAGCCACTTCGGCACGTTTGTGGCCCGGCTGCTCGACGGCGACGTCAGCGACATCCTGATCCGCAAGCTGGACATGGCTGTGCAGTTCTTCGCCGGCCCGGCCGGTTGGGCGATGCTCGTCGGCGTGGTGCTGGCGATGCTGGCCACCGTGCTGCCGGACCGCGTGCCGTCGGAGCGGTACAGGACCTTCTACACGAGTCTGCCGATGATCCGGCCGACCCTGCTCGCGATGTCGACCTGCGGCCTGGTCGGCATGTTGCTGAACGACTCCGGCGTCGTACTCCCGGCAATCATGACCGGCTTCGCCCTTCCACTGCTGGTGGCCCACCTCGTGGCCGCCGAGCAGCCCGCTACCGTTTCACCTGAGTCCCACCTAGTGCAGGAGTCCTGAAGTGTCCACCGACACCGTTAGCAATGCCAGTAGCACCCCTGACGTCGAGCAGCCGTGGGCCGAGCTCGGCCTGAAGCCGGACGAGTACCAGCGGATCCGGGACATCCTGGACCGCCGCCCGACCAGCTGCGAGCTGGCGATGTACTCGGTGATGTGGAGCGAGCACTGCTCGTACAAGTCGTCCAAGGTGCACCTGCGCAAGTTCGGTGACATCCCGCAGGAGACGCCGGCCGGGAAGATGCTGGCCGGGATCGGCGAGAACGCCGGCGTGATCGACATCGGCGAGGGGTACGCGGTCACCTTCAAGGTGGAGTCGCACAACCACCCGTCGTACGTCGAGCCGTACCAGGGCGCGGCGACCGGGGTCGGCGGCATCGTCCGCGACATCCTGGCGATGGGCGCGCGCCCGGTCGCGGTGATGGACCCGTTGCGGTTCGGCCCGCTGGACGCGCCGGACACCAAGCGCGTGCTGCCCGGGATCGTGTCCGGGATCGGCGGCTACGGCAACAGCCTCGGCCTGCCCAACGTCGGCGGTGAGGTCGTCTTCGACTCGACGTACCTCGGCAACCCGCTGGTGAACGCGCTCTGCGTCGGCGTGATGCGGCACGAGGATCTGCACCTGGCGAACGCGACCGGCATCGGCAACCAGATCATCCTGTACGGCGCCAAGACCGGCGGCGACGGGATCGGCGGGGTCTCGGTGCTGGCGTCGGAGACCTTCGCCGAGGGCGGCCCGACCAAGCGGCCGGCGGTCCAGGTCGGCGACCCGTTCATGGAGAAGCTGCTGATCGAGTGCACGCTCGAGCTGTTCCAGGCGAACGTGGTCGAGGGCATCCAGGACCTCGGCGGCGCCGGCCTGTCCTGCGCCACCTCGGAGCTGGCCAGCGCGGGTGACGGCGGGATGTACGTGTCGCTCGACAAGGTGCCGCTGCGGGACGCCTCGCTCGCTCCGGAGGAGATCCTGATGAGCGAGTCCCAGGAGCGGATGATGGCGGTCGTCACGCCGGCCAACGTCGAGGCGTTCCTGAAGATCTGCGCGAAGTGGGACGTGCAGGCGGACGTGATCGGCGAGGTCACCGACACCGGCCGGCTGCAGATCGACTGGCACGGCGAGCGGGTGGTCGACGTGCCGCCGCGGACCGTCGCGCACGAGGGCCCGGTGTACGAGCGTCCCTACGCCCGGCCGGCGTGGCAGGACGAGCTGCAGGCCGACGGCGCGGAGAAGTTGCCGCGGGCAACCACGGGCGCCGAGCTGCGGGACACCCTGCTGAAGCTGGTCGCGTCGCCGAACCTGTGCGACAAGTCCTGGGTGACGGATCAGTACGACCGCTACGTGCTGGGCAACTCGGTGCTCGCGCAGCCCGAGGACAGCGGGATGATCCGGGTCGACGAGACCAGCGGCCTCGGGGTCGCGGTGTCGACGGACTGCAACGGCCGGTTCGCCAAGCTGGACCCGTACACCGGCGCCAAGCTGGCGCTGGCCGAGTCGTACCGGAACGTCGCGACCACGGGCGCCCGCCCGGCCGCGGTGACGGACTGCCTGAACTTCGGCTCGCCCGAGGACCCGGCGGTGATGTGGCAGTTCGCGGAGGCGATCCGCGGGCTGGTCGACGGGTGCATCGAGCTGGGCATCCCGGTCACCGGGGGCAACGTGTCGTTCTACAACCAGACCGGCGACACCCCGATCCTGCCGACGCCGGTGGTCGGCGTGCTGGGCGTGATCGACGACGTCACCCGCCGGACCCCGATCGGCTTCACCGCGGAGATGGAAGGCCACCAGCTCTACCTGCTCGGTGTGACCGACGAGGAGCTGTCCGGCTCGGAGTGGGCGCACGTGGTCCACGGTCACCTGGGTGGCCGCCCGCCGGCGGTCGACCTGGCCGCAGAGCAGCAGCTGGCCGACATCCTGATCAACGCGTCCCGCGACGGCCTGATCGACGCCGCGCACGACGTCAGCGACGGCGGTGTCGCGCAGACGCTGGTCGAGTCGGCGCTGCGAGGCGGAGTCGGCGCTCGCGTGTGGGCTCCGGACGGTCTCGACCCGTTCCTGTTCCTGTTCGCGGAGTCGGCCGGCCGTGCGGTGGTCGCCGTACCGCGCACCGAAGAGGTCCGGTTCACCGACATGTGTACGGCGCGGCGCTTCCCGCACGCCAAGATCGGTGTCATCACCGGGGATTCGCTGGACGTGCAAGACCAGTTCGAGGTGCCGTTGACCGAGCTGCGGACTGCCTGGACCGCAACCCTCCCGGCCGCGCTCAGCTGACCTTGGGCCTGCCGGTTCGTCTGGCACACTCGAAAGGGACGAGTGAGGTGAGGCGGATGGCGGACCGGCGGCCGGTCAAGCCGGGTGAGCTGATGGGGCTCGCGGCTGCGGCCGGGCAGGAAGCCCGGGTGGCGGCTGCGCGGCGCCGGATGGCCAACATCCGGCTGACCGAGGAGGAGCGCCGGATCTGCACCGACGAGCTGGCCGAGCAGTTCGCCGTCGGGCGGCTGGACGAGGACGAGTTGCACGCGCGGGTCGACCGGCTGAACGCTGCCGTCACGCACGCGGACCTGCAGCCGGTCTTCGTCGGGCTCCCGACACCGTCGCTCTACCAGCCTGGCCCGCGGCAGCCGAGTCAGTGGCGGTGGGCCGCGTTCGCCGGTGCGGTGTGGCTGGCCGCGCCGTTCTTCTTGACCGGGCTGGTGCTGCTGGTGTTCGGCCGGGAGGTCGCCGCGGCGATCTTCGGACTGCCGGCCCTGCTCTGGACGTTCGTGGTGTACCGCTGGGCCGCCGGCAAGAGCAAACGCTCCCGCCGGACCTGAGGCCGACGGGAGCGCTTCTCCTGCCTACTTCTCCGGCTTGGCATCGACGAACAGGACGACCTCGCCGGGGGCGTGCGACATGGCTCCGTGCACATACCAGTTGCCGGGCGCCGTGGTGTTGCTGTCGAGGTTCGGCGCCTTGCCGCTCAGGTAGGCGACCACCTTGACCCCGCGCGCCTCGATCTGCGGGAGGACCTGCGCGACGGTCTTGTTGTCGATCGCCAGGCCGGCCAGCATCTCGCCCTTGGCGGTGGCCGACGAGGACGTGTGCTGGTAGAGCTCTCCCGGCTTCGCGGCCCGGCCGAAGTCGATCACCGTCGTACCGTCGTAGTTCTTCGGCAGCTCGAGACCGGCCTGGCAGCCGGGGTCCGACGCGTTCAGCGTGCCCGGGCACTTCTCGCCCGGCTCCAGCCGGCGGAGCTGATCCATGTCGTGCTCGTTCCGGGCGCTGAAGCTGATGATGTCTCCGACGGACGGCGGGCTGACCGGGACCGCCCGCACGGTGATGTCCAGGCCCATCTTCTTGAACTCGGCGTTGTACCGCTTCGGGTCGGCGGTCGGGTCGACCACGCGGACGATCAGCTTGTCGCCCTGCTCGGTGAACGAGAGCGCCCGCGGCTGGTACTGGCCCGGCTGGTTCACCAGAGTGGCGGCGACCACGCCGGCGATCAGCAGGCTCGCCGCGGCGGCCAGCACCAGGCGCGGGCGGCGGGCCGGGCGGCGCCGGGGCTCGAGCCCGACGGCCGGAGCGTGCTCGCTGGTCACGTTCTCGGCCACCTGGTCCCAGGCCGCGTCGGTGACCCGGTCCTCGGTCCGGGCGGGGGCGAGGCCGCGGACGGCGGCGTCGATGTCATGCGTCTTCATGGGAGGCCTCTTCTCTGACAGCGACCAGGTTCCGGTTCGCGAGCGGGGCGGTGAGGAGCTTGGCGAACCGCTTCCGGGCGCGGTGCAGCCTGATCCGTACGGCGTTGTGCGAGATGTCGAGTACGGTCGCGATCTGGGCGGTGTCGAGCTCTTCCCAGGCGACCAGGGACAGCAGCTCCCGGTCCTGCTCCGGCAGCGCCCGGAACGCCCGGGCCGCCGGGGTGTCGTCGGGCAACGCAGTGTCCGTCGCGTCCAGTTCGACGAGCTCCTGGCGGAGCTTCGTGGCCAGTGCGTGCCGACGGCCCTCACCTCTGCGGTGGTTGGACAGCACTCGGCGCGCCACGCCGTACAGCCATGGTCTGGTCTGGCTGCCAGGTGGGACGTCGTCCAGCCGCCGCCAAGCCACCAAGAACGTGTCCGCGAGCAGGTCGGCGGCGTCGTGGCCGCTGTCTGTCCGGCGGCGCAGGTAGCCGAGCACGGCCTCCCGGTGCGCGCCGAACAGCTCTTCGAACTGCTCACG
The DNA here is from genome assembly GCF_053592935.1 of Kribbella sp. NPDC002412. Lineage (NCBI taxonomy): Bacteria > Bacillati > Actinomycetota > Actinomycetes > Propionibacteriales > Kribbellaceae > Kribbella > Kribbella sp. NPDC002412. The sequence goes on from NZ_JBSFBL010000012.1 coordinate 10,191, forward strand.
ACGTCGGTCTGGTGGTGGGTCGTGCACGACTCCCTCACTCACCGGCCCCGGCCGGGCCTCGATCGGTGTCTGCGTCATACCCGGTACATGTCCGGCACCCGTACCGGTCATTTCACCCCACGCACGTTGCAGCTTCCGGCAGTTTTCCGTGTGGGTTGGATCTACTTGGCCTGGTCTTGGGCCTCCCGGGTGCGGCCAGGAGCCGTGAACTAGCCTGAGGCGCGTGGAGCCTGTACTGCGGCCGGCGGTGAAAGCGGACGGCCCGGCGATCGCGGAGTTGGCGCGGGCGTCGGTGCGGGAGCTGTTCCCGGCGTACTACGACGCCGCGCAGACTGCGAGCGCGGCCGAGCACATCACCACGCTGGACCAGGCGCTGATCGAGGACGGCACGTACTACGTGCACGAGGCCGGTGGCGAGGTGGTCTCCTGCGGTGGCTGGAGCCGCCGCAACAAGCTCTTCAACGCCAGTACGGCGGGAGCCGACGAGCGACTGCTGGACCCGGCGACCGAGCCGGCCCGGATCCGGGCGATGTTCGTGCGGAGCGACTGGACCCGGCGCGGACTCGGCCGAGCGATCCTCACCGCCTGCGCCGACGCCGCCAGGGCCGAGGGCTTCACCCGGCTCGCACTGATGGCGACACTGCCCGGTGTGCCGCTGTACCGGGCCTTCGGGTTCACCGAGGTCGAGACCGTCGAGCTGCCCATGCCGGACGGTGTGCTGCTCGGTGGTGTAGCTATGGAACGCCCTATCGATGAGGAGAAGGCTCTATGACCGCAGGCACCACTGTCGTCGCGCCGGACGGGACCGAGGTCGTCCTCGGCGAGATCGGGACCCGCGTGCTGCTGAAGAACTCACGCGTCCGTGTCTGGGAGGTCTCACTCGCGCCAGGTGAAGCCCAGGGCTGGCACCTGCACCACAACCCGTACGTCGTGCTCTGCCTGTCCACGTCCCCGTGCCACATGGACTGGCTCGACGGCAGCCCGGCGCGCCACCTCAACGAGACCGTCGGCGGCTCGGTCTACCGGCCGGTGTCGCCGGTGCACATGCTCACCAACGACGGTGAGTCGCTCTACCTGAACCGCCTGATCGAGGTGCTCGACCTGGGCGAGGAGGCGTCCGGCGACCCGTTCTTCGGCATCACCGGTGTGCCCGCGGACGCCGGGTTCGAGCAGGTCGGTGAGGTCCCGGCCAAGGTGGTCGTGGACGAGGACGACGTACGCGTCCAGCACGTCACGCCGGACGCGGGGGAGTCGTACACGTGGCACACCGGGGCGTACCCGGCGCTCGTGGTCGACCTGGACCTGGACAGCCCGGACGTCACCTACCTGGAGCCGGGGCAGAGCTACACGCTGCCTGCGAAGGCGACGCGGACGTCCGGCTTCAACCTGGTCGAGCTGCGCTACTACAGCAAGCCGCGCACCTGAGCGGCATCCCGCGCTCCGAGGATCTCCTCGGTCGGCAGCTGAGTCAGGTCTGTCTCGCGGAGGCGGGCCTTGACCAGCGGCACCTGCGGACCCACCGCGCTCAGCTCCTGCACGCCAAGAGCAGCCAGCAGTACGGCGGCCGCCGGGTCGCTGGCGAGGTCACCACAGACCGCGACCCGCACGCCGGAGTGCCGCACGACATGGTCGATCAGCTGCAGTACGGCCGGGTCCAGACCGTCAGCGAGTGGGGCGACGGCTGAGTTGGTGCGGTCGGCGGCGGTCGTGTACTGCGTGAGGTCGTTGGTGCCGATGCTCACGAAGTCGAGGCCTTTGGCAAGCGTCTCGATCCGGAGCGCGGCGGCCGGGACCTCGACCATGATGCCGACCTCGAGCCCGTCGGGACGTGGTCCGAGCTCGTCGAGCGCCCAGGCGACCTCGTCGGCCGTCGTCACCATCGGGAACATCACGTGCACCGGGGTCTCGGTTGCCACCTGGCGGATCGCCTCCAGCTGGTCGCGCAGCAGCTGCGGTCGCCTGCGGAAGACGCGGATGCCGCGTTCGCCCAGGAACGGGTTCGCCTCATGGTCCTGCGGCAGGAACGGCAACGGCTTGTCCCCGCCGACGTCCCAGGTGCGGATCGTGATCGGCTTGCCTTGCAGCGCAGCCGCGACCGCTCTGAATCGCTCCACCTGCTCGTCTACGGTCGGCGCCGTACGGCGGTCGCCGAACAGCACCTCGGTGCGCACCAGACCCGACCCGTCCGCACCGCGCGCGTCGACGGCGTCCTGCACGGAGCCGACGTTCACGAGTACGTCGACCGTCCGGCCGTCCACCGTGGTTGCGGGCTGATCGGCTTGTGCTGCGGCCTGGTCGCGCTCGGCCCGCCGCTCCGCGATCGTCGCCTGGACCGCCACCTCGTCCGGCGCGACCTGGAACGAGCCGTGCCGCGCGTCGAACGCCACGATCGCGCCCGCTTGGACGGCGACGTCGCCGATCCCGGTGATCAACGGAATCCCGCGCGACCGCGCCACGATCACGCCGTGCCCGGTCGTCCCGGCCGCGCGCACCGCAATCCCGGCGATCCGCTCGGCATCGACGGTCGCTGCTGTAGCGGCATCCAACTCAGGCACAACGAGGATCCCCTCCGCGGGCCCCTCCGCCACGTCACCGGTCAGCACGCGCAGGACACGATCCCGCACCGAGCGGACATCCTGCGCCCGCTCCCGCTGGTACGCGTCATCCAGCCCTTCAAAGGCCCTCGCCAACTTGTCGTACGTCTGCTTCCACGCGGCGGCCGCAGACTCGCCGGCGGAGATCGCGGCCCGAACGTCGTCGAGTGGCTTTCGATCCCGGACCATCGCCAACTGCGCGCCGAAGATGTCGCCGTGCGCTGCGCTGCTGTCCCGGAGCCGCTCGAGCTGACCACGAGCCGCATCCAAAGCTTCCTCAAGCCGACGCTGCTCGTCGCCGCCGGCCGTATAGCCGCTGAGATCAACCTCGGCGTCGACGACAACAGCCGGCCCGATCGCCACATCCAACCCAGTTCCGCTACCCAGTGGAGGAGTCTCGATCGGCGTGTCACCGAAGTTCTGCTCGGCCAGGTTGGCGATCGCGGCCAGCGCCTCGGTGGCTTGCGGGCCGGTGGCGCCCACCTGCAGGCGGTGGCCTTGTTGTGCGTTCAGGGTGGCGACCATGCTCAGGCTGCCTGCGTCGGCCGGGCCTCGGCCGGTGTCCAGGTCGGTGAGGATGACCCTCGCGTCGAAGGAGTTGACCAGTGCGACGAGTCGAGCGGCCGGACGTGCGTGTAGCCCGTGCTCGTTGCTCACCGCAACTTCAATGGTCTGCTCAGAGGAAGCCGGAGCCTCGGTCTGCACTGCACTCGAATCGCCCAGATGCTCTTGTTTCGCGAGCAGTCCGCGGTTCGCCTCGGCGACTACCGCGTCCAGCGAGGCGCCGGTCGAGGCGGTGACCACGGCGGCGACCAGCCCCTCGACCAACGGCGCGCTGGACAGCTGCACTCGCTCAGCAAGCGATGGATCCACGAACTCCAACGCCAGCTCAGCGCTCAGTACCGCGCTCCCCAGGTCGAGGAGCACGAGGACACCGTCCGGGCTGTCGGCTGCGGTGATCGCCTCGGAGACCGCCATCGCGTCGGTCCCGAAGGTCTTCTCGTCCAGCCCGGCCGCGACCGCGATCACCGGACGGTTGTCCTCGGCAACCATCTCGGCGGCCAGGCCGACCGCGGCGGTCGCCAGCGCGTGGCTGTGCGACACCACCACGATCCCGATCATGCGAGCGTGCGCGCGGCCGACTCCAGCAGCAGGGTGGTGCTCGTCGCGCCCGGATCCTGGTGACCGGCGCTGCGGTCGCCGAGGTAGCTCGCCCGGCCCTTCCGGGCGACCAGCGGCACCGTCGCGTCCCGGCCCTTGGCCGCCGCCTCCGCGGCCGCGTTCAGGGCGCCGGCGAGATCGGATCCGCTCGCGACGGCAGCGTCGTACGCGTCCAGTGCCGGCGCCCAGGCGTCGTACATGGTCTTGTCGCCGAGCTCGGCCTTGCCACGCGCGAGGATGCCGCCGACCCCGGCCTTGAACGCCTCGCCGATCGCCTCCGGGGTGATCGGCGAGACGCCGGCCAGCGCGGTCCCGAAGCGCAGGAAGAACGTGCCGTACAGCGGCCCGCTCGCCCCGCCGACCTTGCTGACCAGCGTCATCCCGGCCTTCTTCAGCAACTCGTCGGCCGACTCGAACGAGGACTCGTCCAGCAGCGCGACGACCGCCTGGAACCCACGGTCCATGTTGGCGCCGTGGTCGGCGTCCCCGATCGCCGAGTCGAGCTCGGTCAGGTACGCCGCGTTGTCGTGCAAGGTGCTCGCGGTGTCGCGCAGCCAGTTGACGAAGTTGTCGACTCCCATGCTCACGCGCCCCAGCGTAGGCCGGGGGTGTTCACCGGTGCGTCCCAGAGGCGTACCAGCTCGTCGTCCGCCTTGAGCAGGGTGACCGAGCAGCCGGCCATCTCCAGCGAGGTGATGTAGTTGCCGACCAGCGAGCGGGCGACGGTGATTCCGGCCCGGTCGAGCAGCTGGGCGACCTCGTTGTACATCAGGTACAGCTCGATCAACGGCGTGCCGCCCATGCCGTTCACGAACGCGATCACCGAGTCGCCCTGCTGGTAGGGCAGGTCGCCGACGATCGGGTCGACCAGCATCGCTGCGACGTCCCTGGCCGGTGCCAGCGGCAACCGTTGCCGGCCGGGCTCGCCGTGGATGCCGATGCCGACCTCCATCTCGTTCTCGGCCAGCTCGAAGGTCGGCTTGCCGGCCGCCGGCACGGTGCACGAGGTGAGCGCCATACCCATGCTGCGGCCGTTGTCGTTGACCTTCTTGGCCAGGTCGGCGACCTCCTGCAGCGGACGGCCTTCCTCGGCGGCGGCGCCGACGATCTTCTCCAGCAGCACCGTGACGCCGACCCCGCGGCGACCGGCGGTGTAGAGGCTGTCCTGGACGGCGACGTCGTCGTTCGTCACCACCGACAGCACCTCGGTGCCGGCGTCGGCCGCGGCGAGCTCGGCGGCCATCTCGAAGTTCATCACGTCGCCGGTGTAGTTCTTCACGATGTGCAGCACGCCGGCGCCGGCGTCGACCTCCTTGGTCGCCGCCATCATCTGGTCGGGAACCGGCGAGGTGAACACCTCGCCCGCGCACGCCGCGTCCAGCATCCCGAGGCCGACGAAGCCGCCGTGCATCGGCTCGTGCCCCGACCCGCCACCGGAGATCAGCCCCACCTTGCCGGGTCTCGGCGCGTCCTTGCGGTACACGATCCGGTTCTCGTGATCCACCCGCAGCCGGTCCGGATGCGCTGCCGCCATCCCCCGCAGCGCCTCACTCACAACATCACCAGGTTCGTTGATGAGCTTCTTCATGCCCACCATCTGAGCACACCACGCCCGCCCGCGGGAGGGTCCCGGCTCAGTCCTTCGGGCGCAGCAGCGGGCGGACGACCTCGCGGGCGTCGTGGATGCGGGACTTCACCGTGCCCAGCGGGGCGCCGACCTCGGCGGCGATCTCCTCGTAGGACAGCCCGTAGACGTCACGCAGCACCAGCGGGGTCACCATCTGCGGCCGGTCGCGCTCGAGCGTCTCCAGCGCCTCGAGCAGGTCCAGGCGGGTGCCGGCGATGACGCTGGTGGTCCGCGGGTCCGGCCGCTCCATCGTCTCCGGGTTGTGCGCCGCCTGCGCGCTGCGCTTCAGCTTCCGGTACGTCGAGCGCGCCGAGTTGGCCGCGACCGAGTGCACCCAGGTGGAGAAGCTGCTGCGGCCGGAGTACGTGTGGATCTTGGTGGCGATGTTCAGCAGCGCTTCCTGGGCCGCGTCCTCGGCGTCCGCGGAGTACGGCAGCACGCTGCGGCAGATCCGCAGGACGCGCGGGTGGACCAGCCGCAACAGGTCGTCCATCGCGTGCTTGTCCCCGGCCTTGGCACGCTCCGCCAGGGTTCCGAGGTCGTCGGTCGGGCCGCTGCTCTCGCTCATCTGCGCCTTTGCTCGTCAATCGTCCCCGGGCATGGGACTCCCAGTGATCCATAATGCCCTCTATGGGGGTCCCGAGCAGACTTGGTCGTTACGTCGTGCGACGACGCCTGGGCTCTGGTGGTTTCGCTACGGTATGGCTCGGTTACGACGAGCAACTGGACGCCGAGGTGGCGATCAAGGTTCTCGCGGACAACTGGGGGCACGACGACACGGTCCGCCGCCGGTTCCTCGAGGAGGGCCGGTTCCTGCGCCGGGTCGAGTCCGAGCACGTGGTCCAGGTGCACGACGTCGGCGAGCTCGAGGACGGCAGGCCGTTTCTGGTGCTCACGTACGCCGATCGCGGCACCCTGGCCGACCGGCTGAAGAAGGAACCCCTGCCGCTGCCCGAGGCCGTCGACGTCGTCGTCCAGGTCGGCCGCGGCCTGCAGGCCCTGCACCGGCGCGGTCTGCTGCACCGTGACGTGAAACCGGCGAACGTTCTGTTCCGCAGCACGGACGAGGGTGAACGCGCCGTGCTGTCGGACCTCGGCCTGGGCAAGTCGCTCGACGAGGTGTCGCGAATCACAATGCCCGGCGGCACTCCGTCGTACGTCGCCCCCGAGCAGGCGATGGGGGAGCGGCTGGACCAGCGCGCCGACCAGTACTCGCTCGGCGCGGTCGCGTACGCCGCTCTGACCGGGCGGTCACCGCATCAGGTCGACGGGCTGGGCGCGGCGTCCCGGGTCGAGGCGCCGCCGCCGCCGAGCACGCTGGGGTTCCTGCTGCCGGAGCAGGTCGACTTGGCCATCGTCCGCGCGCTCGAACCGGACCGGGAGAAGCGCTGGCCGGACGTCCAGTCCTTCACTCGGGAGCTGGTCGGCGCCCTGAACGAGACCACCCACGACTTCGTCCCGGCGAAGGTCGCGGGCCGGGAGACCGTCGCGGTCTCCATCTCCGACGACGGCGGCGAGGTCACGGCGCTCAGCGACGCCAACAAGCCGACGATCGTGAAGACGCCCGCGCCCTCCGAGACCGTCGCTGCGCCGACCGAGCCGCCCGCCGAGGCGCCGGCCGCCGCGGCAGGGCCTGGCGCCGAGCAGGTTGCCGAGCCTGGCGGGCCTGGCAGCGCGCCGGTGGGTGGACCTGTTGCTGGGCCGTCGAAGCGTCGCCGGGGTCGCTGGGTGGTGGCCGCCGTACTCGCGCTCATCGTGGGCGGGGGCGGTGGTTTCGTCGGCCAGCGGTACCTGGCGGAGCGGGAGATCATCACGGTCTCGCAGGGCGACTTCTCCGTGGACATCCCGCGGGGCTGGGCGAAGTCGGTCGCGCAGTCGGAGTGGCAGCCGCCGGGCAGCAGCGACCCCGCTCCGGCGATCCGGATCAGCCAGACCGCCGACTGGGCGGCGACCGGCACCCCGGGCATCTTCATCGGGGTGGCGAGCTCGAAGCTCGCCCTTCCGGACACGTCTCAGTTCGGTTGCAGTAACGACAACGACGTCGAGGGCGGGAGCGTGGACGGCCAGAAGGTCACCGCGCGCGTCTCAACCGACTGTGGCGATGCCGGTATGGTGCTCCTCCAGCGAGTCGTGGACCGGGGGGACGCGGGCTCGCTGCTCGTCCAGGTCATGGTCCCGGACGCTGACCGTCTGGTCCGCGCGACGGAGATGGCCGACTCGGTGACGTACTCCGGTTGAGGAAGTCTGCATGCCCTTTCCCAGCGAACGGCTCCGGCCGTCGCCTGCCTTCGTCCAGTCCACACGCCGCCGGTTCTACCGCCTGCGCTCAACCATCTTCCGCCTCATCTGGCCGGTGAACTGAGGCCTACCCCACGGTCAGCCAGGTGATCGCCAGCCCGGCGATCCACAAGGCGCTGCCGAGCCAGGCGCGGGTGTGGAGGCCGGTGACTGTTCCGGCCGGCCGGCCGAGCACTGCGCCGTACACAGCGATGCCGATGGCGAACGCGCAGTCGACCTCACGGACTCCGGCGGCGGGCCCTAGCTGGGCTTCTCTGAGTTGGAGCCCGACAGCGGGCTGTCTCGCCGTACGACGTTGGACGCAGCCTTGTCGAGCACGGCCATCAGCGCCTCCTTGTCCTGCGGGAGACCGGTGGAGCTCATCTCGACCGCACAGAGGCCGCTGTCGTCGGCGACCCAGCGGACGATCACGTAGCGGACGGTCGCCTTCGGAGCCAACGAAGCGGGTGGCACGTAGGTGTAGGAGAGCGTCGCGTACTTGCCCTCGGTCGTGCTGGAGACGATCTTCAGCATCTGGTCCGGGGGCAGCTTCCCGAGCTCGTCGATCCGCGCCTGCATCGAGGCGGCCGGCGGGCGCTGGATGGTGAAGCCCGACTCGATCCGGAGCCAGCGCTTGCCGGTCGGGTCGGTGAACCGCGCGGTCCGCGGCGGGTCGGGCTGGGTCATGCTCCAGTTGGACGGAACGCGGGCCGTGACTCTCGACTTGTAGACGTAGCTCACCTCGAACGTGCGGCTCTTGTAGCGCAGGTCCTCGGCCTCGAGCGCGGGCGAGTAGTCCGGCACGATCTTCCGCGGCTGCGCCGTCGGCGCCGGAGTCACCGACGGGCCCGGCGTCGACACGCGAGGGCTGCCCAGCGGAGCCGCCGCTCCGGTGGAGGCCGCAGCCGACCGCTCGACCGCGGTCAGCAGGCCGACCCCATACCCACCGGCGCCGCCGAGCGCGGTGATGACGACCAGTCCCGAACCCAGCAGAGCGCCTACAGTCCCCCGACGAGCCACGCCTGCCTCACCTCCCCACATTTCCCCTACTCCCCACAGACACCGTAGCCCGCGCCGGGGTTGCGGCAGCCGCGTAACAATTCCGTGAAACCACCCTTTCGGGCTCCGTCGAACAGTCCGCTCAGTTCGTCTCGCGCACTGTCCGGGTCGCCGCCAGCAGCACCTCGCCGAGGCCGTTCGCGTCCTGCGGGAGCCCGGTGATGCTCATCTCCACCGTGGTGAGGTCGTCGCCGGTCGCGACCCAGCGGACGATCACGTACCGGCGGGTCTCCTTCGGGATGAACGTGTAGATCAGCGTGGACACCGTCCGCGGCCGGCCGTCGTCGCCCTCGACCTGCTCGTCGGACTCGGTGAGGATGCGCAGGTCGTTCTCCGGCGCCTGGCTCTGCTTCAGAGCGACGACCAGCGCCGCGCGGGCATCCGCCGGCGTCTGCTTCGGCTCGACCGCCTCGACCCGGACACCGCGCTCGTTCAACCGGTCCAGGAACTTGACCTCCGCCGGAGCCTGCTTGTCCCGGGTCAGCCGCCAGTCGTCCGGTGTCTCGATCGAGACGCGCACCGACTGACCGTCCTCGCGGGTGACCGTGAAGCTGCGGGGCTTGTAGCTCAGCCCGGTCTCCAGCGCAGCCACATCGCTGGGCACGGGCGTCTTCACGGGCAAGGACGGCTCGGGCGGCGTCACCTCGCCGAGGGGGGCCGCTTGGCCGGTGGCGGTGGGGACGGGGACTTCGGTCCGGTCGCCGGTGAAGTAGCCGGCGGCCGCGCCGAGGAGCGTGATCAGCAGGATTCCGCTGACCAGAATCGGACGTTTCACCCGTGCACCGGTCCGGGCGTCAGGCGGCTCCGGCCGGTTCCGTCGTACGGCGTGACGGTGCGCAGCACGTCGTACGGCGTGCTGTCCGACGGAACGCGGGCGGGAACGGGCACGGCGACATCTTCTCAGGCGACCCGGGCAGCCAGCCAAACAGCCGCCGTCGACTGAATCCTTTCAACGAGGTCTTGACACCCCTCCGGGCCGTCCGTAGCGTCCCGCGTGAAGAAAGTAACACGACTTCGCGATTACTTCACATCACCAGGCGGTATTTCAGGGGCTCTCGCCCCGCGGCTCAGGAGGAACCCATGGCATTCGATCAGTCCGTCAGTCGGAGGCGGCTCCTGCAGCTGATGGGCGGCGCGGCCGCCGTCGGCACGCTCGCTGCCTGTGGCGGCGGGAACGGCGGCTCGTCGTCGTCCGGCGGCCAGCTGAAGGTGATCGGCGCCGGCAGCCAGGAGGCCGGTCTGCGCAAGGCACTGGACGACTACAAGAAGGCGCACTCCGACTTCGACTTCAACCTCTCGTTCTCACCCGCCGACCAGCTGCAGACCGCGCTCCGCGCCCAGCTCGCGGCCGGGAACGCGCCCGACCTGCACGCGGTCTACCCGGGCAACGGCAGCGCGATGTCGATGGTCCAGCTGAGCAAGGCGAACCTGCTCGCCGACCTCAGCGACCAGTCCTGGACGCAGAAGATCCCGACCGGCTTCAAGGGCGCGTTCCAGAACGACGGCAAGACGTTCATCTTCTCGCCCGGCACCAGCGTGCTCGGCGCGATCTACAACAAGAAGGCGTTCGCGACCGCCGGCGTCGAGCCGCCGAAGACCTGGTCGGAGCTGCTCGCGGTCTGCGACAAGCTGAAGAAGAAGGGCATCGTCCCGATCGCGCTCGGCGCCCAGACCCCGTGGGTGACCCAGCTGATCGACTACGCGCTGGTGCCCGGCACGGTCTACGCGAGGACGCCGGACTTCGACGACAAGATGACCGCCGGCCGCGCGTCGTTCGCCGACTCCGGCTGGGCCGACGCGATGGACAAGTACCTCGAGCTGCAGAAGAAGGGCTTCTTCAACGACAACCCGAACGGGACGACGTACGAGCAGGCCACCTCGATGGTCGGCACCGGCAAGGCCGCGATGGCCGTGCAGGTGTCCGCCGTACTGCAGGCCTTCCGCGAGGCCGCGCCGTCGCCGGACGACCTGGGCATGTTCCCGTTCCCGGCCACCGACGTCGAGGCGGACAACTGGATCCCCGGCGGGGTCGTGGTCGGCATCGCGATCAGCGCGAAGAGCAAGAAGGCCGACCAGGCGAAGAAGTTCATCGAGTACTGCGGCCAGCCGGACGTCGTGAACGCCTGGGCCGAGGCGGTCGCCTGCGTCCCGCTGTACTCCGACGGCGAGGCCAAGGTGGACCCGGTCCTGAAGCCGTTCCTGCCCTACCTGAAGGACAACAAGGCCGTCCCGTTCATGGACCAGCGCTGGCCGAACGCCGAGGTCCAGCCCACCCACTTCGCCGTCGTCCAGGAGCTCCTCGGCGGCAAGACCACGGTCGACGGCGCCCTGAAGAAGATGGACGAGGCCTACCGGAAGAGCGCATGACAGTTTCCTTGCAGGCGGTACGACGCGACGCCGTGAAGGCATCACGGCGTCGCGGCGGCGGGATCTCGCCGCCGTGGTTGTTCGCGGTGCCGGCGTTGCTGGTCTACGCGCTGGTGATGCTGTACCCGAGCATCGCCGGGGCGGGGTCGGCGTTCACGGACTGGTCCGGGGTGGGGGAGCAGCGGTCGTTCGTCGGGCTGGAGAACTTCAAACAGCTCGTGCACGACGACCAGGCGCTGGGCGCCTTACGCAACACGCTGCTGCTGACCGTCGCGATCGTCGTCGTGCAGAACGGGATCGGCCTGCTGCTCGCACTCGGCGTCCACACCGGGATCAAGAGCCGGATGGCGCTGCGGGTGATCTTCTTCGCGCCTGTCGTGGTCAGCCCGGTGATGGTGTCGTTCCTGTGGAAGTACGTCTACAACCCGGCGCCGGACGCGGGGCTGAACGCCGCGCTGAACGCGATCGGGCTCGGGGCGCTGCGCCAGGACTGGCTCGGTGATCCGTCGCTGGCGATCTGGTCGGTCGCGTTCACGGTGATCTGGCAGTGCGCCGGGTACTCGATGGTGATCTTCCTGGCCGGGCTGGAAGGCGTGCCGCAGGAGCTGCAGGAGTCCGCGATGGTGGACGGCGCCGGGCTGTTCGCTCGGTTCCGGCACATCACCTGGCCGCTGCTCGCACCGGCGACGACGATCAACGTGATGCTGTCGACGGTCGGCGGGCTGACGCTGTTCACCCAGATCATCGCGATGACGAACGGCGGTCCCGGCTACGCGACGGACACGCTGTCGACGGTGCTCTACAAGCAGGCGTTCGTGTTCGGGAAGTTCGGCTACAGCACCGCGGTCGCGCTGGTGCTGGCGATCTTCGTCGCGGCCGTCTCCTTCATCCAGCTCGGCTACCTGCGCTCGAGGGAGACGACGGCATGAGGACCGGCTACCGCCCGCGCACGCTGGTGCGTGAGCTCGTCATGATCGCGGTCGCGATCGCGTTCCTGTTCCCGGTCTACGCGCTGGTGACGCTGGCGTTCAAGGACCCGGAGCAGATCGCGAACGAACCGCTGTCGGTGCCCAACCCGCCGTCGGTCGGCAGCTTCAGCGAGGCGTGGCAGTCGGCCTCGCTCGGGTCCGCGTTGCTGAACAGCACGCTGATCACGGTGTCGAGCGTGGTCATCCTGATCGTGCTCGGGTCGCTGGCGGCGTACTTCCTGGCCCGGACGGCGTCCCGGCTGAGCTACAGCCTGTACATCCTGTTCCTGGTCGGCATCATCCTGCCGTTCCAGCTCGGGATGATCCCGCTGTACCAGCTGGTCAACGACCTGGGACTGCTCGGCACGTACCAGGGGATGATCCTGTTCTACACCGGCATCCAGCTGCCGTTCACGGTGTTCCTCTACACCGGGTTCATCCGGTCGCTGCCGGCCGACTACACCAACGCCGCGCTGATCGACGGCGCCTCGCACCTGCAGGCGTTCGGGTACGTGATCTTCCCGCTGTTGCGGCCGATCACCGGCACGGTGCTGATCCTCAACGCGGTGCACATCTGGAACGACTTCTTCACCCCGCTGCTGTACCTCGGCGGCTCCGGCCGGGAGACCGTCCCGGTCCGGGTGTTTGCCTTCGTCAACGAGTACACCTCCGACTACGGGCTCGTCGCCGCCGGCCTGGTGCTCGCCGCGCTGCCCATCCTGCTCGTCTTCCTGGTCCTCCAGCGGTACGTCATCCGCGGCTTCTCCAGCGGCCTGAAGGGATAACCGTGGCACTTCCCCCTCGCCTGGCGTCGGTCCTCGCCGATCCGCCCAGGTCCCACTCACCTGCGCCCATCTGGTGGTGGAGCGGCGAGCCGCTCGACCCGGCCCGGCTGCGCTGGCAGCTGGAGCGGTTCGTCGAAGGCGGGGTGTACCAGCTCGTCGTCCTGAACCTGGCGCCGGCCGGGTCGGACCACGGGTGCGACGCGGACGACCCGCCGTTCTTCTCGGAACGGTGGTGGTCGGTGTTCCTCGGGGTTTGTGACGATGCCGCGGAGCTGGGGGTGTCGCTGTGGTTCTACGACCAGCTCGGGTTCTCGGGTGCGGACATCCAGGCGCGATTGGTGGCTCGGCAGCCTGCGTACGCCGGCCGGCGGTTGCAGCGTTCGACGGTCAGCGGGACCGGCCGGCTCGACCTGCGGTGTCCGCCGGGTGGCCGGGTGATCTCGGCGTCGGTTTCGTCGGCTGTTGACGTGGTCGTCGATGGCGGCGGCGCCTCGTGTGAGGCGGATGTCGAGTCGGAGTTGTCGTTGTACTACGAGACGGACCACGGGTTCGACTACCTGAGTCCGTCGGCCTGTGCGGCGTTGCTCGACCAGGTGCACGGTGAGTTCGAGCGGCGGCTCGGGGATCGCCTCGGGAAGGTCGTGGTCGGGTCGTTCCAGGACGAGCTGCCATCGGTGCCGACCTGGTCCGCCGACTTCGCTGCGCGATTCGAAGCACGGTACGGGTACGACCTCCGGGACCGACTCGATGCGCTGTGGGACCTCGCCGTACCCGATGGGGCTCGGGTACGGCGGGACTACCACGCGCTCCGGGCTTCGCTGGCGGAGGAGGCATTCTTCAAGCCGTTGCACGAGTGGCACGAGAAGCACGGGCTGATCGTGGGCTGCGACCAGCAGGACCCGGCGCGGGCCGGGTTGCCGGTCGAAGGTGTCGAGCTGTACGCCGACTACGCGCGGACGCACCGGTGGTTCAGTGCACCGGGGTCCGACCATCACGGGGATGCGCGGATCCACTCGTCGTTGGCGCACCTGTACGAGCGGCCGAGGACTTGGATCGAGGCGTTCCACTCCACCGGGTGGGGTGGGACGTTGGAGGAGACGTTCGACTGGTTGCTGCCGTGGTTGCGGACCGGGGCGACGCTCTACAACCCGCATGCCGTCTACTACACGACCCGGGCCGGGTGGTGGGAGTGGGCGCCGCCATCGACCGACTGGCGGCAGCCGTACTGGCGCCATCACAAGGCGTTTGCGGATGCGATGACGCGGTTGTGCGCGGCGTTGTCGTTGGGGCGGCATGTTTGCGAGGTCGCCGTACTGTTCCCGAACGCGACGGCGCAGTCCGACTTGACGATGGACGGGCCCGGGCCGGATGCGTTGCGGGCTCAGGCGGTGTATCGGGAGTTGATCGGGGACGCGACGTGGTTCGCACCGGTGCTGGGTGTGCTGGACCAGGCTCGGATCGATGCGGACGTGATCGACGACGAGTCGCTGGCGGGGGCCGAGGTTGTCGGTGGGGCGCGGTTGACGGTTGCGTCCGAGTCGTACGCCACCGTCGTGTTGCCTGCGGCAACGGTGCTCGAGGATGCGGTCGCTGAGCGGTTGAACGAGTTCGTTGCCGCCGGTGGGTTGGTTGTTGCTGTTGGCGCCGTACCTGATGGGTTGTCCGGGGCTGTGGTGGTCGAGTCGGCGGCGGATGTTCCTGAGGTGCTGGCCCGGGTGCCGCGGCGGGTGGAGGCGGAGGTGCCGGTGCTGACCCGGGAGGTCGACGGGGCGCTGGTCGTGTTCGTCACGCCGACCGAGTGGAGTGCCACGGAGATCGACGGTCAACCCGTTGGGCGGGGGATCAGTCACGAGTGGGCTCGGGTCGGGTACTCCTTCGATCCGGCGCGGTACCGGGACGAGGTCCGGCTCCGAGTGCGCGACTTGCCGGGACCTCCGGTGCTTGTGTCGCCGTTCGACGGGTCGTCGAAACCCCTTGCCTACAAGCTGGATGAGAGTGGGATCGCCGAGGTCGCCGTGCCCTTCGCGGCTGGGCCTGCGGCCCTCGTGGTGTTTGCCGAAGGCAATGCGCCGGTTGACGACTTGCCGGCTTCCGGACCACAGCATGTGGAGACGTTGTCCGGTGACTGGGAGTCTGAGCTCGTTCCTACGCTCGACAACACCTGGGGTGACTTCGCTTGGCCGGCTTCGGCGCCTTCTGGTGATGTCGTGGTCGAGCGTTGGGCGCTCGAGCATCGGGTCGACGGCTCGGACGACTTGCAGCCGGCGCACGCCACCTTCGGGCCGCATGGGCTGATCGACGGTCAGCCGGTTGAGTATTCCGAGTCACGAGGCATTCGCAAGGACCATATCCACCACCACGCACTCGGCCCGAAGGGTCACGTCCCCGAAGACTTCCTGGACTTCGGGACTGTCGCTGCCGGCCGGACGGTGACGTTCACCGCGGCGTTCGACTTGGCTTCGGCCTTGGAGAGCACTGTGGTTGTCAGTGCGCCGGCGGCCAAGGAGTTGCTGATCGATGGCCGGCCGCTGCCGATCGTCGATGACGGTGGGTACGTCGGCTCGGTCCCAGTGACGCTCGACGCCGGCACGCATCAACTCGAACTGCGATTGACTCCCGACGAGGAGTTGCAGCTTCGGGCGAATGTGGCGTTCGTCCGGGACCTCGCGGCGTACCGCCGGCCTTCGTGGATCGCCGCGGCCTCTGCCGGGTCCGCGATCAGCTACAGCACGACCGTCGTACCGGGGGATTGCACTGAGCTCACGTTGACCGCGTGGGGCGCGGCGCGGGTGCTTGTCAACGACGTGGAGGTCGGCCGTCAGGGCGGCTTCATGCCGTACGAGCGCCCGACTCCCCGGGTACGCCGCTACGACGCCGCTCCCGCACTCCGGCCGGGCGTGGAGAACACCATCGTCGTCGAGGTCACCCGCCCAACCCCGATCCTGGTGGACGGCCTGGCAATCTCCGACCACGACTGGACCGCAACAGTCGACGGCACATCGGTCGACACCGTACGCCGCCGCCCCTGGCACCGCTCGCTCCCCGACCTCCACCTAACCCGCCGACCGCATCCGCTGCCGGGTGCCGCGTGGCTCGACGGCACGGCGACCGATGTGGTCGAGCCGATCACTTTCGCCGTACCTCGCCCGACGTCGGATCGGATCGAACACCTGCGCTTCGACCTCCCACCAGGCACCACCCGCCTGGAGGTCGACGTGGTCGGCGAAGCCGTCCTCTCGGTCGACGGTGTCCAACTCGCCACCGGGCCAAGCCCGTCCTCCGAACGTACCGGCCGCTCGCCATCCGGCACGCTGGTCGCCGACGTACCGTCCGGCGCTCGAACCGGTTGGCTCACCGTGATGACCACCCCCGGCCACGAATCCGGCGCCGCCCTAACCGGCCCGATCCGCGCCACCGTCGGCTCCGGCAGAATCCCCTTGGGTGACTGGCAATCCCACGGCCTCGCCGAGTACTCCGGCGGCGTCCGCTACACCCGGACGATCACCCTCCCCGACACCGCAACCCTCGATCTTGGTAGCGTCCGCGGCACCGCAGAAGTTCTCGTCGACGGCATCTCGATCGGCACCCGCTTCTGCTCGCCGTACACCTTCGACCTCACAAACGTGGCTCCCGGCAACCACACCCTCACCATCGAAGTCTTCAACACGGCAGCACCCCACCTGGACGCGATCAGCCCCACCCACTTCGTCTTCCCCAACCAAAACACCTCCGGCCTCCTCGGCCCCGTCACCCTCAGATGGTGAGGCTTCGGCGGGCCCGGATGAGCGCCCACGGGGCAAATAGTGGTGGGCTTCAGGGGTGGCGGGGTGGGATGGCTTGTTGTTCTTTGGTGAGGCGGGACAGCAGGGCGTCGGAGTACTGGTAGCCGTAGCGGGTGTTGCCCCATGAAGGGCCGTAGCGGTGTAGCCGTACTTTCCGCGTACTGCGCCCCGGTAGCCGCCGGAGTGGACGGGGAAGAACCCGCCGTGCTCCCGGATCGACGCGAAGCACTCGTCGATGAACAAACCCTCGACGTAGCTGTCCAGCCGAGTACCTCAGAGCCCGTTGACGGACCCCAGTTGTAACGTTCGGCTGGCCTGGCCGATAGCAGAGCGCGGCCATCTTTCCGCCGCTCCGACTTCTGGGGGGTTCCCTCTGCGCACGTTCCTGCGCTTCGCCGCGCCGATGGCGCTGTCGGCCGTCGTTCTGACCGCGGCTGTTCCGGCGACGGCGGTCACCGGCTTCTCCACCTCGACCCAGCAGGTGGAGTCGGTTCCATCGGTGCCGCTCGGGGTGCGGGTGAAGGGCACCTTCACCGGGATCGACCTCGCCTGGAACCTTCCCGCGGACGAAGGGACCACGGACGGGGTGACCGGCTTCGTCGTTCGCCGCACCGTGAACGGGACCGAGACCTCTTACACCGTGCCGCGCGCCGCGGGCACCACCTTCAACTGGCAGGACACCGAGCGGCTCCCCGGTGCGACGTACTCCGTCGCCGCGGTCAACGCCGATGGCGAGGGGCCGGCCAGCGTTCCCGGACCGGCCGACACGGTGCCGGGCGCCGCCGTCGTGGCGCAGACCGATGCCGTCACCGTCGCGCACACCGTGACGACCGACGGCGTCAGCCGCACGTTCCTCGGCCAGATCGCCGTCCAGGGAGCAACCCAGATCATTCCGCTCGCCACCTCGGGCCCGACCCAGGACGTCGACAAGGCGATCGCGGCGTCGGCCGACGGACGGCAGGTCGTCTTCTCGCAGGGGCAGACGAGCCTGTGGACGGTCTCGGCGGTCGTTCCGCACGCGCAGCCGGTGAGAATCCTGGCCGGGTCGAGCGGGATCACGGTGAAGTCGTGGTCACCGGACGGCACCCGGATCGCCTTCGAACGCGAGCAGAACGACACCTCCTGCGTCGAGGTCATCGGCGCGACCGGCGGCACACCGATCCGCGTCGGCTGCGGCCTGGCCGCGCCGTCCTGGCTGCCCGACAACCAGACGTTGGTCGTCAAGGAGCAGGCGCAGGGCAAACTGCAACGGATCCAGGCCAAACCGGGCGGCGCGGTACTGACCACGTACGCCGGCACCGAGCTGGCGCAGCACCCGGTCGCGTCACCGAACGGTCTGTGGATCGCCTACTTCAAGAACACCTCGGTGAACGTGATTCCGGTCGGTGGGGGCACGCCCGTCCCGAATTACCCGTTCGGCACGAGTGGGGAGTCGCTCAGATGGGCGAGCTCCAACCTCCTGCTCGCCACCCGCCGTACGGAGTCCGGAAGCACCCTCCAGCAGATCCCGGTCAACGACGGACGGCCGTACGTCAACGCGCAGCTCTTCGACCCGCCGGCCGGGGAACTGGTCGAGTCGGCCGTCTGGCAGGGCCCACGGATCACGATCAAGCCGACCACAGCTTTCGTCGGGCCGAACCTGACGATCCCCTTCGACACGACCGGGCTGGTCTCGCCCTACGTGAGTTGCGAGTTCGACGGGGTGAAGACGGAACCATGTCCGCCGTCGCCGTTCCAGAAGACAGGCGTCTCGCCCGGCCTGCACGTCCTGCGGGTCTGGGCCGTCGAGCCGGGCGGACGCGGCTCCACAGCCGTCCGCTGGCTCCAAGTCGACTCCGCGGCGCCGAGCGTCAAGATCACTGGACCGACGTTCGACGTGACGAAGGCCGCCACGGCCACCGTCACCTACGCCGGGGCCGACGACAACGGCATCGGTTCGTACGACGTTCGCTGGCGGATCGCATCCACCGCGGGCACTTTCGGCGCCTATGCGCCGGTCAAGTCCGGTACGACGGCCACCTCCGTCGCGATCGGTGTCGCGGCAGGCTACGAGTACTGCGTGTCGGTCCGGGCCCGCGACATCGCCGGCAACGTGTCCGGGTGGACAGCCGACAAGTGCTTCTCCCGGCCTTCGGACGACCGCCTGATGGGCGCCGCCAAGGGCTGGGTCCGGGCCACTCATCGCGCCTACTACTTGGGCACCGCGACCGTCACCACTGCGAAGGGCATCTCCGTCTCCCGCAGTGTGCAGGCGAAGCGGATGTTCCTGATCGCGACGAAGTGCGCGACCTGCGGCGGCCTGAACGTCTACTACAACGGCAAGTACGTGGGTGCTGTGAACCTGTACAAGGCGACGACCGAGTACCAGGCCGTTGTGCCGCTCCCCGTGCCGGCGACCTTCCTGACCGGTTCGGTACTCCTGACCACGAGGGTGGCGAGCAAGGTCTACCAGGTCGACGGACTCGCCGTCCGGCGTACCTGAGCTCGTCAGTAGACCTCGATGCGGTCCAGGCTGATGACTGTGCTGCTGGAGGCCGGGTTCTTGTCGCCGGTGACCCGGACGCGCACGGTGTGAGCGCCGGGTGCGAGCGTCGGGCTGACGTACATCAGCTGCTCGCCGACGCGGATCGAGCTGTAGTAGTCGATCCGCTGTTCCGGGCCGCCGTCGATGGAGATCGCGGCGATCCCGTTGCCCACGTCGGCGACGCTGAGCAGCGCGACCTTGGTGCCGTTGAAATGGATGGTCGCGGAGGCGTCCCGAACGCCGCTCCAGTGGTCGTTGCCCCAGAAGCACTGGTTCCCGCAGCCCGATCCCGAGCTCCAGTTGCCGCTGTACACGACCGTGCTGTCGGTGTCGTTGATCCAGTAGTTCGCCGAACCGGGATCACCGGACGGCAGGTTCTGCGTCGCGCCCGCGGCCAGCGGCCGGCCGAGGTTCGGGGTGCCGTCGGCGTTCCAGCTGATCTTCTGCGCCCGGCTGGTGCGGAAGGAGTACGTGTAGGTGCTGGTGTTCTTGCCGTGGTACGCGATCCAGTCCTCGGTCCCGTCCGGCGACTTGAAGAACGAGTGGTGACCCGGACCCCACACGCCGGTCGCGTCGTTGCGGGAGAAGATCGGGCCGGGGTGCTGCACCCAGTTCGCCGCGACCATCGGGTCGGCGCCGTTCGCGATGCTCTTCATCCACAGTTGGTAGTCCGGCTTCCCGGTGTCGCAGGACGAGTAGGTGAGGAACACGCGCCCGTTGCCGTAGATCGGTGTCGGTCCCTCGCGCACCTCGCTGCAGCCGCCGGCGGCGGGAATCGCGACCCGGCCGCCGGTCACCGTCCACGGGTTGCTCATCCGCGCGACGTAGAGCTGCGCCGGTCCGCCCTGACCACGGCCCGGCCCGGTCCAGACGAAGTACTGCTGCCCGTTCACCGTGATCGGCTCGCCGTCGATCGCGTACTCGCCGAAGTCCGCGATCTTCGCCTTGAAGTGGTACGGACCGAGCGGGTTGTCGCCCTCGGACTCGATCACGTACATCCGGTGGTTGGCGTCCACGCCGTCGGAGGCCGTGTAGTAGATGTACCAACGGCCGCCGACCTGCCGGAACGCCGGCGCCCACATCTGCGTGTTGCGGCTCGGGTCCGAGTCCCGCCAGACCACCTGCTCCGGCTGCACCAGCAGGGTCGCCAGGCTGGGCGACGACCAGATCCCGATCCGGTCGCCACGGGTGGTCGCGACGTAGTACCTGCCGTTGTGGAACATCAGCGACGGGTCGGCCGACGGGTTGACCGGGTTGCGGAAGGTCTGTGACTGCACAGCACTCTCCAATTGCCGCGCCGACGACGCCGGTACGGCGCCGGTCAGCAGCAGTACGACGGAAACAGCCAAGGCCACTGCGGGGCGGAAGAACGTCATGGCAGTACCTCTCGAGCCGGAGGGGCGGACCGGTCCCATCGTTTGTACTGCGTCTTTACCATCGTTGTAAACCCTTCACACGAGCATCGAAGGCCGGGAACCGCCGTACCCCGGCCGAGCCGCTGACACGCATCAGTGAGTCTCGAGTCGCCGCCTGAACTGCACGACCGGCATCATGGGGCGATGCTCGGGGAATCGGAGGGCACGAAAGGCGACGCCACGATCGAACAGATCGGCCGGCGCCGGACGTTCACCAGGACACTTCAACTCGCTGTCGTGCTCGCCGTGGTCCAGTGGCCGATGCGCGACGCGGTGCACGACGCGGCCGGCTCGGCGCTCGGCTGTGAGGTGCCCGGCCGGCTGTCGTTGCTGGTCGACGCGACGTTCATCATGGCCTACGTCTACGCGGCGTACCGGGCCTACAAGTACGTCAAGTTCCTGAGTCGCCAGTCCTGGAAGCAGATCGCGGCAGTCGGGTCGTGGATCGTCTTCGTCGCCGCGCTGCTGGACATCGTCGAGGACGTCCGGCTGTGGAACGAGCTCGGCACGTCGTGCGCCGATCTGTCGACCGGCTGGCTCACCTGGCTGATGCGCGGCACCGGACTCGTCGGCGCAGTCGTCCTCGCCGTCGCACTCTTCGCCACCAGCCGCTTCGGGCAACGCACGTTGTACGGCGTCCGCCTCGACCCGCCGGCGACGTTCAAACGGATCAGGGACGACGGCAAGGACGCCGGCCAGTTGGTGATCACCTGCTCCGGCGGCGGGATCCGGTCGGCGTCGTTCTGCCTCGGCGCCCTGCAACTCCTGCGGGAGAAGGGCTTGTACGACAAGGCGTCGAGTGTGATCGGCGTCAGTGGCGGCGGCTACATGGCCGCCGCGTTCCATATCCTCCGGCGGACCTGCGCCGACCCGTTCTCGCCCGGCTCGCCGGAGCTCGCGCGGTTGCGGCGGCAGACCCGGTACCTGTTGCAGGGCGGCCGGGCGATGTTCCGGGCCGCGTTGTCGGTGCTGTTCGGGCTGGTCGTCAACCTGCTGCTGATCGGGATCACGCTGCGCGCGATTGCCTGGGTGCTCGGCTGGTTCCTCGCCGACCAGCAGGTGGTCCTGCCGGGCGACGGCGGGATCGCGATCGACTGGCGGCCGAACGACTCCTGGTTCTTCCTCGGGCTGTCGCTGTTCCCGCTCGCGCTGAGCGCGGCGATGTTCGTGCTGGAGAAGGTGTGGGACCGCTGGGCCCGGATGCCCGATGTGGTCCGGATGATCCTGACGACGATCGGGAACGTCGCGCTCAAGTTCGGCGTACCCCTTGCCGTCCTGCTGCTCGGCGTGCCGGGCGGCCTTTACCTGCTGGCACAACTGCCGGGTGAATCCAGTCTCCCCTCGGCGTTGCTGGCGTTGGTCGACCCGGCGAAGCAGGGCATCGCGTCGTTCAGCGCGCTGGTCGTCGTCCTGATCGGGCTGGGCAAGGCGGTCTGGAACGGGCTCGCGGTCGAGGGCAAGGAGTCGGGCAGCATGCGGGCCCGGCTGCTCGCGTTCGCTCGGACCAAGCTCGCGCCGTGGGTGGCGAGCGCGATCATCGTGCTCGCGGCAGTGATCGTGCTGCTGCGCTGGACCGGTGGCTACGCGACCGAGCCCGGGTACCAGGAGAACTGGAACGTCGCGCTGATCCTGGCCGCGATCGCGGTCGCCATCAAGGTGCTCACCGACGCGAACCGGACGTCGCTGCACTCGTTCTACCGCGAGCGGTTGTCGCGCGCGTTCCTGGTCACGCGGAAGGACAACGGCGCGGCCGTCGCGCTCGACTACCACCTGCGGCTGCGGTACTCGGAGTGGGGGAAGCCGGTCGACGGCGGGCCGCAGCTGGTCATCGCCGGTGTCGCGAACGTGTCCGACGGCGACTTCGTGCCGATCCAGCGCGACTGCGTGCCGTTCGTCTTCGACGCCCAGCAGATCGGGATCATCGGCGACCGGTCGCTGCCCGACGGCGGCCGGCGGGCGACCGACGACTACGAGCGCGAGGCGGACGTGCTGAAGCGGGAGGTGACGGTGCCGGCCGCGATGGCGATCAGCGGCGCCGCGTTCAGCCCGCTCACCGGCCGCGTGAACGCGCGGACCAGGCCGGTCCGGCTGCTGCTCGCCGTACTGAACGCCCGGCTCGGGGTGTGGCTGCCGAACCCCTACTGGAACAACCGGCCCACGGCGGCGTTCCCGGAGGTCCGCGGAAACTTCGCGAAGGTACGGCGGTACGTCGGCAGCGTGATCGACAAGCCGGGTCCGTACCGGCTGCTGCTGGAGGGGATCGGGCAGCCGTCGATGTACGACCGGCGGATCTACGTGACCGACGGCGGTCACTACGACAACCTCGGCCTGGTCGAGGCACTCCGCCGCGAGCCGGCCCAGGTGATCGTGATCGACGCGTCGAACGACCCCGAGGACCGGTTCACCGCGCTGGCCGAGGCGATCGCGACCGCCCGGATGGACCACGGGATCCAGATCGACATCGACCCGTCGCCGATGATCCGCGGCAGCAAGCCGAGGGCCGATCGGCCGTGGGCGTACGGGATCGCGACGCACCCGCTGAAGGACGGCGAGGACAAGCCGTACAAGACCGAGATCTTCTTCGTGAAGGCGGTGCTGGCCGGCCACCTCGGCTGGGACATCGAGCAGTACGCCGCCGGGCACCCGGACTTCCCGCGCCGGACCACCGGCGACCAGTTCTACGACGAATGGGACTTCGAGGCCTACCGCTCCCTCGGCTACGCGCTGGCCGAGTCCCTCACCGAGCACCACCGCGTCCGCGCTCGCCTCGAGGACCTCCAGACCGAGAAGGTCTAGGCAACCAAGTACGCGGTCGACGGCAACGAACAGGCGTCGAATGCTGGTGCGGATGCACGTGCAGTCCGCCTGGTGAGCGGATGGTTGCCTACCTCCCGGCGCGGTGGTGTGATTGGTGGCCGTGTGCCGGAGAATCTTTACACAAAATTAGCCGTGACCTTTCCGGGCACCAGGTCGTTGATCTGTCAGATAGTTCACGACCTGCAGAGATTGCTGGGGCAGACTCGCTGGGGAATCTGGAAGGACCGCCCGTGCATCGATTCAATCCGCCGCCCGACTGGCCCGAGCCGCCGAGTGACACCTGGCGTCCGCCGCCAGGCTGGGAGCCGGACCCCGAGTGGCCGGACGCACCGGCGGGCTGGGGCTTCTGGGTCAACCGCAACGGCCGCCCGGCGAGTGGGCCGATCGGTGCGTACGGCGCACTCGACGCCGGCCGGGTCGAGTTCGCCGCCGTCGACCCCGCGCTGGTCCTGATGCACTCCTGACCAGCCGACACTCCGACCGTCCCGCCGGTACAGGCGCAGCCGGCCGGACCCGCCCGGCTCCCGCAAGCCTCACAGCTGCGGGAGCCGAGTCATGTCCGGGTTCGGACGCAGGCTGGCGTGTTCTTACCGTCTTCTGATGTTATGTTATCAGCGCAGATAACACTGGATCGGGAGGCGGCACGTGAGCTGGATCGGCGTTGACCTCGGCACGCAGAGTGTGCGCGCCGTCCGTGTCGATGCCGACGGTGCGGTCGCCGCCCGTGCCGCGCGACCGCTGGTCAGCCACCGGGACGGTCCACGCCACGAGCAGGACCCGCAGAGCTGGCTCGAAGCGGTCGACGCGGTCCTCGCCGAGGTCGCCGGCCCCGAGCTCCACGGCATCGCGATCTGCTCGACCTCCGGCACTTTCCTGCTCACCGACGACCAGGGTCGCCCGGTCACCCCGGCTTTGATGTACGACGACGCGCGTGCAGCCGACCTGCGTGACCGCATCGTGGATGCCGACCCGAATCGCTGGGCTACCTCGATGCAGCCGACCTGGGCGCTCCCGAAGCTCCTCTCGCTGCACCCGTCGGCGCAGCACCGGATCGTCCACAGCGCCGACTTCGTCGCCGCCCACCTCGTCGGCCACTCGGTCGCCACCGACACCAGTCACGCGCTCAAGACCGGTTACGACCTGGTTGCCGACTCCTGGCCACAGGCCGCCTTCGACAAGCTCGGCCTCCCGGCGAGCCTCTTCCCCGACGTCGTCCTTCCCGGCGCCGAGCTCGGCCGCACTCCGGCCGGCGTCCCCGTGTACGCCGGCATGACCGACGGCTGCGCCGCCCAGATCGCCGCCGGCGCCCTGAGCCCCGGCGCGTGGAACTCGGTCCTCGGCACGACGCTCGTCCTCAAAGGCGTGAGCAAGGATCTCCTCGACGACCCCACCGGCGCCGTCTACAGCCACCGGCACCCGGACGGCGGGTGGCTCCCCGGCGGGGCGTCCAGCACGGGGGCCGGCGTACTCACCGAGCTGCTTCCCACCGCGGACCTCGATGCTCTGGACCAGGCTGCCGGTCCGGTCGACGCCGTCATCTACCCGCTCACGAAGACCGGCGAACGATTCCCCTTCGTCGCTCCCCAGGCCGAGCGTTTCACCCTCGGCAACCCGACCGGTGACTTGGCGACGTACGTCGCGGTACTACAAGGTGTGGCCTTCATCGAGCGGCTCGCCTTCGAGCACGTGGTCGGCCTCGGCGCGGAGCCGCTCCGATCGGTGTCGCTGACCGGCGGCGCCGTACGCAGCGGGTACTGGAACCAGCTCCGCGCCGACGTCCTCGGCGTACCGGTCGAGCTCCCGGCTGCGCCGGATCCGGCGTACGGCATGGCCGTGCTCGCCGCGTCGTCCGGCGGCTCGCTCACCGAGACGGCGCGCCGGATGGTCAGGACCGAACGCATCCTCGAACCAGGACCACGACAACTCGAGGACCTGTACGGCGAGTTCGTCGCCGAGCTGGATCGACGGGGGTACCGCGGATGAGGACGACGATCGTCCTGGCCAGGCACGGCCGGACCGAGTGGCACCACGGCAACCGGTACACCGGGTCGACCGACCTCCCGATCGACGAGGTCGGCGTACGGCAGGCGCAGCAGCTCAAGGAGTGGGCGGTCGACTACGCGCCGGACGTGCTGTGGTGCTCGCCGATGCTGCGCGCCCGGCAGACGATCACGCCGACGGCCGAGGTGCTGAACCTCGAGCCGACCCTCGACGCGCGGCTGCGGGAGGTCGACTTCGGCTCGGCCGAGGGGAAGATGCTCGGCGAGCTGCCGCCGGCGGTGGCCAAGGCGTTCCAGCTCGACCCGGTCCGCGACCACTTCCCCGGCGGGGAGGACCCGGCCGCGGCGGCCGACCGGGTGCACGAGGTCTTCCACGAGATCGGGCGGCGGCACGAGGGCCAGAAGGTGCTCGTGGTCGCGCACAACACCCTGATCCGGCTGCTCACCTGCCGGGTGCTCGGACTGCGGCTGAACGACTACCGCAGACTGCTACCTGCGCTCGGTCCCGCGGCGTTGGTGCGTTTCCGGTGGCAGGACGGCACAGTGGGTCTCGAGGCGTACAACGTTCCCGCAGTACGAATGGAGACCCTGGCATGACATCCGACGTCGACGGTGACACCTCCGAGCTGAGTCGCCCCGCCCGCCGGCAGGCCGAGATCGCGGCCTACGTCGTCGAGCACGGCTCGGTCTCGGCCAACGACCTGGTCGAGGCGTTCGGGGTGAGCGTGATGACCGTGCACCGCGACCTGGACGAGCTCGAGCGCCAGGGCGTGGTGCGCAAGTACCGCGGCGGCGTCAGTGCGCAGCCGACCAGCGTGTTCGAGAGCAACGTCGCGTACCGGCTGAACACCGCGCAGACCGAGAAGACCGCGATCGCGCGGCACGCCCGCGCGATGATCGAGCCCGGGATGTCGGTGATGCTCGACGACTCGACCAGCGCGCTGGCCCTCGTCGACCTGTTCGAGGACATCACCCCGTTGACGGTGGCAACGAACTTCCTGCCCGCGATCACCAGGCTGACCGCACTGCGGGACATCACCCTGCTGGCGCTCGGCGGGATCTACTCCGCGACGCACGACTCGTTCGGCGGGATGCCGTGCGCGGAGGCGGTCGAGGCGCTGCACACCGACCTGCTGTTCTGCTCGGTCTCCGCGGTGTCGCCGACGCACGCCTTCCACCAGGAGGAGGAGATCGTCCTGGTGAAGCGCGCGATGCTGCGGTCCGCCAAGACCAAGGTGCTGCTGGTCGACCACGCGAAGCTCCAGCGCACCGCCCTGCACCGGCTCGCCCCACTCACCGACTTCGACGTGGTGATCGTGGACGAGAAGACCCCTCAAGACCTGATCCAACCGTTGCGCGACCACGGCGCCACCGTGGAGGTAGCCAAACTCTAGAAGGGGGAGCCTATGGACGTCGGGGTAGACGTCGGCACCACTGTCACCAAGGCCGTCGCGTTCGGCGACGACGGGCGGCCGGTGGCCGAGGCGTCCCGGCCGACCAGGCTGGTCCGGCCGGGGCTCGGGCGGTTCGAGCACGAGACCGCCGAGATCATTGCCTCGGTCAACGAGGTGGTCGGTGAGCTGGCCGGCACGGTGGGGACCCGGCCCGGCGTCCTGGCGATCACCGCCCAGGGGGACGGCCTCTGGCTGGTCGACTCCGACGGTACGGCGGCCCGCCCGGCGATCTCCTGGCTGGACGCGCGCAGCAGCGCGATCCTCGACCGCTGGACCGCCGACGGGGTCGCCGAGCGGGTCTTCCGCCGGTCCGGCAACCGGATGTTCCCGGGGGCCTCCGGTCCGCTGCTGGCCGCCGTACTCGCCGAAGAGCCCGAGGTGATCGCCCGCGCGGGGACTGCGGCGTACTGCAAGGACGTCGTGATGCAGCAGCTGACCGGCGTCCGCGCGACCGACGTGTCGGACGCGTCCGCGCCGTTCCTCGATCCGCGGACCAACGAGTACGACGACGAGGCGCTGAAGGCGACCGGTCTGTCCGAACTCCGGCACCTGCTGGCACCAGTGGAGCCCGCCGGCCCCGTCGGCGAGCTTCGCGACGACTCGACCGGGATGGCCCCCGGCACCAGGGTTTCCGCCGGACCGTACGACCTCCCAGCCGCGGCCGCCGGGACCGGCGTGCAGGAGCCCGGCGACGCCCTCCTGACCGTCGGTACGACGCTTGCCTGCCAAGTCGTGACGCGCGACCTGCCCGTGGACGGCGAGCCGGCCGGGTTGTTCCTCGGCACCTGGACACCAGGTGTCTGGCTGCGCGCGATGCCCGCGATGGTCGGAACGGCCGCGCTCGACCGGGTGCTGGCGCTCGTCGGCGTCGGGACCGACAAGTTGCCGGCGTTGCTCGCGCAGAGCCCGGTCGGCGCACAAGGCGTGACTGTCCTTCCCTATCTGTCCGAGGCCGGCGAGCGAGCGCCGTTCGTCGACACGCGCGCTCGCGGGACGATCGACGGAATCTCGCTGTCCACCACCACGGCCGACCTGGTCCGCGCGACCTGCGAGGGCATCGCATACGCCGCCCGCCACTGCCTGGACGCGGCCGGGTGGACCGGACGCGTCACCGTCTGCGGCGGCGGCGCCCGCAGCCGCGAGTGGACGCAGATCCTGGCGGATGTCCTGAACGCACCCCTGCACACCGCAGAGGCAGAACAGGTCGCCGCCCGCGGCGCCGTGATCTGTGCGCGGCGCGCGGCCGATCCGGACAGCGCCGGACCGGAGTGGATCGCCGAGACCCGCCAGGTCGACCCTGATCCCGCCCGCGCCGCCTTCTACGCCGAGGGCTACGCCCACTACCTGCGCCGCATCGAGTCGGCCCGCCCACGCTGGTCCGACCCCGCCCCAACGTTCACCACAGGAGTTCGATGAGAACCATCAAGGCATTGCTCGCCGGCGACCACTTCGTGCGCAACGAAATGCTCGCCAAGGCACTGTCCTCCCTCGACGACGTCGCCTTCGACTTCCGCGAGGTCACGTTGCCCTGGCCGCTGACGCCGTACGGGCGGGTGGCCGAAGTGGACGAGGCGAGTGACGCCGAGGACCAGTTGATCGCGGCGCTGTCCGGAGTCGAGGTCGCGGTCACCCAGATGGGGCCGTTCACCGAGCGGGTTCTCGAGGCCGCGACCGACCTCAAGTTCCTCGTGGTCTGCCGGGGCGGGCCGGTCAACGTGAACGTGCCGGCGGCAACCAAGCGCGGGATCGCCGTCGCCTCCACGCCCGGCCGCAACGCGGTCGCCGCCGCCGAGCATGCGGTCGCGTTGATGATGGGCGCCCTGCGCAACCTGCCCCGCCTGCAACGCACGCTGGAGCAGGGGGAGTGGCGCAGCGACCTCTACGCGTACGACGAGTGCGGCCTGGAGCTCGACGGGTCGACCGTCGGCTTGGTCGGGTACGGCGCGATCGGCCAGCGGGTCGCCCGGGTGATGCTCGCCTTCGACGCCCACGTCCTGGTCGCCGATCCCTTTGTCGACAAGGCTTCTGAGGGTGTCGAGCTGGTCGAGTTGGACGACCTGCTGCGCCGGTCGGACGTGGTCAGCCTGCACGCCCGGCTGACCGACCAGACCCGCGGCATGATCGGCGCCGACCAGATCGCGCTGATGCCGCGCGGCGCCGTACTGGTGAACACGGCTCGTGGTGGTTTGCTGGACTATGACGCGACGGTCGACGCGTTGGAGTCCGGTCAGCTGGGCGCGGCTGCGTTCGATGTCTTCCCGTCCGAACCGGTGCCGGCGGGCGCTCGGTTGCTGACGGCACCCAATGTGGTGATGACGCCGCACCTGGCCGGCGCGACCCGGCAGACCGCGCATCGCGCCGGCTCCCTGGCAGCGGAGGCTGTCGCCGCCTACCTGGCCGGGAAGGACCCAGTCGGGCTGGTCTCGGCGTAATCATGCAACTCTTCACCTCCAGCACCGGGACCGAGCTCCTGCTGCTCCTGGTCGCGTTCGTGCTGTCGATGATCATCGGCATCGAACGGCAACTGCAGCAGAAGAGCGCGGGGATGCGAACGCACACCCTGGTCGGCACCGGCGCCGCGCTGTTCACACTGGTGTCCGGGTTCGGCTTCAACGCCGTACTCGGCACCGACGTGAACCTCGACCCGTCCCGGATCGCGGCCCAGATCGTCTCCGGCGTCGGCTTCCTCGGCGCCGGCGTGATCTTCATGCGGCGAGACGTCGTCCGCGGCCTGACCACCGCGGCGACGATCTGGATGACGGCCGCGATCGGCATGGCCTGCGGCGCCGGCATGCCCTTGCTCGCCACTGCCGCGACGGTGCTGCACCTGGTTGCCGTCGGCCCCTTCGGCCGGCTGGCCCGGTTCCTGCCCTCGCCGGACCGGCGCCGGATCGTGACGGTGCGGTACGACGACGGTTCCGGCGTGCTGCGCTCGATCCTGTCGACCGCGACGGCGATGGGGTACGAGGCGTCGGTGCTCGGGACCGAGGTGCACCGCGACGGCGGCCGGCCGCAGGTCCGGGCGTCGATGCGGTTCCGCGGCCGGCCGCCGCTGCAGAACCTGGTGCTGGCTCTGGACGAGCTGGACGGTGTCACCGGCGTCCGGCTGCGCAACGACGATGACGACTGAAGTTGTCCGGATTGTTGTGAAGTGGGGGAGAAAATCACATACATTCTCTATACGTCACCATGAAACGGTGATAATTTCACGGCGTGCTTAACACTCCGCCCCACACCGAGCTTCGTGCGCTGGCCCTTCGGCTGGCGTTCGCGGCCGGTGCGGAGTTGGTGGCGCGGCAACCAGGTCTATCGATTGACGCGGCTGGTGTCGAGACCAAGACCTCGGCGAGTGATCCGGTCAGCGACGCGGACCGGGCCTCCGAGAAGCTGATCACCGACGGCCTGACCGCGGCGCGACCGGGTGACGGCCTGCTCGGTGAGGAAGGCGCCTCCCGCCCGTCGGCCACCGGCCTCACCTGGGTGATCGACCCGCTGGACGGAACGGTGAACTACCTCTACGGCAGGGTCGACTGGTGTGTCTCCATCGCGGTCGAGGACGAGGCCGGCGCACTGGTCGGCGTGGTCCACCAGCCGCGCACCGGGCTCACCTGGTCGGCTGCCCGCGGAGCCGGCGCCGTCCGCAACGATGTCAGCCTGGGCCCGCTGCGTGACGTCGCCCTCGAGGCCGCCTTGGTGAGCACGGGATTCTCGTACCTCCCCGAGATGCGCGCCGAGCAGGCCGACCACCTGCGCCGGCTGCTGCCCGCCGTACGGGATGTGCGTCGCGGCGGCTCGGCCGCCCTCGACCTCTGCTCGGTCGCGGACGGTACGGCGGACGCCTACTACGAACACATGATCCAGCCGTGGGACATCGCCGCCGGATCCCTGATCGCCCGTGAAGCAGGCGCTCAGGTCATCACCGGAACCGCCTTGCCCGACGGCGTCCTCGCGGCCGCGCCTCCCCTGGCGGCCGCTCTTGTCGAACTGCTCGCCCCACCTACCCCGAGGAGGTCGGTGTGACCGCACTGGACCTGCCGGTCCGGACCCATCCGGACGAACGCCGGCCGGCCACGGACAGCGGCAACCAGCAACGCCGCAGGCGGCGCCGCGAGTACGGGCTCTTCGCCCTGCTGGTGGCGCCCAACCTGCTGGTGATCGCGGTCTTCGCGTACTGGCCGATCGTCTACAACGCGTTCCTCAGCCTGACCGACTGGAACATGATCGCGGCCAGGCCGGCCTTCGTCGGGCTGGCGAACTACGGCCGGACGCTGACCGACCCGGCGTTCCACAAGACGCTGTGGATCACCGTGGTGTTCACCGGCCTGATCGTGGCCGGCAGCCTGGTCATCGGGCTGGCGCTGGCGTTCCTGTTCAACCTGCCGCTGAAGGGCCGCGGCGCGGTCCGGACGATCGCGTTCGCCCCGCACATCCTGTCGGGCGCGGCGGTCGCGACCATCTGGCTGTTCATCTTCGACCCCGGCTACGGCCTGCTGCGGGCGCTGATCGAGCCGTTCGGCGCCGAGCCGCCGGACTGGATGAACAACTCCGACTGGGCGCTGCCCGGCCTGGTGATCGTCTACCTGTGGAAGAACGTCGGCTTCGCCGCGCTGATCTACCTGGCCGGCCTGCAGGGACTGCCCAAGGAGCTCGACGAGGCGGCCGCGATCGACGGCGCCTCGACGTGGACCAGGTTCCGCGCGATCAAGCTGCCGTTGCTTGCCCCGATCACCTTCTTCCTGCTGATCACCACGGTGATCGGCACCTTCCAGGCGTTCGACGTGATCGCGGTGATGACCGGTGGTGGCCCTGGTGATGCCACCACCACGCTCAGCTGGTCGATCTACAACGAGGGCTTCCAGGCGTTCAACGCCGGCCGGGCGGCGACGCTTTCGATCATCATGTTCGTGATCCTGCTGCTGGTCACCACGGTGCAGGCCCGCGTGATGGAGAGGCGGGTGCACTACCGATGAAGGCTCGTGCGATCCAGTACGTCGTACTGGTCGGTGTGGCGGCCGTGTTCCTCGGACCGTTGTACTGGCTGCTGTCGACGGCGTTCAAGGTGCCGACGCAGATCTACCAGTGGCCGCCGGCCTGGTGGCCGGACCTGACCTGGGAGAACTTCAGCCTGGCCTGGAAGGCCGCGCCGTTCGACCGGTTCTTCCTGAACTCCACGATCATCACCGTGGCCGGGACCGTGCTGAAGGTGGCCAACGCCGTACTGACGGCGTACGCGTTCGCCTACCTGCGCTTCCCGTTCAAGAAGGTGCTGTTCTTCGCGGTGCTCGGCGCGATGATGGTGCCCGGTCACGTCACCCTGCTGCCGAACTACCTGACCGTGGCGACGCTGGGCTGGATCAACACCTACGCCGGCCTGATCATCCCCGGTATCGGCTCGGCGTTCGCGACCTTCCTGATGCGGCAGCACTTCCTGACGTTGCCGACCGAGGTGACCGACGCGGCCGCGGTCGACGGCGCCGGTCACCTGCGGACGCTGTGGCGGGTGGTGCTGCCGATGTCCCGGCCGATGCTGATCACGGTCGTGGTGATCACCGCGGTCGAGGAGTGGAACAACTTCGTCTGGCCGCTGATCGTGACCAACACCGCCTCGATGCGGACGCTGCCGGTCGGGCTGCTGATCCTCAAGGACGAGGAGGGCCTGGCGAACTGGGGAACCATCATGGCCGGCACGCTGCTCGTCCTCGCGCCGATGCTGCTGATCTTCCTGATCGCCCAGCGCTACATCGTCGGCGGTATCACCCAGGGAGCGCTGAAGGGATGAGCATGCTGAATCGCAGGGTGTTCCTGGGCCTGGCGGCCGGTGCCACGCTGGCCGGCTGCGGCTACCGCTCGGTCGACGCCGAGTACTCCCAGCCCGCAGGCGTGGTGCCGAAGCAGTACGCGAACCGCGTCCGGGTGGTGTTCTGGTCGCCGTACGGCGGCGTGAACGGCAAGGCGGTCGACAAGCTCGTTGCCAAGTTCAACGACTCCCAGCAGGACGTGTACGTCGAGGTGCAGTTCCAGGGCAGCTACGACGACGTGGCCCAGAAGGTCGCGGCCGCGCTGGTCGCCAAGCAGGCGCCGGATCTCGCCGTACTGTCCGACGTGACCTGGGAGCGGTTCTTCCTGAACGACGCGCTCGAACCGCTGAACGGCTACTTCACCGACGGCTTCGGCCCGGCGGTCTACCAGGAGAAGCTGTTCGGCGAGTACGTCGTGAAGGGGCAGAGCTGGTGCGTCCCGTTCGCCCGCAGCACGCCGATCCTCTACTACAACCGGGAGGCGTTCGCGAAGGCCGGGTTGCCGGACCGGGCGCCGCGGACTTGGAGCGAGCTGCGGTCATGGGGGCCGGAGTTCGCCAAGGTGCAGTCCGGCGGCCGGTCGCTGCGGACGATCGCGTTCGCGAAGATCGACGGCGACTGGCAGTTCCAGGGCAACGTGTGGCAGTTCGGCGGCGCGTACTCCAAGGGCCTCGACGTCACCATCGACCAGGACGGCGCGGTGGCGGCGGGCGAGTGGCAGCGCGAGATGGTGCACGACAAGGGGATGGCCTACATGGCCAGCAGTCCCAGCACCGACTTCGCCAACGGGCTGGTGGCCGTCATCCAGGAGTCGACCGGCGGCATGAAGACCATCACCGGCAAGGCCAAGTTCGACGTCGGCGCCGGGTTCATCCCGTCCGAGGTCGCCTCCGGCCTGGCCACCGGCGGTGGTGGGATCGGGATGCTGCGCAACATCTCCACCGAGCGCAAGACCGCGGCCGCCACGTTCCTGCAGTTCCTGGCCCAGCCGGAGAACTCGGCCTGGTGGACCAAGGAGACCGGCTACCTGCCGGTGGTGAACGCCGCCCGGGAGAACGCGGACCTGAAGAAGCTGATCGCCGAGCAGCCGAACTACGGAGTCGCGATCGAGCAGCTCAAGAACGCCCGGCAGCAGGACGCGATCCGGCTCTACGGCCGAAACGCGAACGTCGTCATCTACACCGGCCTGCAGCAGATCTACGCCGACAACGCCCAGCCGAAGCAGGTGTTCGCGTCCGTCGCCCGCCGGCTCGACGCGATCGGCGAGGAAGTCCGTCGACAGTACGAGGAGAAGGTTCTGTGATCATCACCGGCCACCGCGGTGCGCTCGGGACCGAACCGGAGAACACGCTGCGCTCGTTCCGCCGCGCCGTCGCCGACGGCTGCGACGAGATCGAGCTCGACCTCCGGGTCACCGCCGACGACGAGCTCGTCGTCCTGCACGACGCGACCGTCGACCGGACCACGTCCGGCTCGGGGGAGGTCGCGTCGCTGTCGTTCGACGAGCTCCGCTCGCTGGACGCCGGGCTCGGCGAGGTGGTCCCGACCTGGGCCGAGACGATCGCGGCGATCGACGTCCGGTTCCAGGCCGAGGTGAAGGCGGCCCGCGCCGTACCGCTGCTGGTCGAGTCCCTGCAGGCCGATCCGGCGCTGGCGGCGCGGACGATGGTGACGTCGTCACATGCCGACATCCTGCTCGCCGTCCGGCAGGCGATGCCGTCGGCGTCGACCGGGCTGATCTTCGGTCGTACGCCGGACGTCGCCGACGTGCTCGCGTTGACCCAGGCCGCTCAGGCGGGTACGGCGCTGTGCGGCATCGCCGGCCTGACCGCGGACGGTGTCGACAAACTCCACGCCGCCGGCCTCGACGTGACCGCCTGGCCCGTCCCCGACCCAGAGGTGTTGGAACGAGCCGTCGCACTCGGTGTCGACGGCATCACCACCGACAACCCGCATCTGTTGTAGGGGACCGCCAGGCCATCACAACTCCGCCCGCGGCACAGAGTCGCGCGGGCGCCCGGCCCCCACCGCCGATTGTGATGGTCTGCCGATCCGCCTCAACCGACGCCGGTGGTGCTGGTCACACGTTCCAACGTCTGAATATGTTCTTCCATGGAACATAAATGTGTGATTGCCTAGCGTCCATGGGAATCAGCATCGGTGTCGTCGGAGCGGGTCAGTTCGCTCCCTCCTTCCTGCGGTTGTGGTCCGCGCATCCTGACGTCTCGCAGGTCCGGTTGACGGACGTGCTGCCCGAGCGGGCAGCCGAGATGGCCGAGAAGCAGGGCATCACCGTCACCCACTCGTCGTTCGAGGAGATGCTGGCGTCCGACGTGGACGCGGTGGCGATCTTCACCCAGCGCTGGCTGCACGGTGAGATGGCGATCCGCGCGCTGGAGGCCGGCAAGCACGTGTACTCGACCGTCCCGATGGCGATCGAGGCGGACCAGATCGCCCGCATCATCGAGCTGGTCAAGGAGACCGGCCTGACCTACATGATGGGCGAGACCAGCTACTACTACCCGTCCTCGGTGTACTGCCGGCAGAAGCTGGCCGCGGGCGAGTTCGGCCGGGTGTTCTACTCCGAGGGCGACTACGTCCACGACATGGACCTCGGGTTCTACGCGGCGTACCAGTACAGCGGCGGCGACGACTGGAAGAAGACCGCGTCGTTCCCGCCCATGCTGTACCCGACCCACGCGGTCGGCAACGTGCTCTCGGTGACCGGCCAGCACGCCACCCACGTCTCCTGCATCGGCGTCCAGGACGACCGCGGCGACGGCGTCTTCGACAAGGACGTCAGCCAGTTCGACAACGACTTCAGCAACGCCACCGCGCTGTTCAAGCTGGCCGACGGCGGCGTCATGCGCACCAACGAGATGCGCCGCGTCGGCTACCCGTCGCACATCCGTGAGTCCCGGCTGCGCGTGTTCGGGACCGAGGGCAGCTTCGAGCAGTTGGCCACCACCACGGTCTGGCAGACCAAGGAAGGCGTGGAGGACATCAGCCCGCTGATGGAGACCAAGCCCAGCAGCTCCCTCGACGACGCCGACCTGGCCAACGTCGACCCGGCCCTGCGCGACGCGTTCCGCTCCGGCCTGTCCCCGGTCCACGACCGCAGCCGGCTGCCCGCCGAGTTCGACGGCCTCCACAACGGCCACGAAGGCTCCCACCACTTCCTCGCCGACGACTTCGTCCGCGCAGTCGCCGACAAGACCCTCCCACCCATCAACGCCTGGGTCGCCGCCCGCTACACCCTCCCCGGCATCTACGCCCACCAGTCCGCCCTCCAAGGCGGCGTACAACTAGAAATCCCCGACCACGGCGACGCCCCCGCCTGAGCAGCAGGAAGGCAGGCCGGTTGTCCGGTCGGCCTTCCTGTTTGTTGTGGGTCAGGCGGGGGCTAGTTCGCGGGCCTTCGCCTGGAGGCGGGCGATGCGGCGCTCCATCGGCGGGTGGGTGGAGAACAGGGCCGCGATGCCGTGGCCGCTGAGGGGGTTGGCGATCATCAGGTGGCTTTGCGTGGCTACGCCGGAGTCGGTCGGGAGTGGCATGGCCGTCGTACCGCGGCTGATCTTGGCGAGGGCGCTTGCGAGGGCGAGCGGGTCGCCGGACAGGTCGGCGCCGTCGTCGTCTGCGGCGTACTCACGGCGGCGGCTGACCGCCAGCTGGATCAGGCCGGCTGCGAACGGCGCGAGCAGCACGGTCAGCAGCGTGACCAGCGGGTTGGGGGCGTCCTCGTCGTCGGACGAGCCGAACGGGAGGAAGATCGCCAGGTTGGCGAGCGTCGTCACGATGCCGGCCAGCCCGGCCGCGATGCTCGAGGTCAGGATGTCGCGGTTGTAGACGTGCGCCAGCTCATGCCCGAGTACGGCGCGCAGCTCGCGGCGATCCAGGATGCGCAGGATGCCCTCCGTCACCGCGACCGCCGCGTGCTCCGGGTTCCGCCCGGTGGCGAACGCGTTCGGCTGGGCAACGGGGCTCACGTAGATCCGCGGCATCGGCTGACCCGCCCGCTGCGAGAGCTCGGCCACGACGGCGTACAGCTCGGGCGCCTGCTGCGGGCTGACCGGCCGGGCGGCCATCGAGCGCAGGGCGAGCTTGTCGGAGTTGAAGTACAGGTAGGCGTTCAGGCCCAGCGACAGTACGGCGGCGATCAGCACACCCGTCGTACCGGCGATGTAGCCGCCGACGACGATGATCAGGGCGGTCAGCAGGGCGAGTAGTGCGGCGGTCCTGAGCGCGTTACCCGCGCGTCGAAGACCGGTCATTCTTCATCACTCTCCATCGGAAAGGTCTTTGACTACAGGAACGTCGGCGGTCGAACCGGTATTCCCGGTGGCCTGGTGGGTTCGTACGATGCGGTATGGCTCTCGACCTGTTTGCGGAAATGTCCGTGTCGGACTACCCGGGCGTGCTGAAGTGGTACGAGCAGCTGCTCGGGGCACCGCCGGTGATGTACCCGAACGACATCGAGGCGGTGTTCGAGCTGGCCGAACACCAGTACCTCGTGGTGGAGCACCGCCCGGACCACGCGGGCCACGGGCAGGTGACGATCTTCGCCGAGGACTTCGACGAGCGCGTCACCGCGATCACCGGCCGGGGCGTCGAGCCGGCGCTCCGCGAGACCTACGACAACGGCGTCCGCAAATTCATCTACAAAGACCCCGACGGCAACGAAATAGGCTTCGGCGGCGCCCCCGCCGAGTAAGTCAGCCCGCGGCGGGTCCCGAACATTCACATCGTTGTGAGGGTTGGGTCGTACGCTCGAGGTCATGAGGATCGGGGAGCTTGCGGAGCGGACCGGGGCGTCGCGACGGTTGTTGCGGTACTACGAGGAGCAGCAGCTGATCGCGCCGAGCAGGGGGCCGAACGGCTACCGCGAGTACCAAGAGGCACACGTTGACATCGTGCTGCAGATCAAAGGCTTGCTCGACGCCGGTCTGCCGACCCGGATCATTCGGCAGTTGCTCCCGTGCCTCGATCAGCCGCAGAGCATCTACGTCCCTGAAGTGACACCCGAGATGATCGCCACGCTGCAACGGGAGCAGGCCCGGCTGACCGAGCGCATCGACTGTCTGGCCCGCAACAGAAAGGCGATCGCCGAGTACCTCGACAAGGTCATCAGGGTGAAGGCCGCGAACAAGAGGAACAAAGCCTCGGCGTGATTCGGCCGGCACCGGATCAATCGCAGCCGGATCCTCACGGCGCGAGTACGCCGAGGTGGCCGGCCGCCTCGATCACCTCGCCGAGCAACTCGAGCCACTCGTCCACGTCGGCAGCCTTCAGGCCCTCGTCGAGCCCGAGTCCCTGGTCGCCGGCCAGGTACACCTGGGTCGCACCACTCTCGCGGGCGGCCATCAGGTCCTCGGCGATCTGCTTGGGCGATCCGCCGAGGAAGGGCCGGCCGGTCCCGATCGGCTCACGGGTGATCGGGGTCGGCCAGGGCACCTGGTTGACCACCGTGAGGTCCCCGGGGTCGCGGCCGGCCTCCCGGGCGGCGGCATGGAACGCGGACACGACGCCGCGCAGTTCCTGCGCCGAGGAGGTGATCGGGATCAGGCCGTCCGCGATCCGGCCGGCGCCTGACGGCGTACGGCGAATTCGCGGCCAGCAGCACCGGAATGCAGGGCTGGACCGGCTTGGGGTTCACCTGCGACGGCGCGATCCGGTAGAACTCGCCTTCGTGCCGGACCGGGTCCGGGCCCCACGCGGTCCGCATCGCGGTGATGAATTCCTCCGTACGGGCGCCCTTGCGGCTGCTCGACACGTTCGCTGTCTCGAACTCGTGGCGCTGCCAGCCCTGTCCCAGACCGGCGATCACCCGACCGCCGCTGAGTCGGTCCAGCGTGGCGAAGCGGCGGGCAAGCATCACGGGCACGTGCAGGGGTGCCACCAGGATGGCGGTGCCCAGCTTGATCCGCTCGGTCACGGCGGCGATGTGGCTCAGCGTCTCCAGCGGCTCGTAGACCGAGCCGTAGAACTCCGGCAACATCGCGGGCTCACCCCCTGTCCACAGCACGACCTTGTCGAGCGGGCGGAGCAGGCGTTCGAACGTCCACAAGGCGGCGTAACCGAGCCGTTCGGCTTCCTTCGCGACCTTCACGATCGTCTCCGGTGAGGTCTCCGGCCCGGCGGTGGGCAGAGCAAGACCGAGTTCCATGGGTCCTCCAACATGCGTAATTCACAAGGGTTCTCAGATCGCAGCCCCCGGCAGGCCAGCGACTGCAAACGACATCAACCGGTGCACTCAATGGGCCGCCAGTCTCCTGAGACGGAGACGCGTTGCGATGAAGGGACACAGCCCCAGTGGGAGCCTGCTTGCTTCCGGGGCGTCAGCCAGCCGTGCCATTTGGTTCGCATGGCAGCAATCGTCGAACCATCACACGGAGGTGAAGGTCAGACTGAGTCGGTGTGAGGTCTTACAAACACGCGTGTCGCAGCCGCTGAGCGCGGCACGCGGAAGCGGTAGGACGATGCGGAAGTGGTGGCCACGCCCGATGGGAAAGCGGAGATCGGATCCTTTCGGAGCGCCCAACTGGGACAGTGCGACTTCGATGCAGGTGGAATCTGGTTGCCCGGGCAACGTGACCAGATCGCCAACCGCCAGCTACTCGACTGGGTGAACAGATCTCGCCGACGGAAACACGAGAACCGCACCCAAGCAGTTGAGGACAGCTAGCCTCGCGCGGCCGAGCGACGTCGGTTGTCGCTGGGCGCCAGGATCAGCAGCGCGGGCAGCACGCGGCGAACGCCGGTGCCGAGGCGCGCCGTGTCGCCTCCCCGCGCGCGGAACGAATACGCCGGCGGCATGCAACGCCTCTTCATAAGTGGATCCGCCAGCAGTTCGGGCGCGTTCCGGCCGCATTCACCGTGCCCCTTCAAACCAGGCTGGCGTGCGAGAGGAGCGGGCACTCGTCGACAGCAACCTGATGCACTGCCGCACCCGCCACCGATTCAATGTCTCCGCCTGCGCAGCTGTGCTCGCCTGGGCGAACGTGACGGTGTCTCGCATCGCAGAGCGCCGCGACCGAGCCATCTCTAACTAGCTGGAGCGCATGCGGCAGCGTCGCTACCTGTACTCTCGGCTGACCCAGGTGAGTACAAGGTCAGCAATCACCCACTCGACTACAAGGTCCGCCATCCACAGCTACTCGATGGACACCCGGCGCGCAGAGCTAGGGTCTGCGTACTCGATCAACGCTTCATAGCCTCAGAGCCGACATTGACGAGGACCCGCGTGACACGGCGCTCACGGATCCGTGGCTCAGCCCGGGCAGCTCTCCCGCCGCAGGCGACTGAACTGTGTGTCGGCAAAACTGGCTGCCAGCGCATAGGCGGACAGGCACATCTCGTACTGGGGCAGCGCGACACTCCATGGACAGGCGTCACCAGTTAGTGCTTCTAGCTAGTTACTGCGAAATCCGCATACTCGTACGATGTGTACCCACTTCCCGCTCCGCTCACCCTGATTTCGATGTACCCCAAGCCGATCGGAGGAACTGTGCACTTGATACTGAACGTGCCATTGCTGTCAGCCTGTGCGCGACCGAGGGGCTTCTCGTCGTAGGTGACGGAATTGTAAATGTATGCGCTGATGACAGCATACGGCTCGTAATCTTTCCCGCTGATAGTAAGCGTGCTGCCGACCGGGCCGTGGTCTGGACTCAGTCGAATGGACTCGTCGTTGTTTCGCCAAGCTTGAATTCCCAATATCAGTGCGAACGCAAGAGAACTGATCAATGATGTTATCGCGATGGCACGCACTGCTCGCCGAGTGCTCGCCTGCCGCTCACGAGCACTCTTGACCTCGACGTCGACATCGATCAGATCGGACGAGATAGAGTTGGTGGAAAGCTTCTTGTGTGGAATACCGTCGGTGAGCAATTGCGCCCGAATGCATTGCCCGCGTGATATGAGACCGGGGCCGATCCGAAGTACGGACTCTGTGCAATCACAAGGCGTCGGCGTCCCGCGCGCAGGGATGATCGCAATGTCCAATATCTTGAGAATCTTCGCTCCGACATCTAGTTTGATCGGCTCTGCATCTTGAAACTCAGCCTTCGATATATCATGTCGGCCCGAATTCGTCACTTCCACCGTGAGTGAATGTGGTTCAATAACCTCACGATCATCGACGTGAACGCTGACATCAGCGAGCGGAGACATCGTTGACAGCAATGGCACTGGCGGTTGTATAGCAAATGTCAGCTGACGCTTCTTGGGTAGCAGTTGCCGCCATGCATACCAGGCGCCCGCTGCGGCGACGAGCAATGCCAACACGGCAATCGCTAAGGTCGCCGCGTTGTACGCGCCGCCCTCGAATGCATTCCAAATACTCATCGCGCCAGTTTCCGCGCGATGCGGTCGCGCTCACGTGATTTCACGGCAACCCTACCTCCGGTGTCGCTGGGCTCATCGTGTACTCGGGACAGTCCGTTACATGAGCGGATCAGGTACACGGCGCAACAGATCGGGTGAAAGCGCTCTTCTCGGTCGGTTATCACAGATTTTCTCGCTCCCAAGTTGGACCAGAGCCGCGACGCGCGACTCGGCCTTGAGCCCTACTCCTGAGACGGCGCCCGCCGAGATAGAGGGCGTACGTCGGCGACCAGCACACGCTCCAGGAGCCATCTCGTGGAAGCTCTTGGCATCGCCGGGGTGACGGCCACGGTTATGAGCGGCTTGGCCTTTCTGTCCCCAATCTGCGCGGGCTGCATCGGAACGTGCCTGTACGCAGGCGGTTGGCCAAGCCGGAGAGCTCACCTGACAACACGGAACACCAGGCTGTGTCCGCCGGAGACGAACTCCGAGCCTGCGGTTCCGAAGTGGGCGACGCCGCCCGCGAGGTCCAGCCGCTTCCCTGCATCGCGCCGAGCCGCTAGATATCGCCAGATCTTGCAGTGATCGAACCTGGCGGCCAACGGATTAGAAGGTCGCCGGACCGCGTTGGCAGGCATCGAATCGAGCATCAGAGGCCGAAATCTCCTCGACTCCAACAACCTGCTAATCGACAATGCGTTCCACAAAGCCTGTGGGACGTTCAGAGGCGGAGGTAGTGCTCCGGAGGCCGTACAGCTGGATGCGCTTGTCCAAGCGGCGCAGGCCGGGTGCCAGAGGTCGAAGTGCCTGCGCGCATGCGTCGGCCGAACGGATGACAGCTGTCGGCCGGTTACCCGATGTCGAGGCTGACCCCTTTGAGTCACCCTCTCCTCAGCGACAGTCACGGGGGACTCACGGACCGGCGCAGGACTAACGGCGCTTGGGGGGAAGGGTCAACGTGGCACAAGCGTCGATTCAGGGTTCGAACGAGGGAGCCTTCCAGGTGTGGATCAACCAGATGCAGATGTCGTTCATAGTCACAGGCGCAATGGCTGCTGGGGCGGCCCTGACGCTTGGGGTACAGGCAGCGATACACCCTGAGGAGCCGACGCCGTTAGCGAACGCTGGGCTGCCTTCCCGCACACCGAGTGCTATTCCGCCGTCCGTGGATCCCACCTCTCAGGACGTGCCGCCGCCGACGACGACGGCCACCCCAACGTCGACTGCGGTGCCGTCGACGGGAATCACAGATCGGACGGTCACCCACGCACCCAGCAACACGGTGGCCGTCCGCGGCAAGGTTAGCGTCGTCTGGAGCCTCACGAAGATCCCCGGTCGGGTGTTCCCTGCCGACTGCAGGGATATTGGCGCGAGCTATCAGGTCAAGATCAGTGATGGCGCGGGGACTATCTTGGCTGTTGTTCCATTTACCAACGGAAGGGTCGCCAGCCGCAGGGTCGACCCGAAGTACGGTTTCCTGACGATGACATGCGGTTTCACCTACAGCTCGCACATCGACTCTCCGTCGGCTGTATTCACGGTCGAAGCCGGCAGCAAGTTGTCCGGGAGTTCGACGGAGCCAAGCGTCCGGACGATCACTCGTGGTGAACTGGGAAGTATCGCCAGCATGCTGCTGACTTTCCGAGCATGATTCGTTGCAGGATTGGCGCCAGCACCTGATGCAAACTCCATCGCCAGATCGGCTATCGAACGACACAAGTTCAGCCGTGTACTCGCGGCTCGGGACGTGCGGCTGTCACCGCTTCGTGCGTTCGACAACTGACCTGCGGTCAGAAGGCCGCCGTGCCGCGTTGACAGCAGATGCACTAGTCTCCGGAGCCGACCCGCGTCGAGTCAATCGACCTTACAACTCAGGTTCATGTTGGGGAGCGCCCACGGGACAGCTAGGTCGAAGTGCTTCCAGTGCCCTGAATGGACGGCGTGCCGGGTTCCGGCTCCCACTGGATCTTGGCGCGCCTCCGGTGCGTAAGTCCCTGACTGGAGCCTCGCGTGCTGTCGAGCCGTGGGGCGTCGGTTCTGGTGCGAGATGGTTGGGGTGCCTAGCATCGGGGCGTGGGGGATCCTGATGCGCTCGGTGCCGATGGTGCCGAGCGCGAACCTGATGGTGCGGACCTAGAGCGTTGGCGCGAGCGTCAGCGGGGGTTCGCCGATGTCTACGCGCGGGGACAGCTGGCACTTGCCGAGGGCAGCAGCCTCGAAGTCCGGCCGATCACACGGGACCTCGCGGAGCTGTTGTGGTCGTTCCATGACGACCGGCGGCTTTGGAAGCAGTTGCGAAAGCAGCAGATCGTCCTGGAAGACCTCGACGAGGCCAGACGAGTCCAGTTGCGGGCCGCCGCCGACATCGATTGGGCGCTGTTCCTCCGTGAAGCCGGGCATCGGACACCTCCGCCCGCCGAGTTGCTGGCCGACGAGTTCCGCCTTGATGTTCTCCGAGCCGTCGACAACGCCGGCACCTACACCCGTGACCTCCGAGCTCGGGTCGCCGACCTCGCGACCCGGCTGGATCGAGCCCTGGCGGATCAGCGCCCCGGCGCCGGCGCGAGGATCCTGTCGTACCTGCGGCTGAGTTTGCCCGTGGCAGGCCGGGCTGCCCTGGTGAATGGTGTCGCGGCTGCGGCGGGAGCCGGGGTGACATTGGCCGTGACGCCGCTGGTGGGGCCGTTTGCCGCCGTAGGTGGTGCGGTCGTTGGCGGTGCCACCAGGGCGGCGCTGGATCGTGCGCTCCCGAAGTGGGAGGCAGACGCCGACGGTTGGCGTTCCGGTAGCCCGACCAGTTCA
The DNA here is from genome assembly GCF_053592935.1 of Kribbella sp. NPDC002412. Classification (NCBI taxonomy): domain Bacteria; kingdom Bacillati; phylum Actinomycetota; class Actinomycetes; order Propionibacteriales; family Kribbellaceae; genus Kribbella; species Kribbella sp. NPDC002412. The sequence goes on from NZ_JBSFBL010000012.1 coordinate 53,943, forward strand.
GAGGTCATCAGGTCAGTCATCCAGCGACTGCAGCCGGAGGAGGCCGGCGCCCAGGCGGCGAATCTTCAAATGCTGGGCGCGATGTCCCGGCGATATCCGCCGGGAACCAGCATGCTGAGGGTTGCCGCCGAGGCTGGTGCCGAGGATCGCTTCAGGGCAGCACTCGACTGGATCGACCGCACCCTCGGCGCTGTCTTCGTCGCTTGGCAGCATGCCGCCGCTAGCGACACGTTCGCGGCACAACCGTCGTTCACCTGGCAGCTGGAACGTCTCGCCGATGCCCTGTCTCGGGCCCGCAGCGCGCTGGCGGACCTTGGCGTAGAAGGCTCGAGCCTCGAGGAACTGGCAGACCACCTACGCGAGCACATCCCCGCCGTCCTCAGCCACCTACCGCCAGGCCACGGAAGACAAGGCTGACCGCAAGCGGCAACCCGGCCTGGTCGTGTGCACGGTGAGGCTCCCGTCCCAGTGCGAGCGTGATGAACCGCCCGGCGGGCCTCAAGGAGGTGGGCATGGACGAGACGCTCAAAGCGCGGCGCGTGACCGCAGGTGGTCCAGGCGATCACGGTCCTGGGGTCGCGCCAGCCCGCAACAGCCGGCGGTAGCCGGCAGAAGGAGGTCCGGCGATAAGCCGGGGGTGGGAGGGAGGACGCGTGGGTTGGCCGCGGGAGCACGCGTGGGTGGTCCCTACGGTTCGTGGTCGGCGCGGTAGCGGAAGAGGTCGGGGAGGAAGTTTTCCAGGTTGCCGACTTCTTCTATGTGGTGGCGGATCCAGGCGGCCAGTTTGGCCGGGGGGAAGGCTCGGCTGTGGGCGATCCGGTTGAGGAACAGGCCGGCCAGGGGTGTGGTGTCGCCGATGGTGAGGCGGGTGACGTAGCGGGCGCCGCCGTTGTACGGGGTGAACTCGTTTTCCAGGCGGATGAGGCATGTCCCGAAGAGGCGTTTGGAGATGATGGCGGCCTGGGTGTCGATGGTTTCGACGGTGACCTGGATGTCGATCAGGTTGCTGACGTCGCGGCCCAGGGCTTCGGTGATGTGCAGGCTGGTGCCGGGCTGGACGACGGTGGTCGAGGCCTCGTAGGAGATGTGGTCGAGCGGGTGCCAGACCAGGTAGCGGGGCACGGTCTCGCCGGCGTACCGCATGGTGCCGGGGACGTGGCCGTACCACCACGCGAGCATCTCCGGGGTGACCTGGGACAGCGGGGAGTGGCGGATCGTGACGACGGTCCGGCCGTCGCCGGCGTTGGTCCAGACGGCCGCGGACCCGAGCGGGCGAAGCGGCCACAGGACGGGCCGCGGTTCAGGGAGCTGGGGTGCCGTCATTCCCTGCGCGTGCCCCAGCGGCGAACTCCGAAACAGCTCAGTCGTAGATTCGGCGGAGGCGGACCGACATCGAGTTGTCGATGTGCTGGTTCATGGCGGCTTCGGCGGCTTCTGGGTCGCCGGAGCTGATGGCGTCGACGAGGGTGCGGTGTTCGGTGAGGACCTCGGGGCCGATGTCGCGTTCGTAGTGCAGCCGGAAGATGTGCAGGTGGCAGTGGGTCCGCTCGAACGCGAGCCGAACCTGCTCGCTCCCGGACAGCGACGCGATCAGCGAGTGGAACCGGTTGTCGTGCGCGGTGAGTGACTTGTAGCCGGCGTAGTCCACCGACGTCGGCTCGACCGCGTTCGCGAGCTCGGCCTTCAGGCGGGCGCGGCCGTCGTCGTCGATCAGCTCGGCCGCCCGCCGGGCCGCCCACGGCTCGAGGAGCCGGCGGAAGCGGTACAGGTCGTCGAACTCCTCCAGTGACAGCAGTGGCGTCGCGCGGTACCCCTTCAGCGGCTCCTTGACTGCGAGCCCCTCCGACTCCAACCGGGCCAGCGCCTCCCGGACCGGGGTCGACGACACCTGGAACTCGCGGGCCAGCCCGTCGATCGAGATCCGGGCGCCGGGCCGGATGACGTGGTCCATCAGCATCGTCTTGATCGCCTCGTACACGTCGTCGGCGAGCATCTGCCGCCGCAGCAACCGCCGGTCCTGCGGCTCCACGATGTCCGTCATCGGCCCTCTCCGGATCCTGGTCGCGGTCTTGACCCAGCCGGTCGTCTTCGGCAGGGTTACGTCTGTAATCATGCATCATGCACGATTCGGGGTCACTGAGCCAGATCCACGAGAGGCGAGGCATGTTGAGGTTCGACGAGGTCGGCGTACTGCCCGAGCCCGAGGACAACGCGGCGATCTGTTCCCGCCGGCTGGACGCCGGTACGACGATCGACCTCGACGGCACGGTGATCACGCTGCCGCACACGATCCTCGAGGGGCACCGGTTCGTGGTCCGGCCGGTCCGCGCCGGCGAGGCGGTCACGTCCTGGAACACGCCGTTCGCCCGCGCCGCCCGGGACCTCGTGCCCGGTGACTACGTGTGTACGCCGACCAGCCTGGCGGCCGTCACCGCACGGGGAGTCGAAGGTCTCCCGACCGAGCCGTCGGCCACCAACGAGCCGCTCGACCCGTACCAGCTGGACGAGTCCGCGCTGAACTTCGGCGCCCAGGTGACGAGCGTCGAGCAGCCCGGGACGTTCCTCGGCTATCCGCGGGAGCAAGGGCCGGCCGGCACCCGCAACCACGTCGTGGTCATGGCGACCAGCTCCCGCAGCAGCGGGTTCGTCACCGAGCTGGCCCGGCGCTTCGACGGCGCGGCCGCCGGCGACGGCGTCGTACCGGTTGCGCACACCGAGGGCGGCGAGGACGAGGCGCCGAACAACCTGGACCTGCTGCTCCGGACGCTGGCCGGCTTCACGCTGAACCCGAACGTCGGCGCCGTCCTGATCGTCGACGCCGAGGACGACGTGGTGTCCGGCCAGGCGGTCCAGGACTACATGGCGGAACACGGCTACCCGTCGATCAAGGTCCCGCACGCGTTCTTCACCCGCCGCGCCGGCTTCGAGCACGACCTGACCACCGCCGGCGCGCTGATCGAGCCGTGGCTGCCGGTCGTCGACGCCCAGCCCCGGGTCGAGGTCCCGCTCGCCGATCTGAAGATCGCCCTGCAGTGCGGTGGGTCCGACGCGTTCTCCGGGATCTCGGCGAACCCGCTGGCCGGCCTGGTCGGCGCCGAGGTGATCAAGCACGGCGGCGCCGCCGTACTCGCGGAGACCGACGAGCTGATCGGTGCCGAGGGGTACGTGCTGAAGAACGTCCGCGACCTGGCCACCGCGAAGCGGTTCCTCGCCACCGTCCGGTCGTTCAAGGAGCGGGTCGGCTGGCACGGTCACACCGCCGAGGGCAACCCGTCCGGTGGCAACGTGTACCGCGGGCTCTACAACATCGTGCTCAAGTCGATCGGCGCCGCCCGGAAGCTGCCGCGCGAGGTCCGGCTCGACCACGTGATCGACTACGGCGAGCCGCTGCCGGGCAACGGCTACATCTTCATGGACAGCCCCGGCAACGACCTCGAGTCGGTGGCCGGCCAGATCGGCAGCGGCTGCAACCTGATCTTCTTCACCACCGGCAACGGCTCGATCACCAACTTCCCGTTCGTGCCCACCCTCAAGTTCGTCACGACGAGTGCCAGGTACGAGCGTCTGCAGGCCGAGATGGACGTGGACGCGGGCCGCTACCTCACCGGTACGCCGATGGCCGAGCTGACCGCGGACACCTTCGACCTCACCGTCCGGGTCGCGTCCGGTGAGCCGAGCGCTGGGGAGCGGGCCGGCCACAGTCAGGTGTCGATCTGGCGGAACTGGCGGCAGAAGGGACCGCGGGAGGGAATCTCGATCAGCACCGACGGCCGGATGAGCCGCAAGCTGACCGACCTCCCGGCCGAGGACCGCGACGCTCCGCTCGACGGCCTCCCGCTGACCGGGCTCGGCACGAACGCGCGGACCGCCGTCCGGCTGCTGCAGGTCGACGACCGCCTGGTGCCGGAGTCGGTCGGCCTGATCCTGCCGACCAGCCTGTGCTCCGGCCAGATCGCGCTGCGGCTCGCAGCCCAGGCGGAGCTGGAGAAGTGGGCCGGCGACGCGGTCACGCGGATGGTCGCGCTCCCGCACACCGAGGGTTGTGGCAGCAGCGGCGGCGCGTCCGAAGAGACGTTCGCGCGCACGATGCTCGGCTACCTGCTGCACCCGAACACCCGGATGGCGCTGCTGCTCGAGCACGGCTGCGAGAAGACGCACAACGACTACTTCCGCTCCCGGCTGGTCGAGGCCGGCGCGGACCCGGCTCGCTTCGGCTGGGCCAGCATCCAGGCCGACGGCGGTCTCGAGGCCGTCGGGACGAGGGTGCGCGACTGGTTCGGCAGCTTCGACCTCCCGGCGCCGGCCGAGTACGACGGGACGATCGGCGAGCTCACCATCGCGCTCGAAGCCCGCGGACCGCTGTCCGACGAGACGGCTGAAGCGCTGGCGCTGATCGGCCGCGAGATCGTGGGCTCCGGCGGTTCCGTCATACTCTCCTCGCGCGGTGCCCTGCTGGCCCACGACGTCTTCCGTACGGCGGCGTTCGGTTCGGCAGACCGGGTGGAGTCGACGATCGCGCACGGGCAGCGGTTCGCCGAACCGGGCTGGCACGTGATGCGGATGCCCGGCACCGACTGGATGGAGACCGCGACCGGGTTCGGCGCCGGCGGGGTCCAGCAGATCCTCGCGCACGTCGCCGGCGGCACCTTGTCCGCGCAGCGGTTCGTACCGGTGGTCGAGTTCAGCAACGACCCGGAGACGGTCGCGAAGTACGGCGACGACCTCGACGCCGTCGCCACCGGCGACGCCGCGGAGCAGGCCCGGACCGGGCTCGACACCATCGCGCTCGTCGCCGGCCGCCGGCTCGTTCCCAAAGCAGTTGCCTCTGGCAACGTCGGTTTCCAGATCACCCGTGGTTTGCTCGGCACTTCGATGTGAAAGGCCCACACATGCACTTGGTCCGTTACCAGTCCCCGGACGGCCGGCCCGTCGTCGGTGTGCGCACCGGCGACACCGTGGCTCCGCTGGAAGGCGTCAACAGCTTCGCGGAGCTGCTGCGGCTCCGGCTCGACGAGCTGCAGACCGCGGTCGCCAAGGTCGGCGCTGAGGTCCCGGCCGCCGGCCTGAAGTTCCTGCCACCGCTCGACGGTCGCGGCGAGGTCTGGTGCGCGGGTGTCACCTACGAGCGGTCCCGCGGCGCCCGGATGGAGGAGAGTGCCGAGCAGTCCGTGTACGACAAGGTCTACACCGCGGACCGGCCCGAGCTGTTCCAGAAGGCACCGGCCTGGCGGGTCGTGGTGGATGGTGAGCCGGTCGGTATCCGGTCCGACTCCGGTCACGACGTACCGGAGCCGGAGCTTGCCGTCGTCGCGAACAGCCACGGCGAGATCGTCGGCTTCACGGTCTGCAACGACATGAGCTCGCGCTCGATCGAGGGCGTGAACCCGCTCTACGTGCCGCAGGCCAAGCTGTTCGCCGGCGGCTGCGCGCTGGCCGCCGGGATCCGGCCCGCCTGGGAGGTGGCCGACCCGAAGAACCTGACCATCGACCTGGTCATCGAGCGGGCCGGCGACGAGGTGTTCGCGGGTACGACGTCCACCGCGCAGCTGGTCCGGGACCTGCAGGACCTGATCGACGTGCTGTTCCTGCCCAACGACTTCCCGGACGGCGTGATCCTCGCGACGGGGACCGGGATCGTGCCCGAGCTGGACTTCGCGCTCGCCGAGGGTGACGTGATCACGATCACCATCGCCGAGCTCGGAACGCTGACGAATACGGTGGCCGTAGGCCGGGAGCCGTTCGCGTTCCTGGCAACCGAGAACCTGGAGGAGAAGCGATGATTCCGGACACCACCCCCGCCGAGCTCGAGCAGGCCCTGGCCGACGCGGCCGCCGCCGCACCGGCGCTCGGCGCCTCGGAGCCTGCCGTCCGGGCCGGGTGGATCCGCGCGGTCGCGGACGCGCTGGACGCGGCCGCGGACGAGCTGGTGCCGATCGCGATGCGGGAGTCGTCGCTGCCCGAACCGCGGCTGCGCGGTGAGGTCGCGCGCAGCACCGGCCAGCTGCGGATGTTCGCGGACGTGCTCGAAGAGGGCTCGCTGCTGGAAGTGATCATCGACACCGCCGACCCGAACGCGAAGCCGGTCCCGCGGCCGGACCTGCGCCGGGTGCTCGTGCCGCTCGGACCGGTGCTGGTGTTCGCCGCCAGCAACTTCCCGTTCGCCTTCAGCGTCTGCGGGGGCGACACCGCCTCCGCGCTGGCAGCTGGGTGCCCGGTGATCGTCAAAGCACACCCCGGCCACCCGGACCTGTCGGCGAAGACCGCCGAGGTGATGATCGAGGCGCTGCGGGTCGCCGGTGCTCCGGCGGGCGCCTTCGGCCTGATCCAGGGCTTCGACGTCGGCGTCACCGCGCTGAAGGACCCGCGGATCACCGCGGCCGGGTTCACCGGTTCGGTCCCGGCCGGCAAGGCGCTGCACGAGATCGCGGTCACCCGGCCCGAGCCGATCCCGTTCTACGGCGAGCTCGGCAGCCTGAACCCGGTCTTCGTCACCCAGGCCGCGATCGATGCCCGCGGCAAGGACATCGCGACCGGCTACGTCGGCTCGTTCACGCTCGGCGTCGGCCAGTTCTGCACCAAGCCCGGCCTGCTCTTCCTGCCGTCCGGCCACGGCCTGCAGGACCAGCTGACCGAGGCGGCCGGCGGCGTGGCCGAGGCGCCGATGCTCAACGACCGGATCAAGGACGGCTTCGCGTCCGGCCTGGACCGGCTGCAGAAGGTGGAAGGTGTCCGGGTCTGGGCGTCCGGTGGCGCGACGCTGCTGCAGACCACGGTCGCCGAGCTGCTGGCCCGCCGCGACGAGATCCTCGAGGAGTGCTTCGGCCCGGTCTCGATCGTCGTCGAGTACGACGGCCTGGACGAGCTGAAGGCCGCGGTCGAGGCCTTCGAGGGCAACCTGACCGCGACGCTGCACGCCGAGTCGTCGGACACCGAGCTCGCCGGCGACCTGCTGCCGTTGCTGACGGCAAGGGCCGGGCGAGTGCTCTGGAACGGCTGGCCGACCGGCGTCGCGGTGTCCTGGGCGCAGCACCACGGCGGCCCGTTCCCGTCGACCGTCGGCTCGATCCACACCAGCGTCGGGGTGACCGCGGCCCGCCGGTTCCAGCGGCCGGTGGCCTACCAGGACGCGCCCGACGCGGTGCTGCCCGCCGTACTGAAGGACTCGAACCCGGCCGGGATCAGCCGCCGGGTGAACGGCACTGTGACAACAGGTGAGGTGTCTCGATGACCGATCTTCCCCCGACCAACGACCCCGGCGAGGGTCAGGTCCTGCCCGGTGAAGGGCATCCGGCCGAGACCGGGCGGCGCAGTTTCGACCACTGGTTCGGCGAGAAGGGCCGCAACGGCTTCATCCACCGGTCCTGGATGCGTTCGCAGGGCTTCTCCGAGGAGGCGTTCGACGGGCGCCCGGTGATCGGCATCTGCAACACCTGGTCCGAGCTCACCCCGTGCAACGCGCACCTCCGCCGGGTCGCCGACGCCGTCAAGCGCGGCGTCTGGCAGGCCGGCGGGTTCCCGCTCGAGTTCCCGGTGATGTCGCTCGGCGAGACCCTGCTCCGGCCGACCGCGATGCTGTTCCGCAACCTGCTCAGCATGGACGTCGAGGAGTCGCTGCGCGGCAACCCGCTCGACGGCGCGGTGCTGCTGACCGGCTGTGACAAGACCACGCCGGGCTCGATCATGGGCGCCGCCAGCGTCGACCTGCCGACCCTGGTGGTGACCGGCGGCCCGATGCTGAACGGCAAGTTCCGCGGCTGCGACATCGGCTCCGGGACGGCGGTCTGGCGGTTCACTCAGGACCTCAACGCCGGCCGGATGTCGGCCGACGACTTCGCCGCGGCCGAGGCCGGCCAGTCCCGCAGCAACGGCCACTGCATGACGATGGGCACGGCGTCCACCATGGCCTGTATGGCCGAGTCGCTCGGCCTGCAGCTGACCGGTGGCGCGGCCATTCCCGCGGTCGACTCCCGCCGCTACGTGATCGCCCAGAAGTCCGGTCAGCGGATCGTCGAGATGGTGAAGGAGGACCTCAAGCTCAGCGACATCCTGACCCGGGACGCGTTCGCGAACGCGGTCCGCGCCAACGCCGCGATCGGCGGCTCGACCAACTTCGTCATCCACCTGCTGGCGATCGCCGGGCGGGTCGGCGTCGACATCACGCTGGACGACATCGACGAGTGGGCCCGTGGGGTGCCGTGGCTGGTGGACCTGCAGCCGTCGGGCAAGTACCTGATGGAGGACTTCTACTACGCCGGCGGCCTGCCCGCGGTGCTGAAGGAGATCGAGCCGCTGCTCAAGACCGACGCGATCACCGTGACCGGCAAGTCCATCGGCGAGAACATCGCGAACGCCGAGCGGATCGAAGCCGTCATCCCGGGCGGTACGGCGAACCAGACCTACGCGGTGATCCGCCCGGTCGGCGACCCGCTCGGGTCCGGTGCGGGAACGGCCGTGCTGAAGGGCAACCTGGCCCCGGACGGCGCCGTGATCAAGCAGTCCGCGGCCTCCGAGCGGCTGTCGCAGCACCGCGGCAAGGCGCTGGTGTTCGCAAGCATCGAGGACTACGACAAGGCCGTCGACGACCCGGACCTGGACGTCGACGAGGACACCGTGCTGGTGCTCCAGAACGCGGGCCCGCGCGGCTACCCGGGCATGCCCGAGGTCGGCAACATGACGATCCCGCGCAAGCTGGCCGAGCAGGGCATCGACGACATGGTGCGGATCTCGGACGCGCGGATGAGCGGTACGGCGTACGGCACCGTCGTACTGCACGTCACGCCGGAAGCGGCCGTGGGTGGTCCGCTGGCGCTGGTGCGGACGGGTGACTGGATCGAGCTCGACGTACCGGCTCGGCGGCTGCACCTCGACGTACCGGACGAGGAGCTGGAGAAGCGGCGGGCCGACTGGCAGCCCCCGTCGCCGCCGTCGGACCGCGGGTGGGCGCGGCTGTACGTCGACCACGTCACCCAGGCGAACCAGGGCTGCGACCTCGACTTCCTGGTCGGCCGCACCGGCTCCTCCGTAGCGAGGCAGAGCCACTGATGTCTCCCTCACAACCGCCGAGCGAAGCGAGGCGTTCCTTGGGGGTCTTTGAGGCGATCCGGGGGCTGCGGCCGACCGGGGTGATCCCGCAGGTCACACCGATCCGGCGGCTGCTCCCGGACCTCCCCGCCTCGGCTGATCCGTACACCGACGCCTTCAACGCCTTGGAGCCGTTGCGCGCCCAGATCCTCCCGGGCGCGCGGATCGCGGTGACCGCCGGCAGCCGCGGGATCCACGACCTGGTACCGGTGGTGAAGGCGGCCGTCGCCTGGCTGTCGTCGGTCGGCGCCGAGCCCTTCGTCGTACCGGCGATGGGCTCGCACGGTGGTGCGACCGCTGCCGGTCAGCTGGAGATGCTGGCCGGGCTCGGGATCACCAAGGAGTCCGTCGGGTGCCCGGTCGAGGCCACCATGGAGACCGTCGTCGTCGGCACGCTGGCGGACGGTACGCCGGTGCACCACGACGCACTGGCGGCGAAGGCAGACGGCGTCCTGCTGGTGAACCGGATCAAGCCGCACACCGACTTCCGGGGCCCGATCGAGAGCGGGCTGGCCAAGATCCTGGCGATCGGCCTCGGCAACCACGCGGGCGCGGCGTCCCTGCACGCCGGCGGCATCCCCTCGCTGGGCGGCGCGATCGAGGCCGCGGCCCGGATCGTCATTGCCCAAGGCAAGATCCTGGGCGGTCTCGGCATCCTCGAGAACGCGCTGGAACGCACCGCCGCGGTGGAGTTCGTCGACGCCGACGGGATCGCCGGGCCGGCCGAGCACGCCCTGCTGCAAACGGCCGGCAGCCTGCTCGGGCGGCTGCCGTTCGACGAGCTCGACGTGCTGGTGGTGGACGAGCTCGGCAAGGACAAGTCCGGCGCCGGGATGGACACCAACGTGATCGGCCGGTGCTGGGTGCACGGGATCCCCGAGTTCGAGTCGCCGTCGATCGCGGCGATCACGGTGCACTCGCTGTCCGAGGCGTCGCACGGGAACGCGTCCGGCCTCGGCCTGGCCGATGTGATCCCGGCCCGGCTCCTGGAGCAGATCGACCTGCGGGTCAGCTACGTGAACGCGTTGACCTCCGGCGCCGGCGGAGCCCGCCGGTCCCGGCTGCCGATGGTGATGGAGGACGACGAGGCCGCTGTCCTGGCCGCAGTGACGATGTGCGGACGGCGCGACTGGTCCGAGCTCCGGCTGGCCCGGATCAAGGACACCCTTTCCCCGAACGAGTTGATGGTGACGCCGGCGCTGCTGACCGAGGCAGGTGACCGCTTCGACCTGGAGATCACCGGGACGGCCCGGGACCTGACGTCGGCCGGCCGGCTCGGACCCTGGAGTGACGCATGAACCTTCGCGACGCACACGCGCTACTGGCCGACCGCGGCTTCCGTCCGGGCGACACGTCGGCGGCGACGTTCCCGGACGGGTCGCCGTACAAGATCGAGATCCCTTCCTGTGAAGGGCCGCGGGTGATGGCGGCCGTCCTGGAGGAGTCCAAGACCCGCGGTGTGACGATCGACCGGGTCTCGCAGGGCAGCGGCGTGATGATGCTGACCGACGCCGAGATCGAGGAAATGCTCGCGCTCGGCGCGTCGGCCGGTGTCGAGGTCTGCCTGTTCCTCGGGCCGCGTGGCGCCTGGGACATCGGCGGCCAGGCCAAGGTGTCGGCCGCCGTCGGTGGTGTTGCCCGCGGCAACGAGATGGTCGCGGCGTCGCTGTGTGACGCGTTCCGGGCGGTCGAGCTCGGGGTGCGCAGCCTGCTGGTCGGTGACATCGGCGTGCTGGAGATCCTCGGTGAGCTGAAGGTCGACGGCTCGCTGCCGTCGGACCTGGTGCTGAAGACGTCGGTGCTGATGCCCTTGCCGAACGCGCCGACGGCCCGGCTGTACGAGCGTCTCGGCGCGACCAGCCTGAACGTGTCGACCGACCTGCCGGTGCCGGTGCTGGCCGAGATCCGTTCCGTGACGTCGGTCCCGATCGACATGTACATCGAGGTCCCCGACGACCAGGGCGGCCATGTGCGCTTCTACGACGTGCCGGAGATCGTCCGGGTCGCGGCGCCGGTGTACCTGAAGATGGGGCTGCGGAACGCGCCGAACATCTACCCCGTCGGCGCTCATCTGTCGGGAACCGCCGAGGCGCTCGGCCGCGAACGCGTCCGCCGGGCCGAGTTGATCCTGCGCCTGTTGGCCGAACAGGATGAGGGATGACCTCTTCCGATCCGCTCGTCGCCCGGCTGCGGTCGGTGCTGGGCGACAAGGGTGTGCTGGACGATCCCGACGTACTGGACGCTCATCGCAACGATCACGCGACCTTCTGCACGGCCGGCGTACCGCGGGTGCTGGTGCGGCCGTCGTCCACGGCCGAGGTGTCGGAGGTGCTGAAGGCCGCCGGTGAGTTCGGGGTGCCGGTGGTCACGCAGGGAGCGCGGACCGGGCTGTCCGGGGCGGCGAACGCGATCGACGGGTGCCTGCTGCTGTCGACCTCGCGCCTCAACCAGGTGCTCGAGGTCTCGGTGGAGGACCAGGTCGCCGTCGTCCAGCCCGGTGTGGTGAACGCAGAGTTGTCGCGGGCGGTCCTGGAGCAGGGCCTGTTCTACCCGCCGGATCCGTCGTCGTGGGAAATGTCCACGGTGGGTGGCAACATCGCCACCAACGCCGGTGGGTTGTGCTGTGTGAAGTACGGCGTGACGTCGGACTTCGTGCGTGGACTGGAGGTGGTGCTGGCGTCGGGCGAGGTCGTCCGCACCGGCCGCCGGTCGGCGAAGGGCGTCGCCGGGTACGACCTGACCCGGTTGATCGTGGGATCCGAGGGGACGCTCGGTGTCGTCACGGAGGCGACGCTGGCGCTGCGTCCTGCGCCCGAGGCCGCGTTGACCGCGGCGGCCACGTTCCTGTCCATCGAGGACGGGATCGCGGCCGCTGCCGCGGTGATGGCGTCCGGGCTGCGGCCGTCGCTGCTGGAGTTCCTGGACGGGCCGACGGCGCGGGCGATCCAGGACTACCGGGACATGGGGCTGCCGGCCGACGTCGGGTCGCTGCTGATCGCCCAGTCGGACCGCGGTCCGAGGGCGGCCGAGGACGTGGCGCGGATCGCCGCGATCTGTTCCGAGCATGGGGCGATCGAGGTCGCCGAGGCGTCCGACGCCGAGGAGTCCCGGATGCTGCTCGAGGCCCGGCGGCTGGTGAACCCGGCGCTGGAGCCGTTGGGTGTCACGTTGGTCGACGACGTCGCCGTACCGCGGTCGAAGCTGGTCGCGTTGCTGCGCGGGATCGCGGAGATCGGCACGAAGTACGACGTACTGATCTGTTGCCCGGGGCACGTGGGTGACGGCAACATGCACCCGACCGTGATCTTCGACCGCGACGACCCGGCCGCCGAGGCACGGGCCCTGGAGGCGTTCGGCGCGGTGATGGAGCTCGGGCTGGCGCTGGGCGGCACGATCACCGGCGAGCACGGCATCGGCACGTTGAAGACCCGTTGGCTCGAGCAGGAGCTCGGCCCGGCCGGCCTCGACCTGCAACGCCGGATCAAGCAGGCCTTCGACCCCGGCAACCTGCTCAACCCCGGAAAGGTCCTGGAACGCTTCTAGAGTCCCCCTGCCTGGAGTCGAACCAGGGACCCGGCCTTCGGAGAGCCAGGCGTGCATCCGTCACCAGAGGGTCTTCCGGGTACGCCGACGGCGTACCCGGCGGGTGCCTACTCGTCGACCGAGACGACGCGCATCCAGTCGGAACAGTCGGCTTCGCACCACACGTGATCGCCGCGGTGGGCGATCCGGTCGCGCTGGACGTGCCCGCAGGCGAGCCGCACCCGGCGCATCGCGTGACCCTGTTTGACCGGAGCACCGGTCCTACCACCCGGAACACGCTTCCTGAGGTCGGCCATGGCCGGTCCTCCTCTCTCGTCACACTGTTTGTTGCTGAAGGCATCTTTGCCTCGTGCAGGAGACAGGATTCGAACCTGCTCAGCCCAAGGGCAACGGGTTTACAGCCCGCCCCACCTCTCCCACGGTGGCGCTCCTACAGATACCGGCGAACGCGCTCGCGGTACGCCCGGTACTCGCCCCCGAACTTCGTGGCCAGCGCGCGTTCCTCACCGAGGACCTCCCGATGCATCGCCGCGCCGACGAGCGGCACGGTTGCCACCACCCACCCGGACCGGGTGATCAGGCCGATCCCCAACTGCAGCAGGATCCATCCGACATACATCGGGTTCCGGCTGACGGCGTACGGTCCGCCGGTGACAAGCGCTTCCGGCTTCGCCAGCTCGGTCGTTGCCGCCTGCACCGAGCTGGCGATCACCAGGCTGCCTGCGGCGAGCGCCGCCCATCCGGTACGGCGTTTCCGCAGCCGCCACGGCCGCACCTGCTCCAACGCGAACCCGACCGCGATTCCCGCCAGACTGGCCTCGGGAACCGGGATGTTGGTCAGCTTCGCGTCCGTGCGACCTCCTCGAGAAACGCCTCGGGCCACTCGATGTGCGGGACATGCCCGGCGTCGTCGATCACCCGCAACGGCCAGTTCAACCTTTGGGCCGCTTCGATCGCAAGGCTCAACGGCACGAACCGGTCCTTCGCACCCCACACCAGCGACGTCGGTACGGCGATCGGGTCGTGGACCTGCTTGGTGCACGTGCGGATCAGTTGCCGCATCGTCCGTTTGACGTGCGGCACGACGGCACGGCTCCGCGTATAGGTGGTGAACGCGTCCATCCAGTCCGGTGCGTCCCGCCGTACCCGATCGAGATCGGCGAACGCCCACCGCTCGAACCGGACCATGTTGTCCTCGGTCGGCCGCACCGCGAACCTGATCGCCGTCATCCGGAGCCCGATCGGCATCCGGTACCGGCCGACGCCGGGAGCCGCGTAGATCACCAGTTGGCGCAGCGACTCACCATGCTTTGCCGCGAAGCGGGCAGCCATCGTCCCGAGCAACGAGTGCGCGATCAGGACCGGAGGCTCGTCACAGGTCGCGCGCAGCAGCTCGATCAGCCAGCGATCGAAGGTCTCCGCGTCCAACCGATCAACCGGGTCGGACTCACCAAGCCCCGGTACGTCGGGGACGACGACCTGATGCTCTTCCGCAAGCCGAGCCAGCACCGGCGCCCAGTAGAGGCCACCGCACTCGATGCCCCCGTGCAGCAGCACCAGCGGTGGTCCGTCGCCGCCTTGGAGGACGACTGTGGACACGCCGCTGACGTCGATCCGCCGTTCGTCGACCGGCAGATCGCGCAGCAGTCGGGCGCGTTCTTGCATCACGTTCGTCAGGCTAGGTCCGGCCGCCGGCCGACCGCTTCCGAAGAACTACCCAACTCGCGGGCGCCGGCGACTGCGAACAACTGTGTAGGTACGCGGTGAGGGCGAGATTCGAACTCGCGGACCAGGCGAACCCGGCCGACGGTTTAGCAAACCGCTGCCCCTGCCTGCAGGCGGACCTCACCAGCAGGGTCCTGCCGTGTCCCCTGACCACGGCAGGACCACTGTCAGCCCTAAACTGTCAGCCCTTCACGCAGATGACCTGCTTGAGGTGGGCGACGACCTCGACCAGGTCGGACTGGGCCGCGATGACCGACTCGATGTCCTTGTACGCCGGCGGGATCTCGTCGATCACGCCGGCGTCCTTGCGGGACTCGACGCCTGTCGTCTGGGCGATCAGGTCGTCGACCGTGTACCGGCGCTTCGCCTCGTTGCGGCTCATCCGCCGGCCTGCCCCGTGCGAGGCCGAGTAGAACGACCGCTCCGAGCCGAGACCGCGAACGACGTACGACCCGGTGCCCATCGACCCCGGGATCAGCCCGAGGTCGCCGCGACCCGCCCGGATCGCGCCCTTGCGGGTGACCAGCAGGTCGAGCCCGTCGATGTGCTCCTCGGCCACGTAGTTGTGGTGGCACGAGATCGGCTGCTCGAACCGGACGTCGTACGGGAACGAGTCCCGCACCGCCTGCATCACCAGCGCCAGCATGACCGCGCGGTTCCGGGACGCGTACTCCTGCGCCCAGGTCAGGTCCCGGCGGTACGCGTCCATCTCCGGCGTGCCGGAGAGGAACACCGCCAGGTCACGGTCCGGCAGGTCCGCGTTGTGCGGCAGCGTGCGAGCGATCCGCATGTGCCGCTCGGCGAGCTCCTTGCCGATGTTCCGGCTGCCCGAGTGCAGCATCAGCCAGACCCGGTCCTCGTCGTCGAGGCAGACCTCGATGAAGTGGTTGCCGCCGCCCAGCGAACCCATCTGCTGGTGCGCCTTCTTCTCCCGGTCCTGCACCCCGTCGTGCAGGCTCGAGAACGAACCCCAGAACCGGTCCCAGCCACGGTCCAGCCCGAGCTTGCGCACACTCACCGGGTCCTCGTGCGCCCGGAACCCGACCGGTACGGCGGCCTCGATCCGGGACCGGATCGCGGACAGGTCGTCCGGAAGATCCGCGGCCGTCAGCGAGGTGAGCACGCCCTCCATCCCGCACCCGATGTCGACCCCGACCGCGGCCGGCGACACCGCCTGCTTCATCGCGATCACCGAACCGACCGTCGCACCCTTGCCGAGGTGCACGTCCGGCATCACCCGAACACCGTGCACCCACGGCAGCGCCGCAATGTTCCGCAACTGCTGCAGCGCCTGCGCCCCCACCTCGTGCTCCTGCGCCCACATGAGCGTGGAGCTCTTCGCCCCACTGAGCTCAACCGGAAACTCCACGTTCATCTCCCCACTCTCCTCGATCGTGTACATGCGGTGAGACTGGGATTCGAACCCAGACGTCCGTTGAAGGACCTGCCGTTTTCGAGACGGCTGCCGCTAGGCCTGACACTCGGCTTATCTCACCAGGTCACGTGCGCCGGGTGGCCGGCGTACAGCTGCCAGGGCAGGGCTCGAACCTGCGGGGCCTCGGGTCAGAACCGAGGGTGGGACGCCGTCGCCCACCTGGCATCGCGCTCCGGCGCGACACCGTGGTGGTGTCGCGTCAGAGCGCTATCTCCGCACGCGAGGGGATCCACGGCTGCCACAGCAGTGGCATACCGGCCTCCTCGGGCGTGCGTGAGCCCTTCTTCTCGTTGCAGGACGCGTGCGCGGCGACGGCGTTCAGCCACTCGCCACGTCCACCGCGTGACCGCGGCACCACGTGGTCCATCGTGGTCGCGCCGGGTTGACCGCAGTACGCACACGTGTACTTGTCACGCTTCAGCACGCCGGCCCGCGTGTACTGCAGGCGTCCGGCGGCGTACCGCCACTTGGTCACGACGTACCGCACCAGCCGCAGCACGCGGGGGAGCGGGAACGGTCCGATGCTGGCGCCGTCGTGCGCTTCCTCGACGACGGCGACCTCCCGGACGAGCATCCGGATGGCGTGCGGAATCGACACGACGTGCAGCTGCTCGTACGAGGCGTTGAGAACGATCACACCGCTCATGTGGTTCCTCCTCCCTTCCAGTGTGCCCGACAGCGCGCTGCCAGGTCGGCTGATCTCGGTGTGGTCGTGGTACGGCCCCGGGGATTCGAACCCCGAACCTCCTGGGTCTGAGCCAGGCGCCTCTACCAGTTGGGCGAGGGCCGCAGGTCTGTTGGTACGACGGCCCGCTTGGTCGGGCCGTGATCGTCGTACTGGGGTGTCCGGCGGGGCTCGAACCCGCTTCCCCCGGGGTCACGTCCCGGTGCATCGACCGCTTCTGCTTCGGACACAGCACGCCCGGCAGGACTCGAACCTGCACTCCCCGGCTTCGTAGGCCGGTGCTCTCTCCCGTTGAGCCACGGGCGTCCGGTGCCCTGCGCCGGATGTGGTGCGGATTTCCGGCGCAGGGCACGTTCGTGGCGCCCGCTCGGCCGGTAGCTGAGCATCCTGCGGGCGCCTGGTCCAGCTGGAGGGACTCGAACCCCCGTCGTCCTCATCCCAAATGAGGCGGCCTGGCCACTGGCCCACAGCTGGTGACGCCCCCGGGTCGCCCCGGGGACGGTGCCCGGGACGCGCCCGGGCGTCTTCCCCGGCGCACGGACGGCGCCGCAGGGAAGGTCCACCAGGCCTCGGCGGCCCGGCGGAAAATGCGATGAATGTCCAGTTGTCAATTGTTCGGGCCGGTATTCGTGAATACCGCGCAAAAGCATCGGTGGAAGGAGTCGAACCCTCGCAACACGGGTTTGGAATCCGGTCAGCAACCATTGCTCACCGACGAGGCAAAAGAAAAGAGCCGCCTGGTGCCGGACACCCGGCTCAGACGGCTCCTGGGAAGATCTCCCGCTGGAGATCACACAGGTGGGCCGCCCGCACGCGGGCTCAACTCGGCGTCAAGCTGGTGATAAAACACGGATCGGCTATCACGCGCCGGTCGCGGACACGCCGACAAGGCAATGGCTCCCCGCCACGCCCGCATCGCGTTCCACGTCCTGGTCACGGTGATCTCCTCGAAGTCTTGTCGTTCCTTGCGGGCATTAGTCTCACGCACACCCATCAAGGAAGTCAACGCATTTCCCATATCATTTGTTCCCACTGCAATTCCGCACCCCTCCGACGCCACCCCCGCCCCTCCGGTTCCTCCCCGCCTCCTCCCACTACACCCAGTCACCGGCCCACTACCCAGACCCCCCCACCCGCCCTCCTCCCGTATCCGATTCGGAATCTCCCCACCCTCCCGCTACACTCTTGCCTCGGCACCCGCCGCCTTAGCTCAGTCGGCAGAGCGTCTCACTCGTAATGAGAAGGTCGTCGGTTCGATTCCGACAGGCGGCTCCACACAGGAGCAGAGAGAAACCCAGGTCACGGGACACCTGACCTGGGGTTCTGTGTGTCCGGGGCACTCGCGTCGGGGGCTCAGCGGGCCGGTTTGCTAACGACTTTGCTAACAGGGCACCCCGGCGGCCTCCTCCGGGCCGTCTTCCTCGTCGGTCTATTCGTCCTCGCATCCAGGGTGTTAGCAGGCTCCGACTGGGCAGCCGCAGCGGCGAAGGATCCCGGCGACACCCGCCGCGTGGGTCCGCATGACGTGCGCATAGATCCGGAGCGTGATGGCCGGGTCGGAGTGCCCCAGCCGCTCGGCGACGACGTGAACCGGGACCCCCGCGATCAGCAGCAGTGTTGCGTGCACGTGGCGCAGGTCGTGCAACCGTGCGTGGGGGAGGGGAGTGGCCGGCCTTTTCGCTGAGTCCTCCGGGTCCGGGGTGTTGTAGGCGCGGATGACCTTGCCCATGAGCTGAGTCACCGTGTCGGGGTAAAGCGGCTCTCCCAGGCCCGTCGTGAACACGTAGCCGGAATCGGGCCAGGCGTCGCCCACCTTGGCTTGGTCCGCCATCTGGCGTCGCCGGTGCGCCTTGAGCTCCCGAACGGTGTCGGGGTCGATGCTCACGGTCCGCTCTCTGCCGCCCTTGGTGGTGCCCTCGACCCGCTGACCTTCCACCATGCCGACTGAACCGCGGATTCGGACCGCCGGCGCTTTCCAGTCGACGTCAGCCCAGCGCAAGTTCAGCAGCTCCCCGCGCCGAGCGCCTGTGTATGCCACCAGCCGATAGGACGCGTGAAGGCGATGGCTCGACATCTGGGCAAGGAAGTTGCGCAGTTCGTCAGCCGTCCATACCTCGACAGAGGCGGAGCGGTACGACGGATCGTTCAAAAGACTCGCATCAGAGATGGCAAGGTAGTCACCGAGCCCGAACACGGGCCCTGTCCATCCTGCGGGAGAACAGGGACGACGGGAAGCTGAACAAGGCGGCCACGCTCGCATCCTCCGCAGCGATGAATAGCAGGCGGGCTAGTGGGATCTGCTACCAACGTGGTGCGCGGTCAACTCCTCCACCAGCGCCAAATATGTTTATCGGTACGGTTGTCTCGTCAACAGTCGTCCAGGGATCGGCGCATACGATTCGATAGTCCATTTGCCGGTAGCGGCGGGTCCAGGTGGTGTAATCCTGATTCTCGTTGCGATCGCGCAGAGACGAATTCACCAAGACCCAGTCGAATGCCCTACCGATAGCGTCAGAGACTTGATGTGCGTCATCGGCAGCACTGAATGTAAAGCTGATTTGCCGTGGGCTCCGGATTTCGAGATGTAGGAGCAGTGACTCAACGAAGGTGTCTTTTACGTCGCGCCACAACGCTGGTACGTCTACAAATCTGGACCGCAGGAAGAAGTCCGCGTGCCAGAGATAGCCTTGTGCGCCGGCCAGATCTTCGACCTGACCTTTGTTCCACGGGCGCTTGCTCGTGCGCAGGTTCAGGTTGGTTTCGTAGTTGTCAAAGGCATGAACTAGGAGTCGTTGGGCGACCTCGTGTTCACCGTCGATCCAGCCGCGAGTGACGGGGTCGTTGTTCGTCTCGGAGTCAGGGACCCAACGTTCGTTGTAGCTCGCAAGAGCAATGAAGGCGCCGCGCTCCAGGTCTCGTAGAGTCTGTTCGAGGCGGTTTATGTCGTCGGAGTGTGGGCTGCGCATGTGCCCAATGCGGTGTCTAATTCGCTTGAGGTCTACCTGGCGTCCGTCCCATGACCCCTTCTCAAGGAGAGCGTATCCAAGTTGCGCCCAGTTGTTATCGACTATCTGGATTAGCTGACTATAGTCAAGGTAGGCGAGAGGGTTGTCGTTATCTGGGCCGGACATATGGGTATACGCGGCATCTTGGGCCAGCCGGCCATTCGCGGCCTTGACTTCATCGACCCAGCTTCGACCGTGAAGTGCTTTCAATTCAACGTAAACCAGAGTGCGCAGCCAGCGCTCAAGCTGCCACCAGCGGCCATACAACACCGCAGAACTACCCTGCATGTAATGCGGAATGATTGAGCGCAGCGCAGATTCCGTAGCTCCATCCATCCAAGGAGCCTCCGCAAAAGGGTCGAACTCCTCGGCATCTGATGCTGGATTCTGCTTTGACATTCCGCCTCCCTGAACTGCCGGTGCACCTCTGCGTGCACCGAGCAGCCTCTCGTACGAGGCCGGTCCGGCGCCAGCTCATATGACAGGCGAGCGTCTGGGGATCGAGCAAACGGCCGATTCGCACGCTGGGGTTTCAGTGCTCGGCTCTGTCGATGTCTGCCGGATTGACCTCTTAAGAATCAAGGCGCGCCGCAAGCGGCGCGCAGCGCGGCCCGGGCTTACGACCTGCGGCCGACGCCCTCCGCCGCGCACCACCAGCCCCCACCGACTTCTCAAGCGGCCAACCGTCACCAGCGGCGACCGGTTCCCAGAAGGCCGGCGGGTTGGCCTCGTCCCCTGGCCGCTCGATCGTACGGCCAGCACGACACGCATCAAGAGCGCCGACGGCGTCCCTTCGGGATCGGCATGCCGACTCTTGACATGCGCCGCGCTGGCCTGGGTTTGGCAGCTATCAGACCTCCGATGTGGTTAAGCGGCAAGTCGCGAGTGTTTGGTTTCTGTGTTCGTCGCGGGTTGGCGTGAGAGGCTTCCCGCTATGGACGCAGGCGCCTGGCGACAAACACTGCAGGCTGCTGACGACGGCCTGGAGCTGCAGCCTCCCGCCGATCCTGGCGAGATCGCGGCCGTCGAGCTTCGGCTCGGCATCCCGTTCCCAGCCGAGCTGCGCGGACTGTATGAGGCGACGGACGGCATCTTGGACAAGCCGGGCGAGTGGTTCGTGATGTGGCGGCTTGGAGACGTTGCGCGCTGGAATCTTGAAGCCTGGAACGGGTGGGAGTCCGAGGCTCGGCGGAGGCTGCTTGGCTTCGGCGACGACGGCACCGGAGATCCCTTCTGTGTCGCACTAGACGGGGAAACCACCGTGTGCACTTGGTCGCCTATCGAGCAGGAAGCGCGACCACTCGCACCGAACCTTCGTGAGTTCTGGTTGGGATGGTTATCCGGGCAGATCAAGACCTGACGTGTCTGGCTGTCTCGGTCCGCGTGATCAGATTCCGAGATCGGGCTGTGGCGCGGCGAAGGCTTTGTGGGGTTGGTAATGCTGGCCGGTTTGGAGGCAGTAGTAGAGCTGTCCGAGCATCCGGTTGAACAGGTGGCGTAGTGCGGCTGGGTGTCGGTCGCCGTGGTCTCGGCGGTGTCGGTAGTGACGGTTGGCGTGTTCGTCGTGGGCGAGAGCGGCGAAGGCCCAGGCCCAGCCGGCCGCGGCCAGGCGGTCGTTCTTCACGCGGCGGTGGGTGATGGAGATGGAACGGCCGGAGGCGCGGGTGATCGGGGCCGACCCGGCATAGGCCTTGACCGCTCGGGCGTCTGTGAAGCGGGTCCGGTCGTCGCCGAGCTCGGCCAGGATCCGGGCTCCGGTGTTGTCGGCCAGGCCGGGGAAGCTGGTAATGATGGCGTGGTCGGGATGCTGTTGGAACGCCTCGGCGACGGCCTGCCCGAGTTCGTCGACGTTGCGGCACTCGATATCGAGGGTCGCGAGCAGGGCGAGCGCCTGGCGCCCAATGGCTTGCTCGACCAGTTCAGCCTGACGCAGCTGTGGCTCGCGGAGCTCGGCGTGTAGCTGTGCCGCGGTCGTGTCGATGCGGCGTTGACGCCCGGCGCGGCGCAGCGCGGCGGCGATCCGCGCTTTGGACAGATTGGCCGCCGCGGCCGGTGTTGGTGCGAGTGCCAGCATCGCGCGGGCGTCGGCCGTGGCCAGGTTGCTCGCGTTCTTGCCGGCGAAGGTCTCGAGGAAGGCTGGGTAGTACTCGCGCAGCAGCGAGCGCAGCTCGTTAGAAGCCCTGGTGCGGCGCCAGGTGGCGTCTTGGTGTGCGCGGACCAGTACCGCGATGGCTTGGGCCAGGTGGGTGTCGGCCGGCAGTTTGCGGTGAGCATGCAGGTCGGTGCGCAGGATGTTGGCCAGTGTCATCGCGTCGGCGTGATCGGACTTGCCCCGGCTGACCGTGTGTCGCTCGCGGTAGCGCGCCACGGCCATCGGGTGATCGCGTAGACCGGACGCCCGGTGGCCCGCAGGGCCGCGACCAGCAGACCGCGAGGGTCTCGATCGCCACCGGGACCATGTCCTCGGCAGAGTCGCCGGCCTCGGCCAGCATCGCTGTGAGTTCGGCGAACCCGGCCACCGTCTCGTTGATGCGTTTCTTCGCGATCAGCTGACCAAGATCGTCGATGAGCGCGATGTCGTGACGGCCTTCGGCCCAGTCGATCCCGCAGAACACCTTCACCTGTCTGCACCTCCTCCTAGCCGGTGTCCGGTCCGGTTCGTGGACCCTTGGTGAGAACGCGCGGCGCCCTAATGACGAGGCTCTGCGGTCTTGCCTCCGATAAGCCGTTCGCGATCCCAGCAACCCGTACGGCCCCGGTCTGCGGATCAGAGCTCGAAGGCTCCCGGTGAACGAGGTATCGACCGTGCGGGCGGGCTCGAACCACGACCAACACTCCTCGGCCAGCAGCCGGCCAACTAGGCCGACGCGCCGAGCCAGGTCAGCAGTGCGAACAGGTCCGGGGCGTCAGTCGCGTCGGCCTGATAGGAGGCCTGACCGGGCCAAGGGACGGGAAGACGTCAACAGCCACCCGGGACCTGTTACCCACTCATTAGGGGCACGGGGCAGGTGTGGGCTACGGAGGCAAGGTACGTAACGGATCGTCCTCGGTCTGCGATCTAGCGAGCAAGGGGATAGGCGGAAACATGAGTTGGACGATTGCAGTGTGCGCGCTTGCCTTCACCATCGGATCGTTCTGGTGGATGAACGCTCGACGAGGGAGATTGCGGACGTCGAACCGCACTCGATTGCCTACGTCGTTAACGGAAGCGAGTTCCTGTTGGTGCGGCTGCCACTACCGTTCCACAATGCCGGGGCGAAGCCCATCATCGTGCAGAACCTTCGGTTGAGGTTTCCAAACGAGGCAGGAGCAATCAACGGCTTGCCATGGCGAGTCACTCGCAGGCAACTCCGCCCGGAGGGGGACGACTACGAGGACCTTCCTGCAGTCTTCTCAGTCGCCGGCCGAACAGTCGTGCAGAAGTACATCGAATTCGGCGGTCCCTTTCCCGGGCTTGCGTTGGAGCCGCGCGAGTATTTTGTGAGGGTGGAAGCGAAACTCGCACACAAGAAGGACTGGGTCTCAGTGGCGGCCTTCCCGCTCAGAGCGCAGAACATTACGAGCGGCACGACCTACATTGCACACAGCAATGACTCGGGCTACCTGTCGGCTAACGACCTTGCCAACGCGAAGGCCGCGGGGCTCGCCTTGCTCGAACAACTGAGAGCTGCCAGCCCTCGCAGTGGTTAGTCGCGTAGGAACGTGATGAGAGCTTGGAACATCAGCGTGATCGCCTTCGGAAGGCCGGCAACTCCGATCACGTCGGTACAGGCGACTGCCCGATCGCTGAGTGGAACGCCAGATCCAACGATGTCCGTCCATCTCGCTGACAGCATGCAGATGAAGATCATCAGGAAGATGAGTGCCTCGACCTGGTACCTAGTCAGTCCGAGCGGTTGGACCGCGTGTACGCGCGGCTGGTCAGGTGCCAGAGGAGAGCTCTCCGACTGCTGTGCTACCCGAGCTGACAACGTCAGCAGGGCTTGAGACATCGAATCGGCCAGCGACTTGATGTCGAAGTCGAGCTTCGGGAGTGAGGCGGCGAGTAGTTCGAGGTTGGGCAGGATGTCGTCCAGGTCGAGCTTCGGGAGCGAGGCGGCG
The DNA here is from genome assembly GCF_053592935.1 of Kribbella sp. NPDC002412. Lineage (NCBI taxonomy): Bacteria > Bacillati > Actinomycetota > Actinomycetes > Propionibacteriales > Kribbellaceae > Kribbella > Kribbella sp. NPDC002412. The sequence continues at coordinate 77,518 of NZ_JBSFBL010000012.1, forward strand.
AGCAGGTCGAGGGCGGGCAGCGCGGGTTGGAAGTCGAGCTTGGCCAGCGGTGGCTCGAAGGCGAGGTTGGGCAGGATGTCGTCCAGGTCGAGCTTCGGGAGCGAGGCGGCCAGCAGCTTGAGCGCAGGCACAGTGGCTCGAAGTCGAACTTGGGCAGCAGGTCCCACTTCGGCAGCAGCACATCGAGCAGCGACGAGCGACCGGGTGACTGACGGGAACCCTGCATGATGCGAACCTCGGATCTGATCGACTACAGTCGATTCTCCCAGAGCGGGCTGGCAATTTCCGCTCGATCAGACGGATTCACCTTCCCCTTACATGGCTAGCGCTCCTGTCTGCTAACAGTTCTGCTAACAAGCGGCTGGATGGGGGTGGACGTTCGTGAACCACGGGCAGCCTTGTCCGGTTTGGAATCGGGCCTGGAGGTACGTCTGTAGATGCCTGTCGCGGCACTCGTAATGAGAAGGTCGTCGGTTCGATTCCGACAGGCGGCTCCACCAAACCCCCAGGTCAGAGACCACTTCCCTCGCCTGGGGTTTCCTCGTTCCTGGTGGCGTGGCACGAAGGTGCCCGCCATGTGCGGCATGGTTCAGAGTGAGAGCCAGCTCCTTCTCTGCACTAAGGCTGATGGCCCACCGAGGTAGTGTCATGCCAGTTCAGCGGGCCTTGGCATGTCGCAGGGGGATACGCTGCCCGCGGTGCCGCGAAGCGCGTGACCGGAGGAGTCGATGCTGGGATGACGGCAGGGCGACCGATGCCCACACAGGACGACGTGCTCGGGTACTTCAACACGCTGTCTAACTGGGGACGGTGGGGCGACGACGACCAGCTCGGCACTCTGAACCACATCACCGACGACGTCCGGCTGGCGGCGGCGCGGGCCGTGCGCCACGGCAGGAGCGTGTCGTGCGCGTGGGAGGTCGCCGTACCGGAAGAAATGGAGCGGTCGACGACGTCGTGCCCGTGTGCCGCTGACATGCCGGGTGCCGAGAACATGCCGGCGCTGTTCCACAACGACCGGCGCTGGGGCTTTTCGAACGAGCGGCTCGGCATCTTCTTCCACGGCAACACGATCACCCACGTCGACTCGCCGTGCCACCTCTTCTGGGACGGCAAGATGTACAACGGGCGGTCGCACTCGTTGGTCGACGCCGAAACGGGATCGGCGTGGGCCGCCGTCACGGCGGCGGCGAACGGGATCATCACGCGTGGTGTCCTGCTGGATATCGCGAGAGTCCGCGATGTGCCGTGGTTGGAGCCGGGTGAGGGTGTGTTTCCCGAGGATCTCGAGGATGCCGAGCGTCGCCAGGGTGTGCGGGTGCGACCCGGCGACGCGGTACTCCTGCGGACCGGGTACGGCCGCGTTCGGCACGAGGCCGGTGCGGCCGGCGGTTTCACGCAGGCCGGCTGGCACGCGTCCTGCCTGCCGTGGCTGCATGAGCGGGAGGTCGCGCTGATCGGCGCTGACACCCCCCAGGACGTTCAGCCGTCGGGGTACGAAGACGTGTTGATGCCGGTTCACGCCGTGAGCCTCGTCGCGATGGGGCTATGGCTGCTCGACAACTGCGACCTGGAGGCGTGCGCGACGACAGCTGCCGAGCTCGGCCAGTGGGATTTCCACCTCGCAGTCGCGCCGGTCCGCTTCGCCGGTACGTCCGGCAGCCCGGTCAACCCGATCGCCACATTCTGACCGCGGGACTCGCGCCCGACGGTGTCGGCACCCGGCGACCGCCTACCTTCGCATGTAGCCGGGCCTCGTCCCACAGGCTGCGGTAGGCGACCGACGCCGGGGAGGTGCAGGCCCAGGCCACCACCGGCGCGGCGTACGCCCGTCTGCTCGACGACCGAGGCCATCGGGATCGCGGTGCCCGCGACGTCTTGGTGTTCCATCGGGAGTTGCTTGGACAGGTCGCGGTGCAGCCGGGACGGCGGTCGACCATGGACAGGAACGCGAGCAGGTCTGGCGCGGGCCTTGGCCTCGGCGACGAACGACCGCAGCTGGTCGAGCGTGCGTACCGCTGTCAGCAGCAGCGGGACTGTGGGTTGTGCTCGTTGTGGTCGGCCCGGTGACGCTCGAACTCCCGACGAGACATGGGTACGACGCCCTCGCGCCGGCACCGGTCGGCGTACTCGTGCCATTTCGCCTCGCCGGTCGCCTCGCGGAGGTACCAGAGGATCCCGCGACCCGCCCGGATGACAGCGGACCTCATCGCTGGTCTCCCGCCCGGGTGAGCTCCTCGTTCCGACGCACGGCCTCCTTCTCCTCCTTGGTCGCGAAGAAGGAGGAGGGCGCGACGAGGCGCGACGGCTGGTGCGGCACCTCGGTCGTCGGCAGTCCGCCCGCCCTCACGGCCTTGAACCAGATGACGAACGCATTGACGACGACGACCACCACCAGCAGCGCGAAGATCAACTGCAGCACGCCGTTGACAGTGGAGTTGGTGACGATCTGTTGCATCTGGTCCATGTCCTTCGCAGGCGCGCGAATCGCGCCGTTGTCGATGGAGTCCTGGTACACCGAGCGCTGCTTGAAGTACCCGATGCTCGGGTTGTCGGAGAAGACCTTCTGCCAGCTCGCGGTCAGGGTGACGATCAGGTCCCAGGCGAGACCTATCCCCGGAACCCAGGCCCATTTCACCTTGCCGTGCTTGATCAGCAGCGTCACGCAGAGTGTGAGGGCGATGGCGGCGAGCAGCTGGTTGGAGATTCCGAACAACGGGAACAGCTGGTTGATGCCGCCGAGGGGGTCGGTGACACCGACGTACAGCATGTAGCCCCACAGCGCGACGACGATCGCACTGGCGGACCAGGAGGCCGGCTTCCAGGAAATGTCGTCGTACTTCCGCCACAGGTTCCCGATCGTGTCCTGCAGCATGAACCGGCCTACGCGGGTCCCGGCGTCGACGGCGGTGAGGATGAAGAGCGCCTCGAACATGATCGCGAAGTGGTACCAGAACGCGGCAAGCCCGCCACCGAACGCCTCGGTGAAGATCAGTGAGATGCCGAACGCCAGGGTCGGTGCACCGCCGGTGCGCGAGATCAGCGACTGCTCCTCGATCGACTGCGCCGCGTTGGTGAGATCGGCGGGGCTGATCGTGAAGCCCAGTGAGCGCACGAACTCCGCCGCCGCCTCGGGAGTTCCGCCGGTGGCACCGGCAGGGCTGTTGATGGCGAAGTACAGTCCCTGGTCGATCACCGACGCCGCGATCAGGGCGCTGATCGCGACGAACGACTCCATCAGCATGCTGCCGTAACCGATCATGCGGACGTGGCTTTCCTTGGCGATCATCTTCGGAGTCGTGCCGGAGGCGATCAGCGAGTGGAACCCGGACAGGGCGCCACAGGCGATCGTGATGAACACGAACGGGAACAGCTTGCCGGCGAACACGGGACCGGTGCCTTCGCGCCCGAACTCGGTGACTGCCTCGTTCTCGAGCAGCGGGTTGGCCAGGACCAGGCCGACCGCGAGCAGCACGATCACGCCGATCTTCATGAACGTGGACAGGTAGTCACGCGGGGTGAGCAGCATCCAGACGGGGAGGATCGAGGCGAAGAAGCCGTACAGGACCAGGCAGAGCGTCAGCGTCTCCTTGGAGAGCGTCAATGAGCTCGCGAGCCCCCACTCATCGACGAACCCACCGCCGATGATCGCGAGGAGCAACAGCGCGACCCCGATCGCCGTGACCTCCATGACTCGGCCCGGCCGGATGTAGCGAAGGTAGAAGCCCATGAACAGGGCGATCGGGATGGTGAGCGCGATCGAGAAGACGCCCCACGGCGACTCCGCCAGCGCGTTGACAACCACGAGCGCCAGCACCGCCAGAATGATGATCATGATCGCGAACACCGCGATGAGGGCCGCGGTGCCGCCCACGACGCCGATCTCCTCGCGCACCATCTGGCCCAGGCTCTTGCCGTCGCGGCGCATGGAGAAGAACATCACCATCAGGTCCTGGACGGCGCCGGCCAGGATCACCCCGACGATGATCCAGGCCGTGCCGGGGAGGTAGCCCATCTGCGCGGCGAGCACCGGCCCGACGAGCGGACCGGCTCCGGCGATCGCGGCGAAGTGGTGACCGAACAGCACGCGCCGGTCCGTGACGTCGAAGTCCACTCCGTTCTCGAGCCGCTCGGCCGGTGTCGCCCTGGTGTCGTCGACCCGGAGCACTCGGTACGCGATGAAGCGGGCGTAGAACCGGTAGGCGATGAAGTACGACGCCAGCGCCGCGAACAGGATCCACAGCGCAGAGATCTGCTCGCCGCGGACCAGCGCCAGTACCGCCCAGCAGACGGCGCCGACCACCGCTATCGCACCCCAGATCAGCAGCGACCTCAGCGACATCCGCTGAGCTCCGCCGGTCGGCCCGTGACGTTCTTCGGTGTTGGTAGACATGGATACTCCTCGTCGAACGCGCTTCGCGTCGGCCGAAAAGGGGCCCGGACTGCTGTACTTACCAATCTGACACGGAACTTCCGCGTCCAACAGGCTTGGGATCTGGCATCCTCAAGTCGGGTGCGCCGAGGGTGTCGGTGTACGCCGTCTGCAGTTCGACCTACGGCGGCGTCATCCCACCAGCTGATCGTGTCGAACAGATTGGACCGGTTGCCGATCAGGTCGATCGGCCACGGCAGCGTGATCAGCAGATCCGCTTGCCCGGTAACCTTCCGTGCAGGCGGGCTTCATCCGCCCGTACGCGGGGTCCACGGCGGCCGCCGGACATACAGCCCGCCATGCAGGGCCTCCCATCGGTCTCGGCGCCCCAGATGTGACGGTTGCTTTGGGCATCGTTCATCTCGGCCAGGTAGACACAGGTCCGCAGTCGATCCAGCGTCTTGCACGTTGCTGCCAGCGCGGCCACACCCCGACGCGTCAGTCGTCGTGCGGTTCGTGGTGCGAAATGACGGATAGCACCGGGGTCCGGTCAGAGGCCGCCTACCGAGGGCTGCGGAGGCCGGCAATGGTTCAACGAAGTTGCAGACAACGGGTTTGAACGATAGAAACATCCCCTGACTCGCCGGTGTCGCTCGGGGTGCGCCGGATCCGCCTGATCGTGGAAGCACCTTGGGGGTTCTGTTGTCTTTCCGTCCTGCTCAGTTGCTGCGTCTGGGCCTTCCGGCGGCGATGGTCGCGGCGACCTTGGTTGCGGTGACCGGTTCGTCCGGTACCGCCGAGGTGTCGTCCGAGCCGCGCCCGTTCAAGGCGAATTTCCGGTCCGAACGAGGGTCGGCGAAACCCGCGTACGACGCGAAGTCCGTGATCGTTCAGTTCAAGTCGAAGGCGACCACGTCGGCCCGCAAGTCGGCGCTCGCCAAGGTCAACGCCACGCCGAAGACGTCGGTCACCGACGACGTCGTCACCGTGACCGGTGACGTGCCGGCGCCCGAGTTGCTGAAGAAGGTCAAGGCTGATCCGGCCGTCGCGCAGGCCTCGCTCAACTACATCCGACGGAGGTCTGCCACGCCGAGCGACTTGTTCTACACCAATTACCAGAAGTATCTGCCGACCGTTCGGGTCAACCAGGCCTGGGACTTGAGCAAGTCGGCCGGCACGCAGACTGTCGCCGTACTGGACACCGGTGTCGACGCCGGTCACCCGGATCTGGCCGGCCACCTGCTGCCCGGCTACAACACGTTCAACACCGCGCTGGCCCCGAACGACGGGGACGGCCACGGTACGGCGGTCACCGGAATCATCGCGGCCGGCACCGGCAACTCGATCGGTATCGCCGGCGTGGCCTGGAACGCCAAGGTCCGGCCGGTGAAGGTGCTCGACGACAACGGCGAGGGCAGCGACGCCAACGTCATCAACGGCATCAACTGGGCGGTCAAGAACGGCGTCCGGGTGATCAACATGTCGCTCGGCGGCGGAGGTGACAACCCGATCCTGCACCAGGTGATCCAGAACGCCGTCGCCAAGGGTGTGGTCCTGGTCGCCGCGGCCGGGAACACCGGTTCGCCGGACCCGAACTACCCGGCGGCGTACCCGGAGGTGCTCTCGGTCGGTGCCACGAACCCGGCCGGCGCGCTGACCAGTTTCAGCAGCTGGGGTGACTCGGTCGACATCGCCGCCCCGGGCTTCGGCATCACCAGCACGGCGCCGCGGGCGCAGACTCCGTTGGGCTCCGAGCCGTACTACATGGGCCTGGCGGGTACGTCGTTCTCGTCGCCGATCGTGGCGGGCGTCGTGGCACTGGTCCGCAACAAGTGGCCGACGTTCACACCGGCCCAGGTGATGGCCCGGTTGAAGGCGACTGCCCGCGACGCAGGCCCGCGCGGCATCGACCCGTACTACGGCGCGGGCATCCTGGACGCATACCAGGCCCTCGGCGGCAAGTGGACGACGGACTTCCCGGTCAACCCGGCAGACGGCAACGACCAGCCCGCCAGGGCTACCGGTATCCCCGCGGTACCCGCGCAGGTCTCCGGCACAGTCGGTGTGGAGGGCGACGTCGACTGGTATGTGGTCAATGCATCGTCGTCGGGCGTCATCTCGGTCAGGCTGAGCGGGCCGGTGTACGACGACTGCGCCTTCTCGTCGAACTTCGCGCCGAGCCTCGACGTGTACGACCGCAATCTGCGGCCGCTGGCGCATCACGTGTGGCACTACCCGACGATGCCGATCGATCCGCTCACTGGTTGTCCACAGCCGGTGGGGCTGACCGTGGCGTGGAACGTCGATGCGCTGACCGCCGGCACACTCATTGCCGTGCGCAACGACAACGGATCCCGGGACACCCGTGGATACACATTGAGCGTTGACAATGCGGGTCTCAAGGATCCGCGTACCGGCACGGCGTACCCAGTCATGGATGTCCAGCCGGCCGATCTGTCGTTGAACGCGGCAGTGAGTGTCAAGCCAACGGTGACGTTTGCTCGTCCGGTCGTCGCCGACAGCGTCAACTCGGCAACAGTCCGGCTGCTCAACGGTCGGACCGGTGCGGCGGTCGGTGCGACCGTCGCCTACGACGCGACAACCATGCAGGCCGTCATCAGTCCGACCCACCCACCGTCCCCCGCGGACCCGGACACCCCCGCGACGCTGCTCGACAACACGCCGTACCGGATTCAGGTCACTGGCGTGCAGGAGGCTGACGGTACGCCGCTTGCGCCGTTCACCAGCACCTTCCGCACGGCAGACACCACGCCGCCGCAGGTGGCGCCGTTCGACGCGACTGGCGCCTACCTGGCCGCGAACCTGTCGTGGACGATTCATCCCACCACCGACCTGGACCAGGTCATCGTGCGGCGGAACGCCGGCAGCACCGTTCCGACGCCGACCACCGGCACGCTCGTCTATGCGGGCACCGGGACCGCCGTGAAAGACACCGGTCTCGCGCAGGGCGTCACCTATACGTACGCCGTCTGGGCCCGGGACCGTACTGGGCACTACAGCGCGCCGAACGTCAAGCGGCTGGTGGGGATGAAGTCGGGGATCAGCGCGACCTCGACGCTGGTCAACTACGGCGGGACAGTCACGCTGCGCGGGAGCCTGTTGCGCATCGACAACAAGGCGTACTACGGACTCCCGCTCAACGTCTATGTACGCCCGAAGAACTCGTCGAGGTTCACTCTGCTGGCGTCGCCGAAGACGACCGTCACCGGCACCGTTGCGGTGACGACGAAGCCAGTCGTGTCGTCGGTGTACATGATGACGTTTCCAGGGAACGACGAGATGATGGGGACGCGGACGGCGGACATCACGGTGAACGTCGCGCCGACGATCTCGGCGACGCTGTCTCCTACGGCGATCCGGCTGGGGCAGGTGGCCGCGCTCAGCGGGTACGTCGCTCCCGCACACGCGGGGCAGACTGTCTATCTGCAACAGTACGGCAGCAAGGTGTGGAGGTCGATCGCGTCGGTGAAGCTGAGTGCGTCCGGCAAGTACGCCTTCGGGATCAAACCGGCGGTCCGCGGCCAGATCGCATACCGGGTCTGGTTCCCTGGGGATCCCGACCACGCGCAGGCCTTCACCGCGAACAAGATCCTCACCATCAGCTGATCGCAGCCCAACAGCACGCCCCGGCCGCCAACGCCCGGGGCGTGCTGTCGTTTCAAGATGAGCCGCGTGTCCTGCATCGATCGATCCCGCTTCTGCGCTGGGGCCGCACGCGATCGATGCTGCTGCGGCTCAGTTGTCTCGTTCGGCTGGCCTCTCGGCGGATTCGCCAAGGTTCCAGGTTAGAGGCCAGAGGAGGCGTCGTTCCTCCTCGCAATGAGAAGGTCGTCGGTTCGAAACCGACACATGTGGTCGACCCACGCGTCCGCTCCGCGCGCGCTTCTCCGCGGAGGAGAGCCGGCCACCACGACACGAGAATCGGGAGCGCCAGAGGCGTCCCGACTGGATCGGCAGCCTACTCGCGCCCCGCGCTGCGCCGGCCTGGGTTCGGCAGCCGTCCGGGGACGGGCAAGTCAGGTGGCTTCCCCCTCACCGATACGGTGCGTAGTTCACTCGCCGGCCGAGGCGCATCCAGCCCGGGATTGGCAAGCATCCCACCGGAGCCCGTGCCCCGATCTCGACCTTCCTGGTTCCGTCAGACAGAGTCACCTCGACACGTGACCGCGCCGGGCCGAACACCTCGCTCACGCGACCAGCGATCACGGACCGCACGAGGTCGATCAGGAGTAGCGCGGCATCCTCGTCGCGGCCGAGTTCCCACCGACCACCCTGATGGCCGGCCTCGACCTGAAGCGCGTCGCCAGGCGATCCATCGCCCGCGAGGTAGAAGTCCGTCCATGAGACGGCCAGTGCGCGTTCTCGCCTCGGTAGGAGGTCGACGGCGCGCCGGCCATCGCGATCCTCGACCGCGATCGAGGCAGCGTCGCCAAGCTCGCTCCTGAGGTCGTCAAGGAACGATCCGAGACGCGTGGAGATTGGGTCCGGTGCGTGAGACCTGCCCGCCGTCATTGCCACATCATGCCGGTGGCGGTCACGCAGGGGGTGTTGCCGGCATGAGCGTCAGGTGCCGAGGCGCAATCCGGCCGGATGGTTCGACCGACAGGCAAATCCGCCGAACTTAGGCCAAGACGCGTACGAGTTGGGGTTTCGCATGCCGAGGGTTGTGGGTCTGCCCCATGCGTCCGTGTGCGCCCCGGTGCGTCTAGCGCTGGCCGGTCCAAACCGGCGTGGCCACGTGCTGGAGCACAGCGGTGTTGGGGATCAGAGGTTTTGTAGGTGGTGGGTTTCGTTTAGGGAGATGAGTTGGTGGCTGTGGTGGGTTTTGTTGCGGTGGAGGGTGGTGATGCTGCCGGGGGTCAGGGGGAAGAAGGCTCGGTCTGTGGAGGGTATGGGGATGCCTAGCCAGGCGGCGATCAGGTAGCTCGAGGCGGAGCCGTGGGAGACGATGATCTGGGTTGGGACTGGGCGGCGGAGGATGTCGGCCAGGGCTGGGTAGAGGCGTTCGGCTAGGGCTTGGCGGGTTTCCGCGCCGGCTGGGCCGTCGTGGTGGGTTAGGCGGTCGCCGTACTCGGGGAGGGGGATGCGGTGCTCGGCTAGCCAGGATTGGGGGCGGCCGTCGGCTTCGCCGTTGGAGCGTTCGCGGAGGCGTGCGTCAGTGTGGATCTCGACGGAGAAGCTTCGGGCGATGTGCTCTGCCGTTTGGGTGGTTCGACGTAGGTCGGAGGAGTAGATCTCGACGGGCTGGGGGCCGATTTTGCTTGCCAGGGCGTCGGCGATGCGTTCGGCCTGGAGGTGGCCGCGGGCTGTCAGTTCTGAGTCGTGCCAGCCTCCGACGACGTTGTCGACGTGATGCTGCGCCTCAGGATGCGTGACGAGGTAGATGTGTCTCACGCCAAGCGTCGGGGGGACGGGATCCCACTCGATGTAGTCGGGGTCGGGGTCGACGGTGAAGCGGGTTGCGTTGATGGTGGTCGCGCCGTTGAGCCACGCCTTGGCGATTCGGTGGCCGCCGTCCATCAGGCGTCCGTCCGCGGACAGGATCACCGGGTAGCGGAGATCGGCCTTCTGGATCCGGTCGGCGTGTACGGCGACCATCCGGCAGGTGACCGGGTCCCCGCCGAACCAGCAGTTCTCGTCGAACTCCCGGATGCTGTCGATCGGCACGGACTCGACCGGAAGACCCTCCGCCAACTTCCACAGCCGTTCGGTCAAGAAGAAGGCCCGCCCACCGGGCACGGGGCGTGAATGTCGTTCAGGCATCGCACCATCATCCCCTGCGCTCGCCTACCACCGTCCTCGTCGCCGTACTCCTCTACCGTCTCGTGCGGCACCCACCGGCACCGCGGCTCTGGACGAGGCAGCGTGCGATCGCCACGGCATACCCATCGGCGTTGTCAGCCTGGTGACGACCGGATGCATGGCGTAGACGGTCCGCATGACCCAAGCCAAACACCCGAGGCGCTCGCGATCGCTCAACAACCCGAGCACTGACGTCCTGGCCGGGGCGTCAGTTGCCTTGGGCGGGTATGACGTCGGCGAGGATGCTGAGTGTGGTGTCGATCCGGGCGGCGAGGACTGGGTCGAGCTCCCCGCGGATGCGGATGTTCACGACGGCGGCGCCGTGGTCTTCGGCGAGGAAGGCCGTGAGGGGTGGCGAGCCGATGATCGGGTAGTCGTACCACCGCTCGGGCTGAACGTCGCCATCCGTGTCCGGCAAGGCAGTCTCGATGGCCAGCCAGTCGGAGTCTTCGAACGTGTACCCGACCCACACCGACACCCACTCCAGGGCTCGTCGGGCGTTGACGGACCAGACCCATCCGGCGACTTCCTCCACGGCCATGATTGCCAGTATCGCCGAGGCTGTGGAGAAGCACCCGAGAATTCCGGAAGGGGAGTGTCCGGAATGGGGGTTAGCGTGCTGGTATGGCTGAGATTCCTTGGGAGCCTCCGGTGGCGGGGTCGGAGGTCGCGCATCTGGTGGGGGCGTTGGAGAGGTTGCGTACGACGTTTCGGTGGAAGGCCGATGGGTTGGACGCGGCGGGGTTGAACATGCGGATCGGGAAGTCGTCGTTGACGATCGGGGGGCTGTTGAAGCACCTGGCGGCCAACGAGGACTACCTGTTCACCGTGAAGTTTCGGGGTGAGCCGATGGGGGAGCCGTGGGCGAGCAACGGGTGGCGGGACGACAACGACTGGGAGTTGACGTCCGCGGTCGATGACAAGCCCGAGGAGCTGTACGCGCTATGGGATGGTGCGGTCCAGCGCTCCCGGGCGTGCCTGGCTGCGGCGATCGCCGACGGCGGTCTCGACCAGCCGGCGCACATCACCTGGCCGGACGGCCGGCGCGCCAGCCTCCGTCGCCTCGTCTGCGACCTCATCGAGGAGTACGGGCGCCACACCGGCCACGCCGACCTTCTCCGCGAAGCCGTGGACGGCCGAGTAGGTGAGGACCCACCCGCCGACTGGCGCCCAGTCGGCGCCCGGAGCTAAAGCGCGTACGCCGACCACCAGCTATCGCCGGAACTACTTGACGCGCTGGAGCGTGCCGTCGGGGGAGACTGCGACCGTCGTGCGGACCTTGTCGACAACGAGATTGATCAGGGTGCGGTCGCCGGACTGGGTGGTGGTGTAGGTGACCTGGGCGTTGGTGCGGACCGGGACGATGACCGAGAGGATCGTCGCCGAGCGGCCGGAGCGGGTGAACTTGACGACGGGGGCCGGCTTGCGGGTGTCGATGGTTTGGTAGTGCCAGCCCTGGATCGGGTCGGTGGCTCCGTTGGCGACCTTGATCGGGGTCGTCTCCTGCTGGAACGGGACCTGCAGCAGCACCGTCTTCACCTTGTCGCCGGTCCGAGTGGCCACAGCCGACCCATTGCCGAAGACCTGAACCTTCTGGTCCGACGGCAGGTGCCACAACGTCTCGTACTGCTCGTCCGTCGCCGACGTGCCCCGGTCCAGCACGACCATCAGGTCCGGGTCCTTCAGCACCAGCACCCCGCGGGTCCGGTCGATCCCGGGGCCGAGCGCGTCCTTGAGCTCGTAGAACTCCGAGGTCGCTCCGACCGACGACCGCGTCAACCGGGTCACCGGGTGGGAAGTTGCCGTCGACAACACCGTCATCTGGTTGTGCGAGAACTGGCTCTTCGCCCAGCTCCGCCAGTCGTCCCACTTGTACCCGGAGTGCCCGCCGTCGATCAGGATGTCGCGGCCGTGCGAGGTGTAGGTGACCGACGTGTGGTCCTCGTGCCCGTGCAACTTCCGCGACGGACCGAACCGGATGCTGTACGTCGACTCCTGTGTGAACGGCCTCGTCTCGCCCCAGCCGGTCCGGCCGAAGATGTACCCGGCGTCGAAGATCCCGACCCGCTGCGTCGGTCGGATCCCCTGCTTGCCGAGCGTTCCGGCGTACTCGAGCACCGTGCCGGGGACCGGTGACGTGCGGACCACCTCGGAGTCGCCGATCTGGTGCAGGTTGCCGAGCGAGTTCGTGGCGAGCGCGAGCCACTTGGCGAGCTCACGCCGGCGCGCCTTGATCGTCGTACCCGGGTCGACGCCGCACTTCTGCAGGACGTCGATCGCCCGGCCCCAGAGCGAGTAGTTGAACTGCGCGTACGCCGTCGACTGCTCGTTGGTCGACCCCTGCGTGTCGATCGAGGTCTTGATCGCGCTGGTCAGCCGGTCGGCCGCGATCTTCTTGAGGTCGGGCCGGTTCAGCGTGCAGCCGATGCCGAACAGCGCGAGGCTCTCGTCAGTGCCGTGGTTCCAGTCGCCGCTGTAGTTCTTCTGCAGGAACCACGCGTGCTCCTGCAGGGCCTTGTCGAGCCAGGCGTACGACAGCGGCAGCTTCGCCACCTTGAGCCCGGTCAACGTTGCCTGGCGCAAGCAGATCAGCACGTTCGTGCGGTGCATGGTCGACTCGTAGGCGCCGATGTTCGGCTTCCACGAGTACGGGTTGTCCTTCACCCAGTCGCGGACGATCGTGCTCACCCGGGCGAGCGCCTGCTTGTCGCCCTTGCCGCCGGCGGCGATTCCCTGGCCGAGCCAGCGCAGCGAGTGGAACCACATGTACCAGCTCGGGTTCTGGTACGGGTTCAGGCTCCAGTCGATGTCGCCCTTGCCGTTGCCGACCTTGTACGGCGCCGACGTGCCCCAGGCGAACGTGTCGTTGTAGAGGGCGGTGAGCGGGTTCCCGCGGTCGATGCCGGAGTACGCCGGGCACGTGTACACGTTCCGCCTCGCCTGCTGCGTGACGGTCGGCGTCGGCGGTTCCGGAGTGCGGGCAACCGTCGGATCCGGTGCAGCCTCGGGGGTCGAGCCACCCCAGGGAATCACCAGCAACGTCACCACGACGACCGCGCTCAGCAGCAGGGCGAGGCTGAGCCGTAGGGTCGTGCCGGCCTTGCGGTGTCGGTGCGCGGGCATGGTTGATTCCTCACTGCAGCCCCCAGGGCCTGCCTATGTTCTGGCCTAGACCTGAATTTGGGCCGGAGGTGTCCCAGGAGCAGGTCAAGTGGTTGTCGTCGCGATGCCCGAGCCGGCGGTGGCTCCGGGCCAGGGTCTTGCTCTACAGACGTTGCGGGACCGCCGTTAAGTTGCGTCCGGCACCGAAATCGGCGCCGCGGCCCAGCCGTCGCACGGCTGTCACTCCAGCTTCATGGTCGCTGTCATCGGTTCCCCCCGACTCGAAGTGAATCCCTCTGTCTGCTTTGATGTCCGGACACACCCTAAAAGTTGTCCGGACCCCCTACTCCGGTTCCCGAGTTGCCCTTGCGGGCAAGCTCAGTGGTCCAGAATCGCCTGCAGAATCAGGGCGTTCCGCGCGTTCTGACCGTCCGGCACCGTCGTGTGACGCCCGTCGCGCAGGTCCGTTCGCAGCCGGTCCGGACGGGCAGCCAGGTACTCGGCCCAATGCACGATGCGCAGGTTCGAGTGCCGTACGGCGGCCTGCTCCAGCTGCCGATCGATCCACTCACTGTTCCGCTGGTCCGCGACCTGGATCGCCGGCGGCTTGTCCGTCCGCCGTACCTGCACGTTGACCCAGTACACCGTCCGCGACGGCCCTGCGATCTGCAGCGCGCGATCGACCTGCGCGGCAAAGGCCGGCGGATCGAAGATGTCGTTCGACCCGACCGCCATCACGATCCGATGCGGAAGCCCGAACTGCTGCTTCCAGATCGCGAGCGCGTCGACCGCCGCCGACGCCGGCTCACCGGACCAGCTGTGCTCCGCGAACGTCGTATCGGCCCGTTGCGCAAGCAGGCGCCCGAGCGCACCCCCGTCCTGTACGGCGATGCTGTCGCCGAACAGGACCACCCCGTCCGTCGCGACCACCTGCCGGATCTGCGCGGCACTCGAGATCACCTTCGCGTGCGCCTGCCACGGACCGAGCGTGCCCGATCCATAACGGCCCGTGCTTGTCGCCGGTACGGCGCTCTTCGCGTGAGCGGTCGGCGCCTCAAGGTGGATGAAGGTGAGCAAGGCGGCGACCAGCACCGCGGTGAGGACCGCGGAGGTCGCGGTGCGCGCAGCGATTCGAGGCACACCCTGATAACGCGGGAGGCGGCGCGGAGGTTGCCATCGTCACTGGGTCCCTGCGAGGGCGTCGACGATCAGTTCATTGCGCGCCTGCTGACCGAACTGCGAGGTGTGGACGCCGTCCCGCAGATACTTCGCCGCGCCACCCGGTTGCGCCGCGAGGAACTCGCTCCATCGCACGATCCGCAGGTTCGGGTGACGTACGGCGGCCTGCTCCAACTGCTGGTTGACCCACGCACTGTTGGCCAGGTCGGCCGACCGGACCGCGGCGGGCTCACGGACCCGGCTGACGTGCGCGTTCACCCAGTACACGGTCCGTGAAGGACCGGCGATGTGCATCGCCCGCTCCACCTGCTCGGCGAACGCGGGCGGGTCGAAGATGTCGTTCGACCCCACCGCCATCACGATCCGGCTCGGCAGGCCGAACCGCCGTTCCCAGTCCGCCAGCGCGTCGACGGCGGCCGCGGCCGGCTGCCCCGACCAGTCGTGGACGGCGATGGCGTCACCGGTCCGGTTCGCCAGCGACTTCTCCAGGGCCGGCCCGTCCTGTACGGCGATGCTGTCGCCGAACATGAACACCCCGTTGAACATCAGCGTGTCCCGGATCTCGTCGTCGGACGAGATGTGGTTGACCAGGTCCTGCCACGGGCCCAGCCGGCCGGAGCCGAACGGCCCCCGATCCACCGATCGCGCCCCGGTCCCGGGGGCGCTGCTGACCGGCACCGTCGCGCTCGGCCGGGTGGGCTCGAGAAGCACCAGCACACCACCCACCAACGTCAGCACGACCATCGTCACCGTCATGGCAACCAATGGACCCCCGACGTGCTCGCGGAAGCTGCTGCGCCGATGCCTCAACGGCCCCACACCCCCAGAATCTCGCCCTACCCCTCTACTTGTCCCGACGCGGTGAACGGTTCCATCGGTTGCATCTCAGGCAATCCGGACCAGTGAGCCCCCGGCGGTGATCCCGATCGATGTCCGGACGCCGGCCACGTTCAGGTCGACGACGTACGTCGTACCGGACCAGCGGGCGCGGTACGTCACCGACCCCGTCGCCCGGACCGGCGCGATGAACGACAGGATCGACGCCGACGTCCCGGCCCGCGCGAACATCAGCGTGGGCGCCGACCGCCGGATGGTGATCTTCGGGTAGTGCCAGCCCTGGATCGGGTTGGTCTGCGCCTGCTTGAGCAGGATCGCGCCGCGCGGCAACGCCTGCCGGTAGGGCACCTGGAACAGGATCGTCCGGGTGTCGTCGCCGGCCCGCGCCGCGAGTGCCGTGGTCCGCGAGTACACGGTCGCCCTCTGATCCGACGGCAGATGCCACAAGGTCTGGAACTGCTGCGCGGTCGTGGACGACGCGCGGTCGAGCGTGACGACCAGGTCGGGACTCCGGACCACGAGTACGGCGCGAACGCGGCTGATCCCGGTCCCGGGCACGTCGGAGAACTCGTAGAAGTCCGAGGTCGACTTGAGCGCGTACCGTGTCAGCTTGGTGGCGGGCAGTCGATCAGCCGCCCGCGGCGTCGTCATCGAGCTGTGCGCGAACGGGCTCTTCGCCCACGTCCGCCAGACGTCGTTCTGGTAACCGGCATGGCCGCCGTCGATCACGATGTCGCGGCCGCGAGCGGCGTACGTCATCGACATGTGGTCGCTGTGCCCGTGCAGCTTGCGCGATGGTCCGTACCTGATGCTGTACGTCGCTTGGGCCGCAAACGTCGTCCGCGTTCCCCAGCCGGAGCGGCCGAAGACGTAGCCGGCGGAGTACAGGCCGACGCGTTGGGCCGGTGCGGTCCCGGTCGCGCCGAGGCTTCCGGCGTACTCGAGTGGTGTGCCGGCGACGGGCGCCGTACGCACGACCTCGGAGTCGCCGATCTGGTGGAGATTGCCCATGGAGTTGGTGGCCAGGGCGAGCCAGCGCGCCATCAGGGCCCGTCGCGCGGTGATCGTCGTACCGGGGTCGGCGCCGCAGGCTTGCATGACGGTGACTGCTCGGCCCCAGAGGGCGTAGTTGAACTGCGCGTACGCCGTCGACTGCTCGTTGGTCGAGCCTTGGGAGTCGATCGCGGTCGTGATGCCGGCCGCGAGGCGTTGCTGGGCGAGCGTCTTGTAGTCGGAGCGGTTGAGTGTGCAGCCGACGCCGAACAGGGCGATGCTCTCGTCGGTGCCGTGGTTCCAGGCGCCGCTCCAGTAGTTGATCAGGAACCGCGCGTGGTTGATCAACGCGGTGTTCAGCCACAGGTAGCGCGGCGGAAGCGTGGTGACCTTGAGCCCGGACAGCACGGCCTGCCGGGTGCAGATGATCACGTTGGTGCGGTGCATCGTCGACTCCCAGGCGCCGACGTTCGCCTTCCAGGAGTACGGGTTGTCGAGCACCCAGTCGCTGACGATCGTGGTGACGTGCGCGATCGCGTTCGCGTCACCCTTGCCGGCCGCGATGATGCCCTGCCCCAGCCAGCGCAGCGAGTGGAACCACATGTACCAGCTGGGATTGCCGTACGGGTTGAGCTTCCAGTTGATGTTGCCGCTGCCGTTCCCGACCCTGACGGCCTTGAACCCGCCCCAGGCGTAGTAGTCGTTCATCACGTACGACAACGGCGTCGCGTCGTCGACGGTGCTGAACCCCGGGCACGTGTACGTCCCGGCCGCCGCGGCCTCCGCCATCAGCTCCGCCTGGCTCTTGGTCCTGACATCCGCCGCCGGGGTCTCGGTCGCCGGCACCACATTAGTTGCCCCTGGCAAAAACTGCGCCCCCTCCGGCTCCGGCAGATCCTCCGCGATCGCGATCCCCGGACTCTCCGCAGACGGCCCCGCCGTCGCCACCCCGCCGTTCCCGCCGGCGACCCCCGCCACCAGCAGCCCAGCCACCAAGACCCACCTGACCATGTCCTTCCCCCCACCACTAACCCGCAGCCCCCCAGCCGGCGGTGGAAACCCCTACACCCCGCAAGATGCCGAACAGCCCGAGGAAGTTGCGGAAACTTGCCCCCGGCCCCCACTCAATTCACACCGTGCTCACCAGGTGGCTCTCGGTATCCGTTGAGTGGGGTGTCCGGCGTGGTTCCAGGCGACGGCGATCGACGAGGGCTGACGGGGCGGCTCAGGTGGGGACTTTGCGGACGTAGGTTTGGGTGGGGGTGACGGGGCGGCCGGTGGCGTCCTTGACCTCGAGTTTGCGGAGGGGTTTGCCGTTCTTCGCGTCGAGGAGGACCGAGTGGGCCTCGGTGTCCTCGAAGAGGTGGTCCTCGCCCCACTGGCGCAGGCTGACCAGGATGACGAAGAGGTCCCGGCCCTTCTCGGTCAGCGCGTACTCGTGGTACGCCGTCCCGTCGGCGGCTGGGACCACCTCGAGGATGCCGTGGGCGACGAGCTCCCGCAGCCGCGACGACAGGATGTTCTTCGCCAGGCCGAGGTTGCGCTGGAACTCGCCGAACCGGCTGATGCCGTCGAACGCGTCCCGAACGATCAGCAGTGACCAGCGGTCCCCGATCACGTCGACGGCCCGCGCGACCGGGCACTCCGCGTCCTCGTGCGTGACCCGCTGCGGCATCCGTGTCCCCTTCGAGTGCTGCGGCCGTCCGCCGCAGATTTCCGTCGCCAAGTGGTTGCAAGTATAAACCGGATCCCCTACGCTCCCGGTCAAGTTGGTTTCAACTTGAAACCAGATTTCGACGAAGGAGGCCACGTCATGACCACACAGGCGCGGGAGAGTGCGGATCCGAGGGTGAGCCCGGTGCGGGTCGCCGTCGTGCAGTTCGAGCCGCGGGTCGGGGTCGAGAACCTCAAGGCGAACGCGCTGGCGGTGGAGCAGCGGCTGACCGCGGCGGCCGACGCCGGCGCCGGCCTGATCGTGCTGCCCGAGCTCGCCACCACCGGCTACGTCTTCGAGAGCCGGGAGGAGGCCTTCGCGCACGCCGAAGCGGTTCCGGACGGACCGACCGTCGAGTCGTTCGCCCGGATCGCCGCCGCGCGGAACGTGTACATCGTCGGCTGCCTGCCGGAGCGATCAGGGATGAAGCTGTACGACACCGCCGTACTGGTCGGCCCGGAGGGCTACATCGGCCGGTACCGCAAGACGCACCTGTGGAACACCGAGAAGCTCTGGTTCACCCCCGGCGACGAGGGGTTCTCGGTGTTCGACACCAAGATCGGCCGGATCGGGCTGCTGGTCTGCTGGGACATCTGGTTCCCCGAGACGGCGCGGATCGTGGCGCAGATGGGCGCGGACATCATCTGCGTGCCCACCGGCTGGGTCTGGACACCACCACCGCTGTACGACGCGAGCGGTGTGTGCATGGCGGCGTACCTGACCATCACGGCGGCCCACGCCAACAATGTCTTCATCGCCACCGCGGACCGGACCGGCCAGGAGCGGGGCGCGGGCTTCATGGGCAACTCGCTGATCGCCGGGACGAACGGCTGGCCGATCGACCGGATCGCGGGCCCGGACGAGGACACCGTCATCTACGCCGACATCGATCTGACCGCCGCGCGCACGGCCCCGATCTGGAACCAGCTCAACGACCTGCACCGGGACCGTCGTACCGACCTGTACGACCAGATGCTCGGTTACCGCGACCGCGCCCCGCTGCCGAGGTGACGTGATGACGACAGTCCGCAGTACGGCGGGAGTCGCCGGCCCGCGGAGAATCGCCGCCTGGTGTGCTGGGCTGGCCGGCGTCTCCCTCCTGGTCCTCGCCGGCTGGACGTTCACGCGCGTCGACGGGATCTGGCAGCCGTGGAACGGTGACTACACCGACCTGGGGCGGCTCGTCTCCTGGCTGACCGGATCCATCAGCGAGCCGCAGTTCTACGCGGTGGCTCCGGCTGGGGCGTTGCTGCTAGCCGGCGGCCTCGCCGGTCATGTCGCCCACCGGAGATCCTGGCGATGGCAGGGGTTCGTCCAGGCCTGTGGCACGGGACTGTGGCCGTGGGCCGCCGGGAGTGGGCTGGTCAGCCTGCTCCTCGGCAACCTCGCCTGGGGCTGGACGCTGGAGCCTGGCAGTTGGCAGCCGTTGTTCGTGCCGCTGGTGTCCGTCGCGCCGGCGATCGTGGTCCTCTTCGGACCTGGGTGGAGAGTCGGCCTGACGGCCGCCGTACTGGGCGCGTTGCTCACGCCGCCGATCGCGATCCTGGCCGTCGAATACGTCTGCGTCCCGCTGGCCTTTCCGCCGGTTGTCGGTGCCACCGCAGGCATGGCGGCCGGTGCCGTCGTGGCGTTCTGGCTCTGTGGCCGGCTGAGGTGGATGCCGGCCCCGGGCGCTTGGCGAACGCAGGCCGAGGACGAGCCCCGCCGTGGACCTGTCCTGCTGTGGTTGCCACGCCGTGCGCTGGCCGACTTCTCCGAGGCGCAGTTCTTCGGCAACGAGTGGGCGAGCGCGGCGCTGATCGCCGGCGCCGTCGTGACGCACCTGGTCGCTCCATCCAGCACCGCCTACGGATCGGGCCTGTTCCTCGCGGTGCTCGCTGGCCAGGCTCTGACCGCTGTCGTCGGTGTGGCCGTCTGGCGCAAACGCTGGCAGGCGCATGGCTTCTACCCGACGTTCGTGCCGGTCGTCTCCGTCGCGCCGGCAGTCGTGCTGGCCTTCGGCGGAACCCTTCAGTCGGTCGTGGTCGGCGCGCTGGCCGGAGCGCTGATCGCCCCGCCGGTGGCCGCAGCGATCGGGGCTCGGATGCCGGTGGGCTTCCATCCCTTCATCGGCAACGTGGTCTCGATGAGCGTGTGTACGGCGCTGATCGTGCCTGTGCTCGGTCTCGCCCCCGGATTCGCCTCATGAACCTCGCAGAGCTCGCGCGAGCGATCCGGGAGACCTCCGCCCGCGAGGTCACCGAGAAGACGTTGCGCCACATCCACGAGCTGAACCCCACCCTGAACGCCTTCGCTCTCGTGGATGACGAAGGAGCCCGCGCCGCGGCCGAGGCGGCCGACAAACAACGGGCCGAAGGCATCGATCTCGGTCCGCTGCACGGCGTGCCCGTGGCAGTGAAGGACCTCGTCGACATGGCCGGTCTGCCCACCAGTTGTGGATCGGCCACGTCCTTCGGGTCCACTCCGGTGGAGGACGCCGAGGTGGTACGGCGGTTGCGCGCCGCCGGAGCGGTGATCGTCGGGAAGACGACGCTGCACGAGTTCGCGTACGGCGCCACCGGTGACCGCTCCGTCCACGGCGCTTCCCGCAACCCGGTCGACCCCAGCCGGATGTCCGGCGGCAGCAGCGGCGGCAGCGCGGTCGCGGTGGCGGCCGGGATGGTGCCGCTCGCGCTGGGCACCGACACCGCCGGCTCGATCCGGGTGCCCGCCGCGCTCTGTGGTGTCGTCGGCTTCAAACCGGCGTACGACGCCATCTCGAGCGCCGGCGTGTATCCGCTGGCTCCGAGCTTGGACCACGTCGGTCTGTTCGCGACCACCGCCGAGGACGCCCTGACCGGTTACCAAGCCCTTAGCGACCGGTCGGTGACGCCTTGGTCGAGCCGTTTCACGGTCGGATGGATTCGTCCGCACTCGATCGCCAGGACTGATCCAAGGATCGAGGAGCTGACCCGGCAACTCGTCCACCGGACCGGCGCCGACGTCGGCCTCGTCCGTGGATTCCCCCAGTGGGAACGACCGGAGACGCTGTTCGAGATCTTCTCCACCCTGCAAGGCAAGGAGGCGTTCCGCGTGCACGAGCACCATCTCGCCGCGGACCGCCGGCTGATCGACCCCGAGGTCCTGGCCCGGCTCGACGTGGGCCGCGAGATCCCCGCGGAGCGCTACGCCAAGGCCGACGCCGCTCGCCAGGAGTTCCGGACCATGGTCGACGAGCTGCTGTCGGCGTACGACGTAGTCGCCTTGCCGACGGTGCCGGTCGTGGCGCCACGGGTGGGCGAGCGCAGCGTCTCGGTTTCCGGCGCGGACCTCGAGGTGCGCTCGGCACTGCTGTCCCTGACGAGCCCGTGGAACCTGACGGGTTCGCCGGCGATCAGCGTTCCCGCGGGACGGCTGGACGGGCTGCCGGTCGCCGTACAACTCATCACTGCGCCGGGCGACGAAGGACTGCTCTTCGCCGCGGCCCGGACGCTCGAGACCGCCCTGGCCGCGTAGCCGGGGCGAAGGAGGGACTGTCATGCCATCGATTCAGGTCGACCTGCCGGTGACTGCCGGCGAGGTCACCAAGCGAGCGTTCGCGGAACGCCTCGGCCACATCTACGGGGAGATCATGCAGGTCGGCAGGGATCTGCTCACGGTCTCCGTCCACGACCTCGGCAGCGGCGGGGTGTGGCGCTGTCACGAGTCCGGTCCGCCGACGCCGTCGGCGCTGATCATGTGCGACATCCGGAAGGGCCGTCCCGCGGAGACCAGGGCGCGGCTGGCGCAGGCGCTGATCGACGCCTGCGCGCAGACCTTCGAGCTCGACGCCTTGTGGGTGAAGGTCGAGTTCACCCAGCACGACGGAGCCGACATGTACCACCCGCACCTGGGTGGCTTCAACACGGACTGGGACGGCGACGAGCGACCACGGGCCGGTCTCGATAATGGGAGCCATGCCGCAGACCACCGTTGAGTACGCGGAGTCCGGGACGACGATCTGAAGACCCGGCTGGGGAGCTGGCTCTCGAAATCCTGTGCGACCACGTCAAGGCGCCGGCCGACCTGAACATTCAGGTCACTGTGGAGATCCGCGACCTCGCCGACTACCACAAACGCGCGCTGCCGTCCTGAGGACGCGTCAGGCCGAGCGCTCGGCTTCGCTGCGTTCGATGCAGAACTCGTTGTGTTCGGGATCGTGCATGGTGACCCAGCCGGGGCCTTCGGGGGTGCGGTGGTCTTCGTGGATGGTGGCGCCGAGGCCGACGAGGCGGTCGACCTCCTCGTCGCGGGTCCGCTGGTCGGGAACCCAGTCGAGGTGGACGCGGTTCTTGACCGACTTGGACTCGGGGACGGCGATGAACAGCAAGCCGGGGACGGGAGCCGGCGCGACCACCAGCACCTCCTCGTCACCGGGAACGTCGCCGTCCGCGATCGGCCAGCCGGTGGCGTTGCTCCAGAACCGCGCGAGCTCGTACGGGTTGCCGGCGTCGATCGTGATGTGTCGGGGGATCATGCCGAGACCCTAGCCGCGCCGCCGGGCAGTCGGCCGCTGTTTTTCCGGCGGCTGCTGCAATTGTCGGTGGGCGGGTCTACTGTGCGAGCCAGACAGTGTTTCGATCGAGGGGGAAGGTGAGCCTGATGGCGTCTCGGCTCAATCCGTACATTCAGTTCGACGGCACCGCGCGGGAGGCGATGGAGTTCTACCAAAGCGTTTTCGGTGGGGACCTGGCGACGAACACGTTCGCCGAGTTCGGCGCCAGCAGCGGCCCGGACGACGAGAACAAGCTGATGCACGCCCAGCTGGAAACCCCGAGCGGGTTCACGCTGATGGCCTCGGACACGCCGCAGGGCATGTCGTACAACCCGGGCGAGAACATCTCGGTCAGCCTGAGTGGTGACGACGAGGAGCTGCGCGGGTACTACGAGAAGCTGTCCGAAGGCGGCAAGGTGGTCATGCCGCTGGAGAAGCAGATGTGGGGCGACGAGTTCGGCCAGGTCGTCGACAAGTTCGGGATCAACTGGATGGTCAACATCGGCCAGAGCTGACCGGCTTCGGACGCCGTACCCGCGGAATTTATTGGGTACGGCGTCCCGCCGGTCGAGGTCTACCGTGAACAGCATGGGACTCAACGACGTGCTGTACGACCCGATCCGGCACAACAACTGGGCGACGAAGAGCCTGATCAAGTTCGGCCGGGACCAGAAGCTCACCGCCGAACAGCTGGAGGTCACCGGCGTCGGCACGTACGGCGGGATCCTCGCCACCCTCGACCACATCGTCCGGTGCGACGGCGGCTACCTGCGCCGGCTCGCGGACAGCGCGCTCGACTACGTGGACGGCGAGCCGGCCACCGACTTCGACACCCTGGAACGCTGGAACGACGAGGCCGGCGCGCTCTGGGAGGAGCTGCTCACCAAGCCGATCGACGTCGAACGCGTGATCGTCGTCGACAACAACACCCGCGCCACCCGGGCCGGGATCTTCATCGCGCAGGCGATCAACCACGCCAACCACCACCGCGAGCAGGTGTGCGCGATCCTCACCGGCCTCGGCATCCAGCCCCCGGACATCCAGGCCTGGGAGTACGCCTGGACCCACAACCGGATCTGGGACCTGCCCGGCTAGTCCCGCTTCAGCAGCGGCGCCGACTCGGGGACCGGCGTGACGGGGACGCCGTACGTGACCCAGTTCAGGATGTTCTCCACGACCAGGTTGCCCATCGCGTTGCGGGTGGGGACGGTGGCCGACCCGACGTGCGGCAGGAGTACGGCGTTGGGCAGGTCGAGCAGACCGGGGTGAACGATCGGTTCGGCCTCGAAGACGTCGAGCCCGGCACTGAGGATCGTGCCGTCGCGCAGCGCGTCGACCAGGGCCGACTCGTCGACGACGGTGCCGCGGGCCACGTTGATCAGGATGCCGTCCGGGCCGAGCGCCTCGAGGACCTCGGCGTCGACCAGGTGGCGGGTGTCGTCACCGCCGGGGATGACGATCATCAGGATGTCGACGTCGCGAGCCATCTCGACCAGCGACGGGTAGTAGCGGTAGCCGACGTCCTTGCGGCGCCGGTTGTGGTAGGCCACGGAGACTCCGAACGGCTCGACCCGGTCCGCGATCGCCTGCCCGATCCGGCCGAGGCCGAGGATGCCCATCCGGCGACCGTGCAAGGTTGCCCGGGTCAACGGGTACGGCCCGCTCTGCCACTTGCCGTCGCGCAGGTACCGCTCTGCCTGCGGGAGTTCGCGGACTGTCATCAGCAGCAACCCGAGAGCGGTGTCCGCGACCTCGTCGTCCAGGACGCCGGGCGTGTTCGTCACCACGACCCCACGCTCGGCCGCGGCGGTCGCGTCGATCTGGTCGTACCCGACCCCGAAGCTCGCCACGATCCGCACCGCCGGCAGCCGGTCCAGGAACGCGCCGTCGATCCGCGTGCCGCCGGTCGCGACGGCCACGATCTCGTCCCGGCGCTCCGCGAGCACGGCGTCCGGGTCCGCCTCCTCCCAGAGCCGGATCAGCTCGACCTTCCCGTCCAGCCCCGCCGCGACAACCGGGTTCATCGCCCCCGGCATCAACACCACTGGCAGCCCCACAGCTCCTCCTAGCCAAGCGCCGAACGTCATCCTGCCTTCCCGCCCAACCCTATTTCCTGCCGAATCAGATCTGAGTAGCGGACATGATCTGTCCGCTACTCGGCGGATCCTGGAGACATGACCGAGAACAGCAGCAGCACCGCTACCTTCCACGCGTACTTCGGCTACCGCGACGCGGTCGGCGCCCTGCGCTGGCTGGAGAAGGCGTTCGGGTTCGAGACCACGATGGAGGTGCCGGACGACAAGGGCGGCATCATGCACGCCGAGATGCGGTACGGCGGGGTCTCCTTCACCCTGTTCACCGACGAGGAAGGCTACGACAAGCCGGTGCGCAAGGGCGAGACCGTGGGCCACGGCAGCTACGTCGCCTTCGACAGCAAGGCCGAGGTCGACACCATCCACGCCACCGCGGTCGCGGCCGGCGCCGAGTCGGTCTGGGAGCCCGCCGACACCGCGTGGGGCAACTACCGCTGCCGCGTCGCCGACCCCGAGGGCTACGAGTGGACCTTCGGCACGCACCGCCCCGGACTGCCCGCGTCCTGGTAGTACTGTGCGCCGGTGGACCCCCGGCTGATCGTCATCAGAGGCAACTCCGGCTCCGGCAAGAGCTCGATCGTCGAGGCCGTCCGGGCGGCGTACGGGCGCGGCATCGCCTGGATCGAGCAGGACTACGTCCGCCGGATCATCTTCAAGGAACTGGACCAGCCCGACGGCGCCAACATCCAGCTGATCCGGCAGATCGCGAACCACGCCCTCGACCGCGGCTACCACGCCGTGGTCGAGGGCATCATGCCGAAGGTCCGGTACGGCGAGATGCTCAGGCAACTGCGGGACGACCACGCCGGGCCGTCGTACTTCTACTACCTGGACATCCCGTTCGAGGAGACGGTCCGGCGGCACGCGACCCGGCCGAAGGCGGGTGAGTTCACCGGCGCGGACATGGCCGAGTGGTACCAGCCGCGGGACCTGCTCGGCGAGCCGCGCGAGACGGTCATCGACCAGACGAGCTCGCTGGAGACGACCGTCAAGCGCATCCTCACCGAGACCGGGCTGATGGGGATCGCCAGGCCATCACAATCGAGGCTGCCGCGACTGGATGAGCGGGAGCCCACCGAAGGTGCGTGATTGTGATGGCCTGGCGGTTCGCAACTACCCCTGCGACCAGCCGCCCAGCTCCAGGTCGGCGATCACGACGGGCTGGCCTGAGGCCAGCGACTGGTTCGCGGCGATGCCGACCGCGACCGCGCGGACGCCGTCGTGGACGTCGGCGGCGCGGGCGAGCGGGTCGTTGCCGGGACCCTTGAACAGGTCGGCGTAGATCAGCCGGTCGCCGCCGCCGTGGCCGCCGACCCCGCGCGGGATCTCGACCTCGACCGCCGGCGCCCAGTGCTTCTGCAGCACCAGCCGCTCGCCGTCGGACCGCACGTCACCGGCGACGACCCGCTCGGACGGGTAGCTCGGGTCGATCTGGTCGTCCACCACGGCAGCGCGCTCGACCACCTCGAGCTCGGCGCGCCCCTCGGTGCCGTTGACGCAGACCCGGTACCCCTCCCACGGCGAGTGCGCGTTGAGCGAGTAGCTCAGGCGGGCGCCGTTCGCGTACTCGGCGATCACCGCCATGTTGTCCTCGATGGTGATGCCCGGACCGAACACGTCCTGGTCGCGGATGTACCCGTCGTACTGCTCGCTCTCCAGGTACAGCTGCCGGTTGGTCTCGTCGTTGCGCAGGTCGAGCAGCCACGGGTCGTCGGCCGAGCCGTCGACCGTGCCGCGCTCCGGTCGTTGCCCAAGGCCACGAGCTGCCGCGTTGTCCGCGCCGTAGAAGAACAGGCCGCCGGAGGCGAAGACCCGGGTCGGGGTCGAGGCGATCCACCAGTTCACCAGGTCGAAGTGGTGGGACGCCTTGTGCACCAGCAGGCCGCCGGAGAACCGCTTCTCGCGGTGCCAGCGGCGGAAGTAGTCCGCGCCGTGCCGGGTGTCGAGCACCCACTGGAACTCGACGCTGGTGACCGTGCCGATCTCGCCGTCCATGATCAGCTGCCGCAGCGCGCTGTTCCGCGGCGAGTACCGGTAGTTGAACGTGACGACGACCGACTTGCCGGACTCGTTCATCGCGTCGACGATCTGCCGGGTGCCGTCGGCGTCGATGGTCAGCGGCTTCTCCACGATCACGTCCGCGCCGGCCCGCAGGATCCGGGACACGACGTTCGCGTGCGTGTAGTCGGGGCTCGTCACGACCACCCGGTCGACGGACTGCTCCTTGATCATCCGCTCCAGGTCGTCGGCGCCGTACTGCGGCAACTCCGGCCCGCCGAGCTCCTTCACCCACCGGTCGTGCACCGCGAGCCGGCCCGGGTTCGGGTCGAGCAACGCGACCAGCACGGCCTCGTCGGGGTGGTCCTGGACGATCGCGCGGACGTACGCCCGCGCTCGCGAACCGGTTCCTGCCACTGCATAACGTCGAGGCACGACGAACCCTTTCTACTCGTGTAGAACCAGCACGCTAGCAACCGCTTTCCGGAGCGGTCAAGGCCGTACTATCGGCACATGCCCAAGGCCACCCCAGTCACCCGCAACGACGTGGCGGAGTACGCCGGGGTCAGCACCGCGGTCGTCAGCTACGTGGTGAACGAGGGCCCGCGACCGGTTGCGCCGGAGACCCGGGAGCGCGTCCTGGAGGCGATCCGAGTCCTCGGTTACCGGCCGAACGCGACCGCCCGAGCGCTCCGGATGGGCACGACGCGGACCCTCGGCCTGATCACCCCGGACGGTGGCAACCCGCTGTTCGCCGAGCTCGCGAAGGCGATCGACAAGGAGGCCTCGGCCCGCGGGTACGTCGTTCTGCAGACCAGCGCCGACGGTGACCCGGCGACCGAGCAGGCAAAGCTCGCGGAGCTACTGGTACGGCGGGTCAGCGGCCTGCTCCTGGTCGCGCCGACCGAGGACCCGGACCTGGACGGTGTCGACGTGCCGGTGGTCGCGATCAACCGCGTCCTCCCGCACGCGTCGTCGGTCCGGCCGCAGTACCGCGAGGGCGCGCGGCGCGGCGTCGATCACCTGATCGAGCATGGTCATCGCACGATCGGGCTCGTGATCGGCGGCCGTCGTCGTCCGGAGCGTGAGCTCGGGTGGCGGGACGCGCTTTCGCAGGCAGGGCTGGAGGAGGGGCCGATCGCTCGGGCCGCCTTCAGCCGGAGCGGTGGGTACGCGGCGGGTCGTGAGTTGCTGGCGGCAACGAATCGGCCGACGGCGATCTTCGCCAGCTCGGACCTGCAGGCGATCGGGGTGCTGCGGGCGATTCACGAGGCGGGGTTGAGGGTTCCCGAGGACGTCGCGGTGGTCGGGTTCGACGGCACTGCCGAGACGGAGTACAGCTGGCCGCCGCTGACCGTCGTACGGCAGCCGCTCGAGCTGATGGCACGCGACGCCGTCGGCCGGCTGGTCGACGGGCAGAACGCCGTCGAGGAAGTCACGTATCCGGCCGAGCTGATCCTCCGGAAGTCCTGCGGCTGTCCTTAGATCGTGCCGACGTCCTCGAAGATCAGGGCGGTGCGGGTGGCGAGCACTTCGGGGATGGCCTGGAGCTTCTCCAGCACGACTCGGCGGAGGTGCTCGTTGTCGGCGGCGCGGACCAGCAGGATCGCGTCGAAGTCGCCGCCGACCAGCGCCATGTGCTTGACCTCGGGGATCGCCTGCAGCTGTTCGCGCAGCGTCCGCCAGGAGCTCTGCCGGAGACTGAGCGTGACGTACGCCGATGTCGCGAGGCCGAGCTTCAACGGGTCGACGGTGGCGGTGAACCCGGTGATCACGCCGGTCGTGGTGAGCCGCTCGACCCGGGCGTAGGCGTTCGCGCGGGAGATGTGCACCCGGTCGGCGAGCGCCCGGATCGAGAGCCGTCCGTCCCGCCCGAGCGCCTCGACGATCTGCCGGTCGATCTCGTCGAGTGCCGGGGCGACGACCATCTGTCCAGGCGCCGGTGGGCTGATCATCACGTCATCGGACATTCTGCTCCTCAGGCTGCGGTGGTCCGGGCCAGGCGTCTCGTGATTTTTCCAGGTCTGGATCAGATTGACCAGAAGTACGACGATGAGGCCACCGTCCGTCTCCTGCGTTGGAGGGTCCATGACCACCGTCGAGGAGCGTTTGCTCCCCTCCGCGGAACCTGTCCGGTTGATCGACCAGGACGGGGTCTCGCACGACCACCCGTCGTACCGGCTGCCCTCCAAGGACGCGCTGGTCGACGGCTACGTTCAGTTGATCAAGGGGCGCCGGATCAACGACCAGGCCAGCGCGCTGGTCCGGCAGGGCCGGCTTGCCGTCTACCCGTCGTCGCACGGTCAGGAGGCCTGCCAGGTCGCGGCCACGATGGTGCTGCGCGAGGGGGACTGGCTGTTCCCGACGTACCGCGACACGGTGTCGATCGTCAGCCGGGGCGTCGACCCGATCGAGACGCTCACTCTGCTCCGCGGCGACTGGCACTCGGGCTACGACCCGTACGCCCGGCACGTCGCGCCGCAGGCGACGCCGCTGGCGACCCAGCTCACGCACGCAGTCGGTGTCGCGCACGCAGCCCGGCTCAAGGGTGATGACACCGTGGTGATGGCCCTCTGCGGTGACGGTGCGAGCAGTGAGGGCGACTTCCACGAGGCGCTGAACTTCGCCGCCGTCTTCCACACGCCGGTCGTCTTCTTCATCCAGAACAACGAGTACGCGATCTCCGTCCCGCTCGCCCGGCAGACCGTCGCGCCGTCGCTGGCGCACAAGGGCATCGGGTACGGCGTCCCCGGAGAGCGGGCCGACGGCAACGATCTGGCCGGGCTGCTCGCCGTACTCGGACAGGCTGTGGACAGGGCTCGCGCGGGTGAAGGCCCGCAGCTCGTCGAGGCGCACACGTACCGGGTACAAGCGCACACCAACGCGGACGACGCCACTCGTTACCGGCAGGACGACGAGGTCACGCCATGGCTGGAGCGTGATCCGATCAAGCGGCTCGAGGCATATCTGTCTCAGGAGGGCTTGCTGGACGACGACGTACGGCGGCGTGCCGAGTCCGTCGCGGACGAGGTCGCGACCCAGTTGCGTGACGGTCTGATGCCGGAGCCCGAGGTGGACCCGGCGGACCTGTTCGCGCACCTCTACACGACGCAGACCTCGCAGCTGCGGGAACAGGCTGCGTTCCTCCGTGACGAGCTGGCGCGAGAGGAGGCCTGAGCGATGACGCACGTGAAGATCACGATGGCGCAGGCGCTGAACCAGGCGCTGCGGGACGCGATGAAGGCCGACGACACCGTGCTGATGTTCGGTGAGGACGTCGGCGCGCTGGGTGGCGTGTTCCGGATCACCGACGGGCTGACCGCGGAGTTCGGCGAGGACCGGTGCTTCGACACCCCGCTGGCCGAGTCCGGGATCGTCGGGATGGCGGTCGGGCTGGCGATGAACGGGATGCGGCCGGTGGTCGAGATGCAGTTCGACGCGTTCGGGTACCCGGCGTTCGAGCAGATCGTCTCGCACGTCGCCAAGATGCGGAACCGGACCCGCGGCCGGGTCACGCTGCCGATGGTGATCCGGATGCCGTACGCCGGCGGGATCGGCGGGGTCGAGCACCACTGCGACTCGTCCGAGAGCTACTACGCGCACACGCCGGGGCTGACCGTGGTCGCGCCGGCGACGGTCGCGGACGCGTACACCTTGTTGCGGAGGGCAATCGAGTTCCCGGACCCGGTGGTGTTCATGGAGCCGAAGAAGCTCTACTGGGCCAAGGAGGAGGTCGACCTCACCGAGGACCAGCCGGGGATCGGGACGGCCGTCGTACGGCGGGAGGGCGCGGACGCGACGTTGATCGCTTACGGGCCGACGGTGCCGGTCGCTCTCGAGGCGGCGCAGGTGGCGGCGGCCGAGGGACGGCAGTTGACGGTGGTGGATCTGCGGTCGATCGTGCCGTTCGACGACGAGACGGTTGCCGCGGCGGTACGTCGTACCGGCAGGGCCGTCGTGGTCGCCGAGGCGAGTGGGTTTGCGAGTGTGTCGTCGGAGATCGTTGCCCGGATCACCGAACAGTGCTTCCACTCGCTGGCCGCGCCGATCCGGCGGGTGACGGGTTTCGACATCCCGTACCCGCCACCGAAGCTGGAGAAGTACCAGCTGCCCGGCGTGGACCGGATCCTGGACGCCGTCGACGACCTGCAGTGGGAGGACTCGTGAACACCTTCCTCCTCCCCGACCTCGGCGAAGGCCTCACCGAGGCCGAACTCGTCCGCTGGCTGGTCAAGGTCGGCGACATCATCACCGTCGACACCCCCATCGCGGAGGTCGAAACCGCCAAGTCGGTCGTCGAGCTCCCCTCGCCGTACGCCGGCACCGTAGAAGAACTGCACGGTGAGCCCGGCACCGTGATCCCAGTAGGCAAACCCCTCATCACCATCACGCCGGTGGACACCCGCGAGAAGAATCCCGCCCCGGAACCGGCAGGCGAGACCTACCGCCAGGAAGAACGAGCCGGCTCCGGCAACGTCCTCATCGGCTACGGCACCGGCAACACCCCCGGCCCAGGCCGACGCCGCCGCCCCCGCACCCCCGCGCAGAGCACGGGCGGGGATTCGGGTGGAAGCACGGAAGCGCACAGCGCTGTGCCGAGCAGCGGCGCGCAAGGTGCGAGCACTGGTACCCCGGCGCGCGGTGGCGGGGACGAGCGGCGGGTGCCTTTGGTTGTTTCGCCGTTGGTGCGGCGGTTGGCTCGGGATGCTGGGGTGGATTTGAAGAGGGTGGTGGGGTCGGGGGACGGTGGGCTGATTGTTCGGCGGGATGTGGAGGCGGCTATTGCGCGGCGGTTCGACGCGCAGGTGGCGCCGGCTGGGCCGGACTCGCGGACGGGGCTCGCGGAGCTGCGGCGGGAGCCGATGAGTGGGTTCCGGAAGGCTGTGGCGGCAACCCTCAGCCGGAGCCGGGCGGAGATTCCGGAGGCGACCACCTGGGTGGACGTGGATGCGACCGCGCTGGTGGAGCTGCGGGAGTCGTTGCGGTCGGCAAAGGACTCGGGACCGGGGCTGCTGGCGTTGATGGCGCGGTTCGTGGTGGCCGGGTTGCAGAAGTACCCGGAGCTCAACGGCTTCGTCGACACCGAGCGCGAGGAGCTCGTCCAGTACGACGGGATCAACCTCGGCCTGGCCGCGCAGACCGACCGCGGTCTCCTCGTACCCGCCGTCCAGAACGCGCACCGGCTGACCGCCCGCGCGCTCGACACCGAGATCAGGCGGCTGACCGAGACCGCCCGGGCCGGCCGGCTGACGCCGTACGAGCTGTCCTGCGGGACGTTCACCCTGAACAACTACGGCAGCTTCGGCGTGGACGGCAGCGCGGCGATCATCAACCACCCGCAGGTCGCGATCCTCGGCGTCGGCCGGATCATCGACCGCCCGTGGGTGGTGAACGGCGAGCTCGCGATCCGCAAGCTCACCCAGCTGTCGCTCGTCTTCGACCATCGTGTCTGCGACGGCGGCACCGCGGCCGCCTTCCTCCGCTTCGTCGCCGACGCCTTCGAGAACCCGGCGTCGGTCTTCGCGGACCTGTAGACGAGCAGACCGCTAGGACAGCTGCCGCGGCCGCAACCCGACCAGGACCGCCCGGAGCCCGCTGGTGAAGCGGGCCTCCGGGCCGGCCAGGTTCTCCCGGCTCAGGTACGCCGCCAGACTCGCCGCACCCACCCCGAGCTGCTCACCCGCGGCCGACGCCCACTCCCGCTCGCTCAGCCCGCTTCGCCGTACCGTCGCCGTCCACGCGGCATCGGTCACGGCCGCACCGATCAGATAGTGAAAGACCGCCGAGACCGCCGCGTCCAGGTGCACACCTCGGAAGCCGGCTGAGCTCAGCACGTTCAAGATCCGCTCGGCCAGCAGCTGATAGTTCGGGCCGAGACCGGCGTGCGACGCCAGCAACTGCGTCGCCCACGGATGAGCCCACAAGGCTTCGTACGCCGCCGTCGCGAGAGCGGTCACCTGGTCGCGCCAGTCACCGTGCTCCGCAGGCACCAACGCCTCCGCCAGCACCTCGTCGACGGCGAGCTCGAGCAGGTCGTTCTTGTTCGCGATCCGCCAGTACAGCGCCGACGTCGCGGCGGTGCCGAGCTCGGCCGCCATCCGCCGCATCGAGAACGCCTCCAGCCCGTCCCGGTCCAGCACCTTGACCGCCGTACGCACGATTTCGTCGCGGCTCAACGGCGCCCGCGTCGCCTCCGGATCGGCCCGCAACCACACCGATCCGAGCACCGTCTTCCGGTCCGCTTCGCGCGCCATCCGGCAGAGCATAGCGAATACAGCGTTTTACGAACTAAAACACTGTATTAGTGGCAAAAGGCAACTACTCAGGGCAACCATTGGAAACGGTTCGGTTGCGGTTGGTAGGACGTACGGCGCGTCGGGCTCTGATTACTTGCGCGTCACGTCGCTGTGCCCCCAGAATGCCGAAGGCCGAGGTTCCCGCGGGGTGGGCCGGAGTACGCGAAACGCGTGCCTGGTCTGGGGAATCGGCGCACCGGTTCCTGCCGGTGTCGACGGATGGGCAAGAACCGCCTGGTCCGGCTGGGGGAAGCCTCAGGGGCCACCCGACGACCGTGCCGGTCGGACGACCGGCCACAGACATGGGGAAGATTGTGAACGAAACATCGGTGGACGCACAGGGGCGCTCGAAGCGGTCCCGCGCGGTCGCGCTGCTCAGCAGTGCCGGCGCGCTGGCGCTCGTCCTCGGCGGCGTCACGCTCGCGATGGCTCCGTCCGCCTCGGCGAGCGGTGAGATCATCGACGGCAACCCGAACTGCGAGAACGTCATCCCGGGCTCGACGGAGATCAAGTTCGACCCGCCGAACCCGGGCTCGGACACCGAGGACGGCGTGACGGTCACCTGGTCCAAGACCACGCTGGCGGGGGACGACCCCGACCACCCCGGTGACCAGACCGGCGGCGAGCAGGTCAGCTTCACCGCCAGTGGCGGCGTCGTGCTGGGCGTGCTGATGAAGGGTGGCCCGGCGGCCAACTTCTACAACTACCAGCCGGCCGGAACGACCGCGGGCTCCGGGCTGCACACCCCGGTGAACGCGAACAACGGGAAGTACTACGGCATCAGCCACGTGACCTTCTGCGTCAAGCAGGTCACCACCACGCCGACGCCGACGCCGACCCCGACCGAGACCCCGACTCAGACGCCGACCGAGACCCCGTCGGAGACGCCGAGCGAGACGCCTTCCGAGACCCCGAGCGAGACGCCTTCCGAGACGCCGAGCGAGACCCCCTCGGAGACGCCGAGCGAGACTCCTTCGGAGACGCCGAGCGAGACGCCTTCGGAGACGCCGAGCGAGACCCCCTCGGAGACCCCCAGCGAGTCGCCGAGTGAGTCCCCGAGCGAGTCGCCGAGCGACTCCCCGTCGGCCTCGCCGTCGGAGAGCTCGAGCACGCCGACGGTTGCGATCCCGACCGAGGTCGACGCTGGTCAGTCCGGCGGGATGAAGAACATGTCCGCGCTCGCCAGCAGCCAGAGCGCCTGGGGCATCGCCCTGCTGATGCTCGGTGGTGTGCTCGTGTTCGCCGGCGTCATGAAGTCCCGGCAGACGCGCGGTCAGCACGCTGCCTGAGATGTCCGCGAAGCGTCGCCGCCCGGGCCGCGCTCGTTCGTCGTGGTGGACGATCGGGGCCCTGGCGGCAGGCGCGGCACTTCTCGCCACCGGCGGTTACATCCAGCTGAAGAGTGACGGGGACCGGCCGCAGACCGCGGCCGGTTCGCCGTCTCCGACGTCAACGGTCGCGGGTACGACGTCCGTCGTACCGCCGGCGCCGTCATCGACTCGGCCGTCGTCGCCCGGGCAGTCGTCGAAAGCCGGGCCGAGCAAGACACCGCCGCCGCCGGAGACCAGGAGCACGACGCCGGCCCGGCCGGGCAACCCGATCCGGGTGTCGGTGCCGAGCCTGGGGATCTCCGCGCGGGTGCTCAGCATCCGCGCCCGCGGCGGCACCCTCATCCCGCCGGCCAACCCGCTCCTCGTCGGCTGGTGGTCCGACGGCGCCGCGCCCGGCGCGGCCACGGGGTCGGCCATCATCACCGGGCACACCGTCCACGACGGTGGCGGCGCGTTCGACGACCTCGACGAGCTCACCGCCGGGGATGCGGTCGCGGTGACCACCGGCCGCGGCACGCTCAACTACGTGGTCTCGTCGGTCACGACGTACCGGAAGAAGGCGCTGGCCAAGCAGGCGGCGCAGCTCTTCAGCCAGAGCGTCCCGGGCCGTCTCGTCCTGGTGACCTGCGAGGACTGGGACGGTACGGCGTACCTCAGCAACGCCGTCGTCGTCGCCGTACCGAAGAAGTAGCAAGTGGCCGGGCCAGGTGGACCCTCGTTTCAGACGGTGGTCAGGACGGGCTGGTCGACGGCAGGGGTACGGCGGCGGCGGTCCAGCAGCCCGGAGAGTAGCGCGACGGCCAGGCCGGAGGCAGCGAGTGCGGCGCCGACCCAGTTGGGCGCGGTGTACCCGAGGCCGTGCTCGATCGTCAGCCCACCGAGGTAGGCACCGATCGCGTTCCCCAGGTTGAACGCGGCGATGTTGGCCGCCGACGCCAGCGCCGGCGCGCCCGCGGCCTTGTCCATCACCCGCTTCTGCAGCGGCGCCACTGTGGCGAACCCGGCCGCCCCGAACACCGCGATCGTCACCGCCGAGGTCACCTGCCCCTGTGCGGTGAACACAAAGGCGACCAGTACGGCGGCCAGCAGCGCCAGGATCCCGTACAGGCTGGGCATCAGCGACCGGTCGGCCGCCTTGCCGCCGAGCAGGTTGCCGACCACCAGGCCACCGCCGAACAGCACCAGCAGCCAGGTGACCGCGCCGGACGAGAAGCCCGCGACCTCGGTCATCATCGGCGCGATGTAGGTGAACGACGCGAACACGCCGGCGAACCCGAGCGCGGTCATCGCGAGTGCCAGCCACACCTGCAGGTTCTTGAACACGGCCAGCTCGCTGCGCAGGCCCGGTCCTTCGGAGGTGCTCTGCCGCGGGACGAGGAAGATGATGCCGAGCAGCCCGATCACGCCGAGCGCGGTGACGGCCCAGAAGGTCGACCGCCAGCCGAGTTGCTGGCCGAGCGCCGTACCGCCTGGCACACCGAACACGTTCGCGACGGTCAAGCCGGTGAACATGAGCGCGATCGCGCTGGCCTCCTTGGCCTTCGGGACCAGTGACGCCGCGACCACCGACCCGACGCCGAAGAACGCGCCGTGGGCCAGCGCGGCCACGATCCGCCCGGTCATCAGGACGCCGTACGTCGGTGCGACCGCGGAGAGCAGGTTGCCGGCGATGAACACGCCCATCAGCGCGACCAGGACCGTCTTGCGGGACACCTTGGACCCGATCGCGGTGAGCAACGGGGCGCCGACCACGACGCCGAGGGCGTAGCCGGAGATGAGCAGACCGGCGGACGGGATGCTGACGCCGAAGTCGGTCGCGACCTCGGGCAGCAGCCCCATGATGACGAACTCGGTGGTCCCGATCCCAAAAGCACCTAGAGCCAAAGCAAGAAGAGCCCCTCGCTTCGCTCGGGGGTTGGTGGGCGCCGCCAGGAGGGCTGCGGGCATGACTGGGTGTCTCCTCGAATGTAGTCTGGTGACTGTTACCGGCGTGTGCGATAGTTGCAGACGCGGGCTATTGCATAAGCGTTATAATTGCGCATGCAATCGTAAAGTTCAAGTGGAGGCGTGATGGGACTGCCGGACGACGCTGCGGAGGCGCGCGCGCAGGGATGGCGAACCCTGGCGGCCCTGCATGCCCGGATCGAGGACGAGCTGGAGCGCGCGCTGCAGAAGCAGCACGGGCTGTCGGTGAGCGAGTACAGCGTGCTCGACGTGCTCGCCCGGCAGGACGACTACCACCTGCGGATGAATCAGCTGTCGAACGCGGTCGTGCTCAGCCAGTCCGCGACGACCCGGCTGGTGAACCGGCTGGAAGACCGCAAGCTGCTGCAGCGGTACCTGTGCCCGACCGACCGGCGCGGCATCTACACCGAGGTCACCGAGGCCGGCCGCGACCTGCTCGACCAGGCTCAGCCCACGCACGACGCCGTACTGACGGCTGCCTTGGACAAGGCGGCCGACCTGCCCGAGCTGGCCCCGCTCGTCGACGCCCTGGGCAAGTTGTCGCTGAAGGTCTGACATGGCCCGGCGGTACGACAACCGCAAGCTCTACTACTGGCTGATGGGCAGCTGCCTGGTCCTGATCGGCCTGGCGTGGTTCGTCGTACGCCTGTTCTCCGTGCCGGTCGCCATCGGTATGAGCGCGGTCGCCGCCGTCCTGCCCCCGATAGCAGTGATCGTCGCCAACTGGGGTCAGGACTGAAGCACCTTGATGAACGCGGCCGCGAGCGGGTCGGGCTCGCCTCGGGTGTACGCCGTCAGGGTGCGGCAGACCGGGGGATCGGGGCGGAGGACGTGGCCTTCGAAGCCCGTGGGCAGGATGTTGTCGGGCACCAGAGCCGGTCCGAGTCCGGCGGTGGCCAGCGCCGGCGCTGCGGCGGTCTGCTCGGTGCGTACGGCGACCCGAGGCTCGAAACCCGCTTGTGCACAAGCGAGATCGAGTACGTCGCCCAGGCCGTGACCCGGCGTGTAGTGCACCCACGCGCGGTCGGCCAGCTCCTTCAACGCAACGGTCGAGCCATGGGCCGCGGCGTCGTCGGCGGCGAGCACGACGACGAGCTCCTCGGTGCCGAGCGTGAAGGTCCTGCCGGTCCATCCGGTCGGCTCGGGGCCGACCGCGAGGTCCGCTTGGCCGGCGTACATCGCCTCGACCAGCTCGTCAGTATGCCGGTGCTCGAACAGCCGGATGCCGACGTCGGGGTGGCTCTGCCGCCACCGACGCAGGGCGGTGGGCAGCACGCCGAGGGTGATCGAGTAGAGCGTCGCGATCTGCAGCTCACCGACCTCTAGTCCGGCGGCCTGGCGTGCGGCGCAGCGGGCGCGCTCGGCGTCGGCGAGCGTGGCGCGGGCGTGCGGCATCATCGCGCGGCCGGTCGGAGTCAGCCGGATCGCACGCGGCAACCGCTCGAGCAGCGGCCCACCGGCGGATCGCTCCAGGGTGCGGATCTGATGGGACAACGCCGGCTGCGTCACGTGCAGCAGCTCGGCGGCCTTCGTGAACGATCCCTGATCCACCACGGTCACCAGGTACTCGAGCTGCCGGAGCGTCGTCATGACCTCAGTTTATGACTTCGGTGAAAACTATGCCTTGGACTAATTGCCGCAGGTCAGCAAGGCTGATGAGCATGGACAAGGTTGCTTTGGTGGTCGGTGCGCGTGGGGTGATCGGGACGAATCTGGTCGAGCACCTGACGTCTCTGGGTGACTGGCGGGTGGTCGGGCTGTCCCGTCGCGGCGGGGTGGACGGGCCTCGGGTCCGGCACCTGGCCGTCGACCTGCTGGACCCGGACGACACCCGCGACAAGCTCGCCGGCCTCACCGACGTGACGCACGTGTTCTACGTCGCCTACCAGGACCGCCCGACCTGGGCCGAGCTCGTGCCGCCGAACCTCGCCATGCTGGTCAACGTCGTCGACGCGATCGAGCCGGTCGCGCGCAGGCTGCGGCACGTCAGCCTGATGCAGGGCTACAAGGTGTACGGCGCGCACCTCGGGCCGTTCAAGACCCCGGCCCGCGAGGACGACCCGCCGCACCTGCCGCCGGAGTTCAACGTGGACCAGCAGCAGTTCCTGGAGCACCGGCAGCAGGGCAAGGCCTGGACCTGGTCGGCGTTGCGCCCGTCCGTCGTCGGCGGTGTCGCGCTCGGCAACCCGATGAACCTGGCCGTCGCCATCGCCGTCTACGCGTCGATGTCGAAGGAACTCGGCGTACCACTGCGGTTCCCGGGCACGCCCGGTGCGTACGACGCCCTGCTCGAGCTGACCGATGCCGGGTTGTTGGCCAAGGCAACGGTGTGGGCGGCGACCGCGCCGGCCGCGGCCAACCAGGCGTTCAACATCACGAACGGCGACCTGTTCCGCTGGAACGAGCTGTGGCCGAAGCTGGCCGGCTGGTTCGGGCTCGAGGTTGCCCCGCCGCTGCAGATGTCCTTGCAGGACGTGATGTCCGACAAGGAGCCGCTGTGGAAGCAGCTGCAGGCGACGCACGGTCTGGCGGCGACGTCGTACGCGGAGGTCTCCTCGTGGCCGTTCGCGGACTTCGTGTTCGGCTGGGACTACGACTTCTTCGCCGACTCCTCCAAGTCCCGCCGGGCCGGTTTCCACGAGTACGTCGCCACCGACGAGATGTTCTTCGGCCTCTTCGCGGATCTGCGGAAGCGGCGAATCATTCCCTGATCCGGCGGGTATGGCATGCTCCGGCTGTGGCGGCGATGGGTGCGGGACGGTTGCTCGGGGCGAATCTGCGGGCGCGGCGGGACGAGCAGGGCATCTCGCTGTCCGAGCTGGCCCGGCGGTCCGGGATCGCGAAGGGCACGCTGTCGCAGCTGGAGTCCGGGGCGGGGAACCCGACGATCGAGACGGTGTTCAGTCTGTCGAACGCTCTCGGCGTACCGGTGTCGGCGCTGCTGAGCGAGGCGCCGAGCGCGGACCTGGTGCTGGTGCGGTCCGCGGACATCGACGTGCTGTCCGGTGAGGCGATCGACCTGCGGATGCTGCGCCGGCTGGAGCATCCGGGCGGGCTGTTCGAGATCTACAACCAGGAGGTCCGGGCCGGCGCCGTCCAGCAGTCGGCCGGACACCCCGGGACCGAGCACCACATCGTGCTGAGCGGGCGGTTGCGGGTCACGTCGCGGGGCCGGACCGAGGAGCTGGGCGAGGGCGACTATCTGGCGTTCCGGGCCGGCGGGCCGCACGAGTACGAGGCGCTGGACGGGCCGGTGCGGTCGGTCCTGCTGCTCGAGTACCCGCCGGACGCGCACCCGGTCACACCCGGCAGCCCGCATCTGCCCGGGTGACCGTTGACCGCAGTGGGTCTCGCGCCGTATCGTTCATTTTACTGAACGGCAAGGAGATGCTGCGATGCCTGGAACTACGACGGCCGACGTGGCTGTCGTGGGCGCTGGAATCGTCGGCGCGGCCTGCGCGGAGGCGCTGACCGCGGCCGGCGTGAAGGTCGTCGTGGTCGACCGCGACGCCGTCGCGGGCGGTACGACGGCGTCCGGCGAGGGCAACGTGCTGGTCTCTGACAAGGAGCCCGGGCCCGAGCTCGAGCTGGCGATCGCGTCGCGCGCCGAGTGGAGCGCCGTACTCGCCCGGCTGCCGGAGCGGGTCGCGGACGTGGAGTGGGAGTCCAAGGGCGGGGTCGTCGTGGCGACGACCGATCCGGGGCCGCTGAAGGAGTTCGCGGCCAAGCAGCAGGCGGCCGGTGTCGACGCGCGGGTGATCACTCCGGCGGAGGTCTTCGAGCTCGAGCCGCTGCTCACGCGGACCGTGACGATCGGGGTGCACTATCCCGATGACGCGCAGCTCCAGCCGGTGCTGGCGGCGACGGCTTTGCTGACCGCCGTACGGGACCGTGGGAGCTCGGTGCGGTCGGGGGTGGACGCGCTGGGGGTGCGGACGGCTGCGGGTCGGGTCGTCGGTCTCTCGACGTCTGATGGTGAGATCGCTTGTGGCGCGGTGCTGAACGCATGCGGGCCTTGGGCCGGGGCGTTCGGTGCTGCGGCGGGTGCGCCTATCCAGGTGCTGCCGCGGCGGGGGATGATCCTCGTGACGGCGCCGCTGCCGGAGTGCGTGCGGCACAAGGTGTACGACGCGGACTACGTCGGCGCGGTCGGGAGCGGTGACGCCGACCTGCAGACGTCGACGGTGGTCGAGTCGACGCGGGCCGGGACTGTGCTGATCGGGTCGAGCCGGGAGCGGATCGGGTTCGACGACTCGGTCCGGGTGCAGGTGCTGCGGGAGTTGGCGCGGAAGGCGGTCGGGCTGTTCCCGTTCCTGGGGGACGTGCCGGTGATGCGGACGTACGGCGGTTTCCGGCCGTACGCGCCTGATCACCTGCCGGTCATCGGGCCGGACCCGCGGATCGAGGGGCTGTGGCATGCGACCGGCCACGAAGGCGCCGGCATCGGCCTGGCCGCCTCCACGGGCCGTCTTATCACCGAGCTTCTCCTAGGCCTCACTCCACACATCACCGCGGCCCCGTTCCGCGTCGACCGCCCGGCGGTGCTGACCCCATGAAGATCACCGTGAACGGCCGCCCCGTCGAGGCGAGACCCGGCCAGACAGTAGCCGCCGTACTCCTGACCAACGGCCACCCCTCCTGGCGCACCACCCGCCACCACTCCCGCCCCCGAGGCCTCTTCTGCGGCATCGGCACCTGCCACGACTGCCTGGTGGTAGTCAACGGCACCCCCGACGTGCGCGCCTGCCAACGCACAATCCACGAAGGCGACACCATCACCACGCAGCAGGGCGCGATGCTGCCGGAGCCCGCAAGTCGGCCGGACAGGTCTTCGAGTGCTGTCCGAGAGTTTGATGTTGTTGTGGTTGGGGGTGGGCCTGCGGGGATTGCGGCGGCGTTGGGGGCTGCGGATGCGGGTGTGAGGGTGTTGCTGGTTGACAGTGCGGTGGGGGTGGGTGGGCAGTTCAATCGGCAGGTGGGGGTTGAGGGGGAGCGGGCTGAGCTGTTTCAGCATGGGTGGAAGGGGTTTGTGGCCAAGCGGGATCGGCTGGCGGCGCATCCCCGGATCACGCAGCTGAGCGAGACCTCGGTGTGGGCGCTGGAGCAGGGCAGCAAATTGTGGGTGCAGCGCGGGCCGGCTGACAGCGTGGGGCGGGAGGTGTTCGCGGTTGAGGCCAAGGCGATCGTGCTCGCGACCGGCGCCTACGATCGCGTACTTCCCTTCCCTGGTTGGGATCTGCCCGGCGTCTACAGCGCCGGCGCGGCTCAGGCGCTCGCCAAGGGCCAACGAGTAGCCGTCGGGAAGCGCGTGCTGGTCGCCGGCACCGGACCGTTCCTTCTCCCAGTGGCTGAGTCGCTGGTCGGCGTCGGCGCGGAGGTCGTCGCGCTGCTCGAAGCCAACAGCATCAAGACCGTCCGCAAGGGCTGGGCCACCGACCCATTGGTTGCTGCCAGCAAGCTTCGGGAGGCGGTCGGGTACGGCGTCCTGCTGGCACGGCACCGGATCCCGCTGAAGCACGGCTGGACGGTCATCGCCGCGCACGGAGACGAGCGCGTCGAGGCGGTCACCGTCGCGCGGGTGGACGCCGACTGGAAACCGATCGCGGGCACTGAGCGGCGTGTGGATGTCGACGCGGTCTGCCTCGGCTTCGGGTTCACGGCTCAGCTGGAGTTGGCGGTGTCGGCCCGGTGCGAGCTGACCACCGGACCGGACGGCGGGCCGGCTGTCGTCGTCGACGCTAACCAGCAGACCACCACCCCGGGCGTCTTCGCCGCCGGCGAGCTGACTGGCATCGGCGGCGCCGACCTCGCCGCGGCCGAAGGACGCGTCGCCGGAGCCGCCGCCGCTCGCCAGGCAGCAACCAAGGCGGACCACAAGCCGGTGACGCAAGCGGAGAACAAGGCGGCAACGCAAGCGGACTACAAGAAGGTTGTGAAAGGCCGGCGGTTTGCGGCTGCGCTGGCGAAGGCGTACCCGGTGCGGGACGGCTGGCGGGCGTGGAGTGGGCCGGCGACCGTGGTCTGCCGGTGTGAGGAAGTGACGCGGGGCGACATCGAAGGGGCTGTCGTCGAGCGGGGTGTGGGCGACGGGCGGGCGCTGAAGCTGACCAGCCGGGCCGGCCTGGGGCTGTGCCAGGGGCGGGTCTGTGCCCGGACCGTCGCCGAGCTGGCCGGGCCGGACGACGTACCCAATCCATCAATGAAACGACCGATCGCCGTGCCCGTCCGGCTGCGCGATCTGGCCGAGGCCCAGGCCGGGCCGACCGAGGAGGAGCTGTGACCGAGAAGCTGGACGGCGTCATCGTCGCCACCGCACTGCCGTACGCCGAGGACGCGAGCGCGCCCGCCGGGTTGCGGCCGGACCTGGACAAGTTCGCCGAGCACTGCCGCTGGCTGGTCGACAACGGCTGCCGCGGCGTCGGGCCGAACGGCTCGCTGGGGGAGTACTCGTCGCTGACCGACGACGAGCGCCGGGCCGTCGCCAGGACCGCGATCGAGGCCGTCGGTGACGACGGTGTGGTGGTCGTCGGCGTGCACGGCGTCGGCGCGCACCAGGCCCGCGCGTGGGCCGAGAAGGCGGCCGAGGACGGCGCGGACGGCGTACTGTGCCTGCCGCCGACCATGTACCGGGCGAACCGCGGCGAGGTGATCCACCACTTCAGCGAGGTCGCCAAGGCCGGGCTGCCGGTGATGGTCTACAACAACCCGATCGACACCAAGGTCGACCTGACCCCGGACCTGCTCGCCGAGATCGCGCAGCTCGACAACATCGTCGCGGTGAAGGAGTTCTCCGGTGACGTCCGCCGGATCCTGGAGATCCGCGAGCTGGCCCCGGACCTGGCCGTCATCGCCGGCGCCGACGACCTCACCCTGGAGGCGTTGCTGATGGGGGCGACCGGCTGGTTCGCCGGATTCCCGAACGTGTTCCCGAAGGAGTCGGTGCGTTTGTACGACCTCGCCGTACAGGGCAAGCTGGAGGAGGCGCGGGCGCTCTACGAGCCGCTCGTGGCCGCGTTCCGGTGGGACTCGCGGGTCGAGTTCGTCCAGGCGATCAAGTACGGCATGGACTACGTCGGCCGGTACGGCGGGCCGTGCCGCCCGCCGCGGGGCCCGCTGGTCCCCGAGCACGTCGCCCAGTTGGAGCAGGACATGAAGAAAGCAGTGGAGAGCTTGCGATGAGGTCCGTCCGGACGATCACCGCGATCGACTCGCACACCGAGGGGATGCCGACCCGCGTCGTCACCGGCGGAGTCGGCGTCATCCCCGGTACGACGATGGCCGAGCGGCGCGAGTACTTCGTCAAGCACCTGGACGACCTGCGGCTGTTCCTGATGAACGAGCCGCGCGGTCACTCGGCGATGAGCGGCGCGATCTTGCAGCCGCCGACCCGCTCCGACGCCGACTGGGGCGTGGTGTACATCGAGGTGTCCGGCTGCCTGCCGATGTGCGGGCACGGCACCATCGGGGTCGCCACGGTGCTGGTCGAGTCGGGCATGGTCGAGGTGACCGAGCCGGTGACCAAGGTCCGGCTGGACACCCCGGCCGGGCTGGTCGTGGTGGACGTTGCCGTGAACAACGGTCGCGCCGAGCACGTCACCCTGCAGAACGTCCCGGCGTACAGCCACGCCCTCGACGCGACCGTCGAGGTGCCGGGCCTCGGCACGGTCACCTACGACATGGCGTACGGCGGGAACTTCTACGCGATCCTGCCGTTGGAGCAACTCGGCATCCTGTTCGACCGGGCCGAGAAGGACCGGATCCTGAAGGCCGGCCTGGACATCATGGCCGCGATCAACGCCACCGACCGGCCGGTGCACCCGCTGGACCCGGGCATCCACAGCTGCAAGCACGTCCAGTTCACGGCGCCGGGTCAGAACGGGAGCCACTCGCGCAACGCGATGGCGATCCACCCCGGCTGGTTCGACCGCTCACCGTGTGGGACGGGGACGTGCGCGCGGATGGCTCAGTTGCACGCGCGGGGTGAGCTAGAGCTCGGTGTCGACTTCGTCAACGAGTCGTTCATCGGCACGTCGTTCACCGGGCGTTTGCTGGCGGCGACCACGGTCGGCGATCGCCCGGGCGTCGTACCGACCGTTCGCGGCCGGGCCTGGATCACCGGGATGGGTCAGTACCTGCTGGACCCCGACGACCCGTTCCCGGCCGGGTTCGTGCTCTGACCCTGCGGGAGGTGCTTGTCCGCCGGTGGGAAGCAGGCGAGGATGGCGGACATGACGGAGACGCCGGGGATCGACAGCACAGTGCCGCCGAGTGGGACCGGATGTGGGGATTGTCTGGCGATCGGCGGTTGGTGGTTCCACCTCCGCCGGTGCGCGCAGTGCGGGCACGTCGGGTGCTGTGACTCGTCACCCGCCCAGCACGCGTCGGCGCACGCCCGGGAGAGCGGTCACCCGATCGTGCAGAGC
Source organism: Kribbella sp. NPDC002412 (assembly GCF_053592935.1). Classification (NCBI taxonomy): domain Bacteria; kingdom Bacillati; phylum Actinomycetota; class Actinomycetes; order Propionibacteriales; family Kribbellaceae; genus Kribbella; species Kribbella sp. NPDC002412. Next base: position 122,157 of record NZ_JBSFBL010000012.1, read on the forward strand.
TTCGAGCCGGGCGAGGACTGGTTCTGGCACTACGGCGAGTCCCAGTACTACGACGGCCCGACCCTGGCCCCACCCCAGTCCCGCCCCGACAACCAGCCAGTCCCCGGAGGCAACGTCCCCACCGACTGGAAAACCAAGCTCCACCGCTAACCCCTCGCCGCGGCTACTCCGGCCAGTTGGAGTTCTTGATCACCTCGACGAAGTCGGTGCGGTGGAAGTCTGGGACGTAGTGGGCCAGGACGTCGGCCTTCACGTTGCCGAAGGTGGTTTCTGGGCGGTGCTTGATGCCTTCGGTGAAGGCGGCCAGGATGCGGTTCTTGAAGTCTGGCCGGGGATGCGCGGCGACGACCTCCGCGCGTTGCGTCTCGGTGATCGCGTCGTACCCGATGCCGAGCACGTCCAGCTCCACCCCGCGGGTCACCAGCGCGACCTCGGGTTCCATGTGCAGCGGGATCTCCGGCGTCGTGTGCAGCGCGATCGCCGTCCACACCCGGTCCGCCAGCAGCCCGGTCACACCGTGCGCGTGCAGGAACTTCCGCGCCTCGTCCGCGCCATCGATCTCGAACCGCTGATCAGTACGGCGGAACGGCTCGGTCAACCCCAGGTCGTGGAACATCGCCCCGACGTACAGCAACTCCGGATCGAACGCGAGCCCCTGCTGCCGGCCGCGCAACGCCCCGAACAGGAACACCCGGCGCGAGTGGTCGAACAGCAGCGGTGACGCCGCGTCGCGGACCAACTCGGTCGCTTCCTTGACCAGAACACTGTCCGGGATCTCGACCCCGGCGATCTGCTCGCTCATCGTGTTTCCCTCTCTCGTGGTTGCCTCAAGCCTGGCTGGCGCGGCTACGCTGGCACCATGTCCACAACGCCACACAAACCACAGATCCGGACACACCGGATCGCCCTCGTGGTGTTCGACGACGTCACCCTCCTCGACGTCAGCGGCCCCCTGGAGGTCCTCCACCAGGCCAACAAGCTCAAGCGCGGCGAGCGCAGTCACCGCGACGGTCGGCGGTATGCGCCGGTCCTGGTCTCGCCTTCCGGTGGGGACGTCAGGTCGTCCTCAGGCCCGGTGCTGGCGGGCACGGTCGCGGCGTCCGAGGCCGGGCGGTTCGACACCGTGCTCGTCGCCGGAGCCGATCACCTGGTCGAACGCGTCCCCGGCGAACTCCGCACAGCAGTCGGCGCCCTCGCAGACAAGGCCGAGCGGGTCGCCTCGGTCTGCACCGGTGCGTTTGTGTTGGCGGCTCTCGGCGTACTCGATGGGCGGCGGGCCACCACTCACTGGCGACACGCGCAGACGCTGGCGCGCCGCTACCCAGCAGTGCAGGTCGAGCCCGACGCGCTGCACATCGCGGCCGGGAAGTATGTGACGTCGGCGGGTATCAGCGCCGGGATCGACCTGACGCTCGCATTGGTCGAGGCCGACCACGGCGCCGAGCTGGCCCGCGAGATCGCGCGTGAACTGGTCGTCTTCATGCAGCGGCCGGGCGGTCAGTCCCAGTTCTCCGCGGCGATGGCGACACCTCCGGTTCGCAGCGATCCACTCCGCGCGGTGACCGCGACCGTTGTCGCCGATCCGGCTGCCGACCACAGCCTCTCCGCGATGGCCGCGTCGGCGGCGCTCAGCCCGCGGCATCTGACCCGCCTCTTCCAGAGTGAGTTGCAGACGACCCCGGCCCGCTGGGTCGAACGCGTACGGCTCGACCGTGCCCAGCAACTCCTCCTCGACGGCCACAGCATCACCACAGCCGCCCGCCTCAGCGGCCTGGGCAGCGACGAAACCCTCCGCCGAGCCTTCGCCCGCCACCTCAACACCACCCCGACCAACTACCTCCGCCGCTTCCGCGCCACCGGCTGAGCTCACCCAGCCCGAAGGAGACCCCGAGCAGTTGCGACGATCTCGGGCTCGAGACCGGACAGCCAAGTGACGCAGGCGTCGGCGATCTGGAGCACCGTCGGCCCGTCGTACTCGATGAGAAAGCCGCGCAGTACGGCGGCGCGCTCGTCGGACGGCGGATGGGTGCGATGCATCAACGCCGGCGGAAGGTCGAAAACCTCCTGCTGCACACGCTGGACCAGGTGGTCGACGGCGAGGAAGAGGAACGGGCCGGCGGCGGTGACGGCCTTGGTCAGGAACGGCGTTGCCGGGGTGAACTCGCGCAGGAGCAACAGGGCGGCCAGCTCGTCGGCCTCGAACTCGCGACTCACACCGGCGGCGCCCGGAGGTGCGTGCAGGTGACCGGCCAGCAGGTGACCGAGCTCGTGGCCGACCGTGAACTTCTCAGCCGACCTCATGATCAGGAAACCGAACGCCTGCCGCTCGGTGATGGGCAACCGGATCCGTGCCGGTGCATCGACTGCTCCTCCCGAGACGTAGGCGACGACCGATTCCGCGAGCATGACCCGGGCCTGTTCGCGGAGCCGATTCTGCTCGGCTGTCGGGTGCTCCGTCCGCCGGCTGCCGTCCGCTTGCCTGTCGAAGGTGAGGAGCGACGCGCTGAGCACGACCGCGACGCGATCGAGCAGCGTCCGCAGGCCGGTGTTCAGCAGGATCAAGGTGCCGTGGCGAGCCCGCCGGGCCTGCGCGTTGTATGCCTGATGCGGATACTCGCCGACGTACACGGCGCCTGGTACTTCGAGGCCGGTCTCGCGCAACGTGTTCCGCAGTTGCTCGTGCAGGTCGTCGTACGGATTCTCGTACCGCGCGACGTAGCCGTTCGTGAGGTACTCGTCGACGGGCTCGCGCAGGAACTCCCGTTCGGCCGCCGACAGTTGCTCGACGAACCGCCGGACGTCCGCTCGGCTCGGTGGTTCGAGCAGTTGTCCGAAACCCTCGTGACGCAGGAGGTCGCGGTACTCTTGCTCGATCGCCGTGGTCATCGGCTCGCTGCGAGGATCGCCGCCGCCCGGGCCGCCAGACAGCGATCAGCTCCCCGCGCGGCGATCTCGTAGTACTTGCGGGCCTTCGAGCGCCTGCGGCGTTGCTCCCAGTACCGCGCCAGATTGAAGGCTGCCGTCTGTTTGACGTGCTCCTCGTCGGACTTGTACGCGTACTCCGCGAACTTGCGGGCGGCTTCCCAGTTGCCGTCCTCGTCCTCGAGCGCGCCCAGGGCCAGCGCGGCCTCGGCCGATCCAGGGGCCTTGAGGCCGACGGCGACGTCGTACGCGTCCTTCGCCTCCGCACGCCGGCCCAGGTCTTCGAGCACCTGACCGACCCGGTAGGCGGCCAGGCCATGAGCCGTGGTCGGTCCGCAGGCCACGGCTGATCGGAAGGCGGCGAGCGCGTCGTCCCATCGGCTCGTCCGGCGCAGAGCGATGCCGAGGTAGAGGTAGCCGATCGCCCGAATCTCGGGCTCGTCCGACTCCGCCGTACGGCGGTACCACTTGAGCGCATCCGCGTTCCGGCCGTCTTCCGTGGCCAGGTCGCCGAGCCGGAAGGCCGCGCGGTGCGCTTCAGGCTTGGCGGTGCCGGCGCAGATGGTGAACGCCGCGATCGCCTTCGCCCGGTCGCCCGCCTCCAACGCCTGCTCGCCGCCCTTGAACGCGAACTCGGCCCGGTAGCGGTCGGAGATCCGCTCGAGCGTCGCTCGCCGTTGGCGATCGGCGGCTCCGGACACCTGGGCGCGGAGGATCCCCGCGGCCGCCGAGGAGTGCCGGCGCCCCGCCGGACTCGGCGTGCCGAACCTCTCGAAGCCCGCTCCCGCCGCTCCGGACGCCGGGACGTTGCCGGACCTGATCGCGTTCACGTCGGCGGAGTCCATCACGAGCCAGAAGGTCTGCGTCTTCACCCGGCAGGACGGGCACACGGTGCCTTTGACGCTCTTCATGAAGTCGCCGAGCTCTTCCCGGCCGGCCATCTCCCGGAAGGCGACGCAGTGATAGCAGTCCTCGGACATGGCTCCGACCAGCACAGGCTTCTCCTCGTCGTCAGTCTCCGTCGATCTGCCAGCGGCCGGCCTGTCCGTCCCAGTAGACGCGGAGCTTCTTCGACCGGCCATGCGCCGCCGCACCCAGATCCAGCTCCGCCAACGCGCGGATCGCCGCGTTGTCCATGTCGGGCTGGGCGTAGAGATTCACGTCGAGGCCGGGATCGTCGTTCTTCACCACCAGCAGTGGCCGCACCGGACCGGCCGGCTCCTTGCTCGCCACTCGCGCCTCTCGGAACCGTTTGCGGAGCAGGTTGCGTACGGCGTCGTACGAGTCCTCGGCCGCCCTCTGCACAAGGGTTTGCACGAACGGCACCACGGCTGCCGTCACCACCGCGGTGATGATGACGGTCTCGAGCGCCTCCGCCTCGTGCGGATCATGCGACACCTGATCGGCCTCGGAATGCTCTGCGTCGCTCATGCGCCCCCGCTCTCTCTTCGTACCGCCAACGTTACCGGTAGCCACCGACATTTCTCGTGGCGTCGGCGAGTGCGCTGGTGGGCAAGGGGTGTCCTGGCCGTCGGCGCCGCTGCGTTGACCGCCGTAGGTTCGTTGCTTGCGGCAACTGCTCGGGCTGCGACCGCGGCTGCGACACCGCCAGCTTCCCGGTGGGCGCCATCTGGATTTCGCGTCTGACGACTGCTGCCGTCGACCACCTCGAGTCGTTCGGGGTGGTCGACGGCAGGCAGTTGGGCCGGGCCATGATGTCGGCTGACGAGAAGCCGTCAGGCGGCGTCGAGGGCTTCGGTGATCTTGCGGGTCATCTCGGTCAGGGCCGGGCCGGGTCCGCCGCGCTCGGCGCGGGCGCCGGCCTCGATCGCGGTGAGGACGGTACTGCGGAAGTTGCCGGCCTCGGCGGGGTCCTGCTGCTCGAGCAGGCTCATGGAGGCGGTCAGGGCCGGCAGCACGGTGTCGGCGATCTCGGCGGTGGTCTTGCCGTTCAGCTTGACGCCCTTCTGCTTGTCGGCGAGCGCGTGCCCGACCGGGCCGGTCGCGGCGGCCAGAGCGAGCGATCCAGCGACGGCGATCTTACCGGCCGACTTGAGACCGGCGGCCGCGATCAGTGCGACGGCGCCGTGGGCGGCGGTGGCGAGGGTGGTCTTGTCCTGGTCGGTCAGGGTGATGGACATGGTGTGTGTGCTCCTTGGGTTTGTTGTCGTGATGGAGCAACCATCCGGGTCCGGACTGACACCGCTCTGACACCGCACAGACACGCTCCGGGCCGGTGTGTAGGCCCGTGTGGGAGCGCCGCGTCCTTTAAGGACGGCTTAAGGCTTGGGCGGAAAGTGGTGGACAGTACACCGCCTTAGGAGTGGCTCAGATGGATGTTGCGCAGCAGCTGCACCGGTTGATCACCGGACACCAGGTCGCACAAGCGGTGCATGTCGCGGCGAGGCTCGGACTGAGCGACCTGCTCGCCGACGGCCCGCGAAGTGTTGCCGAACTGGCCGAGTCCACCGCAGCGGACCCGCGGTCGCTGGCTCGTCTGATGCGGGTGCTGGTCGCGGTCGGGCTCTACGTCGGGGTCGAGGGCGAGAGGTTCGCGTGCACCGAGCTCGGCGACGCATTCCGGTCGGAGGCGCCGCGGTCGGTCGCCGGGTGGGCCCGCATGGTCGGCCGCCCGTTCCATTGGCAGGCGTACGGCGAGTTGGAGCACTGCGTTCGCACCGGCGAGAGCGGTTTCGTGGCGGCTCACGGCGTACCGCTGTGGGAGTACCTGACCGAGCATCCCGATGAACAGGAGCTCTTCGACGGAGCCATGACCGCAATCTCCCGCATGATCGCGGACGCTGTCGCGGACGCCTACGATTTCGGCCGGTTCGGCACGGTCGTCGACGTCGGCGGCGGTCGGGGACTGCTGCTCGCGGCCATCCTCGCGCGCTATCCGTCGCTGGACGGCGTACTTCTCGACCGGCCCGAGGTCGTGTCGGGCGCCCGCGCGTTGCTGGCGGCGGCCGGCGTGGCCGAGCGCTGCGGGGTGGTCGGGGGGAGCTTCTTCGAGGCCCTGCCCGCGAACGGCGACGTCTACATCCTCAAGGCCGTCATTCATGACTGGGCCGACGCGGAGGCGATCGAGATCCTGCGCACCTGCCGTCGCGCGATGCCAGCGCACGGTCGGTTGCTGCTGGTGGAACAGGTGCTGGACCTGTCGCAGGATGCGATGCGTACGGCGTTGTCCGACCTGACGATGCTCGTGATGGCCGGCGGCCAGGAGCGTACGTCGAGCGAGTATGGCGCGCTGCTGGCCGCGGCCGGCTTCGACCTCTCGCGCACGATCCCGACCACCGGGGATGTCTTCGTGATCGAGGCCGTCCCGGCCTAGACGGCGCCCGATCGCCCGGGGAGGCCGCGTGGATCAGGTGCTGAAGCGGAGGGGTTGGCCGGGGCGGAGTTGGGCGCAGGTGGGGAGGGTGGCGGTGGTGACGTAGGCGATGACGGGGTAGCCGCCGGTGACGGGGTGGTCGGTCAGGAAGATGACGGGGAGGCCGGACGGGGGGATCTGGACGGCGCCCAGGGCCATGCCTTCGCTGGCGAGCTCGCCTTCGCGGGACCGTTCTAGGGGCGTGCCTTCGAGGCGGACACCGACGCGGTTGCTGTTGCTGCTGACGACGTACGACTGGGTGGTGAAGGACTCCCACCCGGCATCGGTGAACCAGTCCCGACGCGGCCCGGGAGTCACGCGTACGACGACCTCGTCGCCAGGCGGATCCGCGACCGGGGCGAGGTCGACACCGGGCATCGGGCCGTAGTCGCAGCCGACGGGCAACGTCTGCCCGGCGGTCAACGGCGCAGGCCCGAGGCCGGAGAGCAGGTCGGTGGAGCGCGAGCCGAGCACCGGCGGTACGGCGATCCCGCCCCGGACGGCGACGTACGTGCGCAGACCGGTACGCGGCGGCCCGAAGTGGAGCACTTCGCCGGCCCTCAGGATGGTCGGTGCATTGAGCGGCACGCCCGGGCAGGGCGCACCGGTGATGGCGACGACGAGGTCGGTGTCGGCGTGCAGGACGAGACCACCGAATGTCACCTCGATCGCCGCGGCTTCAGGGGTGTTGCCGACCAGGCGGTTCGCCAGCGCGTACGACGTCCGGTCGCAGGCGCCGGACGTGGGGATGCCGAGGGACGCCTGGCCGATCCGGCCGCCGTCCTGGATTGTTGCCAAAGGCCCCGGTTCGAGGATGGTGAGGCTGCTCATCCACGACCTGCGTCGACGAACCGGACCCGGCGGCCGGGGTGGAACAGGGCTGCCGGCTCCCGCTCCTGGTCGAAGATCTTCACGTCCGTCCGCCCGATCAGCTGCCAGCCCCCCGGAGACTCCCGCGGGTACACCCCGCTGAATTCCCCGGCCAACGCGACTGCGCCGGCGGGCACCTTGGTCCGGGGCGACTTCCGTCGTGGAATGTCCCACGCCTGGGCGCCGGTGAGGTAGCCGAAGCCGGGGGCGAAGCCGCAGAAGGCTACGGTCCACTCCTCCTGGGCGTGCCGGGCGATCAGCTCGTCCACGGTGCAGCCGAGGAGGTCGGCGACATCGGCCAGGTCCTCGCCGTCGTACCTCACCGGGATCTCGATCAGGTCGCCGGCGACCTGGCTTCCGGACAAGGGTTCGACCGCCTGCAAGGCACGCGCCAACAGATCCAGGCCTCCGGTGGTGGTGACCATGACGGTGCGGGCGGCGGGGACGATGTCGACGACATCGGCGGGGGGATCGGCCGCCAGCGCGGTGTAGTAGCCGAGGACCTGGTCGAGGTTGTCGAGCTCGACCAGGAGGGCGTGGTCGCCGGAAGGCAGGATCCGCATCACCGGCTGAACGGGCTCAGTGTCACGCCCGCCCCCTCCATCGCCGAGCGCACCCGCCGCGCGATGTCGACCGCGCCCGGCGTATCCCCGTGCACGCAGATCGACGCCGGCTCCACCTTCAGCTCACCACCCGCACTGTCCCGGATCGGCTGCCCGGTCGCCATCGCCGTACACCGGGCCGCGATCTCGTCCGCGTCGTGCAGCACCGACCCCGCCTCGCGCCGCGACACCAGCGTCCCGGCGGGTGTGTAGGCACGGTCCGCAAAGGCCTCATGTACGACGGTCAGCCCGGCGTCGGCCGCCAGGCGCAGCCACGCCGACCCCGGCAGGCCGAGCACCGGCAGCGATCGGTCGTAGTCGACGACCGCCCCGACGACCGCCGCGGCCTGCTCCTCGTGGTGCCCGATCGTGTTGTACAGCGCCCCATGCGGCTTCACGTACCGAACCTTGTCACCCGCAACCCGGGCAAACGCGTCCAAAGCGCCGATCTGGTACACGACCTCGTCGCGGAGGGCAGCCGGCTCGATGTCGACGAACCGGCGCCCGAAGCCGGCCTTGTCGGCGTACCCGACGTGGGCCCCGATCGCCACCCCGCGCTCGACCGCCTGGCCGGTCACCCGGCGCATGATCGACGGGTCGCCGGCGTGGAAGCCGCAGGCCACGTTGGCACTGGTGACGACGTCCAGCAGCGCGCTGTCGTCACCCATCGGCCAGGATCCGAAGCCTTCGCCCAGATCCGCGTTGAGGTCCATGAACACTCCTCCAAGTTAGAACAGGTCGAAGAGCGGCTTCACCGATCGAACCGCCAGGTAGATGGTCAGCAGCCAGGCGGCGCCGCCCAGCACCAGCAGCGGTCGTGGATACCGGTACCCACGCAGCAGGTCGGCGCGCTGCCACGCGACCCACAGGAGTACGCCGATTCCGAGCGGCAACAGCAGCCCGTTGAAGGCTCCCGCGAACACGATCACCTTCGCCGGCGCCGTACCGAGGGACAGGTAGATGACCGCGCTGACCGCGATGAACAGCACGACCAGCGTCGTCCGGGTCCGGTCCGGAGTCGTCGTCCGCGAGGTGACGAAGGTGACGGTCGTGTACGCCGCCCCGATCACACCGGCGACCCCGGCCGCCCAGAGCAGCAACCCGAAGGCACGCAGTCCGAACTCACCAGCGGCATGCTGGAACGCCGACGCGGCCGGGTTCGCGTGGTCGAGCGTCGTACCACCGGCGACGACACCGAGGATCACGAGGAACAGGGCAGCACGCAGTAACCCGGTGATCAGGATCCCCGCGACCGAGGCCCGGCTGATCTGCCGGACGTACTGCGGCCCGCTCACCCCCGAGTCGAGCAGCCGGTGCGCACCGGCGTACATGACGTAGCCGCCGATCGTGCCGCCGATCAGGGTGATGACGACGAGGACGTCGGCCTGCTCGGGCAGTACGACGTTCCGCAACGCCCGTCCGGCCGGTGGGCCGGCGGCGAACGCCAGCCAGCCCGCGACCAGGATCATCAAGCTGCCCAGGACCACGACCACGCGATCGAGCGCGACCCCGGCACGCCGGACCAAGAAGATGCCAATGGCAACTGCCGCGGACATGGCGGCGCCCAACGAAGGATCGAGGCCGAGGAGCGCGTCGGTCCCGAGCCCGGTGGCCGACACGTTGCCGATCGTGAACACCAGCCCGCCGGCGAACAGCAGCGCGGCCATCGCCGTGCCGAGTCGGGGCGCGACCAGGTTGCCGAGCTCCTGCGCCCGGCGCCCGGAGACGCCGATCACCCGCCACACGTTGAGCTGCACCGCGAGGTCGACCAGGACCGAGGCGACGACGGCGAACGCGAAGGCCGCGCCGAGGGACACCGTGAACACCGCGGTCTGGGTGATGACCGTGGGACCGATCGCGGAGGTCGCCATCAGGAACACGGCGCCGATCAGCGTCGACCGGGTCCCGGTCTTCATCGCGCTGTCCGGCGTCTTCCGCCCGGCCGCTGGGGTGAGCCGGCGGGCATAGGGATTGGTACGGCGAGCAACCGGCCTGCTGGTCGGTCGGCGCATCGGTGGCTTGCGCGGTCGAGCGGTACGGACTGACATGCGGATGGACATGGCGGTGGCTCCTGGTCGGCAGAGTGCTGTCGGGATGGTCTCCATGGCTGTGAGTGATGGCCGGATGACACGAGAGTAGAGATTGTTCAACAATCCTGCAAGAGTCTTGTTCTACTAAACTTCCCCTGAACGCCTCGGGTGGGCGATGATGCGGTGATGAGCACGGGTGAGGTCGACGAGGGCCGGCAGGCGTGGTTGCGGAGCGTCGCAGCCGATGTCGCGCGGCTGGACCGCAGCAGCTCCGCCGAGCGGGCCGCCGACATCCTGCGCCGCAGCATCACCGAGGGTGCGCTGCCGCCGGGAGCGCAGCTGTCCGAGGTCGAGCTGACCGAGGTCCTGGAGGTCAGCCGCAACACGCTGCGTGAGGCCTTCCGGCTGCTCACCCACGAGGGGCTGCTCGTCTACAAGCTGCACCGCGGCGTGTTCGTGCCGGAGCTGGACGAGCGTGACGTGGTGGACCTGTACCGGCTGCGCCGGGTGCTCGAGGTAGACGTCGTACGCGGCCTGGCCGACCGTGACCCGGAGCTGCCGGCCAGCCGGCTCGAGCCGCTGCAGGACGACGTCGAGGCGGCCGAGGCGGCCGCGCTCGCCGACCGCTGGGCAGCCGTCGGTACGGCGAACATGCGCTTCCACCAGCACCTGATCGGTCTGGCCGACAGCGACCGGATGAACGCGATGACCGGCCGGCTGCTGGCGGAGTTGCGGCTCCTCTTCCACGTGATCGCGACACCGCAGGAGCTGCACGAGCCGTACATCGCGCGCAACCGCGGCCTGTTCGAGCTGCTTGAGGCGCGGAAGTACGAGCAGGCGGCGGCCGACCTCCACCAGTACCTCCTGGACTCCGAGCAGGGCCTGCTGGACGCGTTCCGGGCACGCTGATCCACGACTTCGGATAAGGGCTTGCGCGGCCCTGCTCTCACCTGAGTTGATGGCTGTAACCGTCAGCTGCAAAGGGGAGCTCAGCACATGACCGAAGACGACCGGACCGACGACACACCGAAGTCCTACCGCCCGATCGACTCCCAGGGGTTCCGGGAGTTCATCTCGCGTGGCTGGGGGCCGGTGGACCGCTCGGTGACCGTGCCCGAGGGGCTGGCGGAGGCGGCCGCCGGGCACCGGGAGAAGCTGGCCGCGGCGTTGCCGGGGCGGCGGATCGCGGTCGCGGCCGGCCGGGCGCCGGTCCGGTCGAACGACACCGACTACGCGTTCCGGGCCGACAGCGACTTCGTCTGGCTGACCGGCTGCCAGGCCGAGGGCGCCGTACTGGTGATGTCGGCGGACGGCGACTCGACGCTGTACCTGCGGGAGACGGCCGGTCCGGACGAGGCCGACTTCTTCGCGAACGCGCGCGACGGCGAGCTGTGGGTCGGCCCGGTGCCCGGGCTGAAGGACTGGTCGGACGCGTTGCAGATCGCCTGCCGCCCGATCGAGGAGCTCCCGGCCGCGGTGCGCGGCGCCGTGCCGTTCATGCTGTCGACGCCCGGGGTCGAGCCGCTGCTGGACGCGCTGGTCCGGACCTCGCCGACCGATGGGAACTCGCTGCGCCAGACGCTGGCCGAGCTGCGCCGGATCAAGGACGACTGGGAGCTGGACCAGCTGCGCGAGGCCGTCGCGGCCAGCGTGCTCGCGTTCGGCGACGTCGCGAAGGAACTGCCGGAGGCCATCCGCGGCGGTGGTGAGCGGTGGCTGCAGGGCACCTTCGACCGGCGCGCGCGGACCGCCGGCAACGGCGTCGGCTACGCCTCGATCGTTGCTGCTGGCAAGCATGCGCCGGTGTTGCACTGGGTCCGCAACGACGGCCCGGTGAACGAGGGCGACGTGATCCTGCTCGACGCCGGTGTCGAGACCCGGACGCTCTACACGGCCGACGTCACCCGGACCTTCCCGGCGACGGGCGAGTTCACCGACGCCCAGCGGCAGGTGTACGACCTCGTCCACAAGGCGCAGTTGGCGTCACTCGACGCCGTCAAGGTCGGAGCGCCGTACCGGGCCTTCCAGTACGCCGCCCTGCGCACGCTGGCCGAAGGACTGCGGGACTGGGGCCTCCTGGACGTGTCGCTCGACGAGCTGCTCGGTCCGGACGGCCAGCAGCACCGCCGGTACATCGTCTGCGGCACCGGGCACTACATCGGCCTGGACGTGCACGACTGCGACGCGTCCCGGCCGGAGGCGTACTTCGCCGGCGAGATCGAGGCGGGGATGGCGCTGGCGGTCGAGCCGGGGCTGTACTTCCACCCGCACGACGAGACCGTGCCGCCGGAGCTGCGCGGGATCGGGATCCGGATCGAGGACAACGTGGTGGTGCACTCCGACCGCCTCGAGATCCTCACCGCCGACCTGCCGATCACCGCCGACGGCCTGGAGAACTGGACCCAGTCACACCTCAACGCGCGGTAGCCGCGAAATCACCCAAAATTATTCGTCACAAGCAGTAACACCGAGGCCGTCGGCAACGATGTAGCGAGCGGGGGAGGGTCGAACTCGGCCCGGCGCGTGGAGTGGGGGGTCGCGACCACGCGCCGGGGCCGAGGCGGCCGAGCTGGAGCCCGGGGGGACTCCGGTTTCCTGGGGACACGGGGGTAGTGAGATGAACCTGCGAGTGCGCGTGGTGCACTACGGCGACCGGCATTGGTACGCCGACATCGACGACGCCGACGATCCGCAGCCCGACGACCCGTTCTGGTACGTCGACAACTGCCGATCCCAGACTCAGGCCCTCGAGACCGCGTGCGCCGAGCTGCGCCTGCTGGCGGGCCGCATGGTCCGCGGCGACCACCTCGACCGCGTGCTCGAGGTGACCGGAGTACCGGTCTGACGACTCCCGGGCAGGCGTCTGGTTGGGAGACGCCTGCCCGGGGCAGTTCCTACACCGGTGGCACAGCGGGGCAGCTCGTGCCGCGCTTCGGGGCGGCGAGCGTGAGCAGGTAGGCGTCGACGGTGTTCTGCATGCACGGGCTGCTGTTGTAGCTGCCGTGACCCCAGCCCTCGTAGGTGAGGAGGACGCCGTACCGGCCGAGCTGGCGCTCCACGCTACGCGCCCAGATGTAGCCGGTGGCCGGGTCGTGGCGTGCGTTGATCAGCAGGATCGGGTCGTCCAGGCCGCGGACCTTCAGCCGGTGCTGCGGGTTGTCCGCCGCCGGCAGGCCGAGGCACATCGAGACGGCCATCAGCTGGCCGGGGTAGCGCATGTCGGGGTTGTTCCGGGCCAGGCGGGTGAGCAGGCCGGCGTACTCCTGGTAGTTGCGGACCGGGAGGTTCCAGTCCTGGCAGAAGACCGCGAGCGTGTTCGAGGCCAGGCCGGTCGGGACCGGGGGCTGACCGATCGGCGGGGCGCTGGCGTCCAGCGTCTTCAGCATGGTCGCCAGGTCGGTCCAGCGCGGGCCGTAGAGCGCGCGGAAGACGTTGAAGCTCAGCCAGTACGGCGTGACCGGCAGCGTCGGCTTCTGCGGATCGGGTACCTCGCCGCGATCCGCCCGGGCCAGCAAGTCCGCCCACACCGCGTGGATGTCCCGACCGTGCAGCGCGCAAGCCGTCGCCGCGTCGCACCAGTTCACGAACCCGTCGAACGAGTCCTGGGCAGCCCATGCCTGAGAGTCGAGGAACGAGCGAGTCGAGTCGGCGCTGTGGTCGACGACGCTCTCCACGACCATCGCCCGGACTCGCTTCGGGTACGTCTCGGCGTACTGCGCCCCGAGCAGCGTCCCGTACGAACTGCCGTGCAACGAGATCGCCGACTCACCCAGCGCGGCGCGAACCGCGTCCACGTCCCGGACCGTCTGCCAGGTGTCGAGGTGATCGAACACCGGGCCGGTGTTCGATCGGCAGTCCGCGGCCAGGTCGCGGTTGTAGCGGATCGTCGCGGCGAACTCGGCCGGGTTCTTGATGATCGGCGACGGCTGCTTGGCCAGCAGCGCGGCCGAGCATTTCACCGGGTTGCTCCGGGCGATGCCGCGCGGATCGAAGCTGACCACGTCGAACCGGTCCTGCACCGGCTGGCTGAACCGGCTCATCCCGGTCTTCACCCGGTCGACACCGGAGTCACCGGGACCACCCGGGCCCCACACCAGCACACCCACGCGGTCGCTCGGGTTCTTCGCCGTACGGCGGGCGATCGCGAGACCGAACGTGGGTCCGTCCGGGTCGTGCCAGTCGACCGGGACCTGCAGGGTCGCGCACTGCGAGCCCTTGACCACCTCCGGCTTGTCGTTGCCTTCCGGCTTGCAGTCGGCCCACTGCAGCTGGGTTTTCGGCTCAGTTGCCGACACCGGAAGCGTCACCAGGCCGGCGGTCGCGACACCAAGCGCCACTCCGGACGCCAGGGCGCGTTGTCTGAATCTCATGCGGGAGATCTCCTGTCTGCGGACTCCCTCGATCCTCGGCAACCGTTTGCTCGGCCACATCGGGGACGAGCCCCCGGCCGACCCCGGGTGCGCCTTGGGGGACTTGTTAGGGTCGGTCGCTGATGAGTACAAAGCATGCGGTGTGGTTCCGGTGGGTGGCGATCGCGGAGGCGGTCTCCTGGACCGGGTTGCTGATCGGCATGTTGTTCAAGTACGTGCTGTCCGACAACGAGCTCGGGGTGCGGATCTTCGGCCCGATCCACGGCGGCATCTTCATCGTCTACGTGCTCACGGTGCTGGTCGTGCGCGGCCCGCTGCGCTGGTCCTGGCCGGTCACCTTGGCCGCCCTGGCAGCAAGCGTTCCCCCGCTGTTCACCTGGTTCTTCGAGATCTGGGCGGTGCGCACGGGCCGGATTGACGTCGGCCGGGAGGCCGCCGTACCGTCACGGACGTCAGTCAACTCAACAGCCGCATGAACCCGTGCGGGAGAGTCCCGGGCACGACCCGGGCGCCGTAGGAGCAACTCTCCCCAAGAATCTCTCAGGCACCTTCACCGTACGGGCGAGGCACCTCTGGAAGACGTCCGTCTGACAGAGCGGGGAGGACACCAAACGGTCAACGGCGACCGGAAGGAACCTCCACACGATGGCGATCAGCGTCTTCGACCTGTTCAGTATCGGGATCGGCCCGTCGAGCTCCCACACCGTGGGCCCGATGCGCGCCGCCCGCACCTTCGCACTCGGTCTGGCCGACGACGGGCTGCTCGCCCGCACGGCGAGGGTCGAGGCCCAGCTCTTCGGCTCGCTCGGCGCGACCGGCCACGGCCACGGCAGCAACAAGGCCGTCCTGCTCGGACTCGAGGGCGCGGACCCCGAGACCGTGATCACCCACTCCGTCGACGCCCGGGTCGAGACGATCCGCGAACGCGGCGGGCTGCTGCTCGCCGGCGTGCACGAGATCCGCTTCGACGAGAACACCGACCTGACCATGCACCGGCGCAAGGCACTGCCGTACCACCCCAACGGGATGATGTTCACCGCCCGTACGGCGGACGGCGAGGTGCTGCGGGAACGCACCTACTACTCGGTCGGCGGCGGCTTCGTGGTCGACGAGAACGCGGCCGCCGGGGACCGGATCGTGCCGGACACCACCTCGCTGAAGTACCACTTCACCACCGGCGCCGAGCTGCTCGACCGGTGCCGTGAGTCGCAGCTGTCGATCAGCGAGGTGATGCTCGCGAACGAGCTGGCCTGGCGGACCGAGGAGGAGATCCACGACGGCCTGCTGCGGATCTGGCAGGTGATGCAGGACTGCGTCCGCGAGGGTTGCGAGACCGAGGGGATCCTGCCCGGCGGCCTGAAGGTGCCGCGGCGGGCCCACGCGTTGCACACCCGGCTGAGCTCGGATCCGTGGTCGGTCGACCCGCTCAAGGTGATGGACTGGGTCAACCTGTTCGCGCTGGCGGTGAACGAGCAGAACGCGTCCGGCGGCCGGATCGTCACCGCCCCGACGAACGGCGCCGCGGGCATCATTCCCGCCGTGCTGCACTACTACCGGCGGTTCGTCCCGGGAGCGACCGACGACGGCGCCGTCCGGTTCCTGCTGACCGCCGGCGCGATCGGCGTGCTCTACAAGGAGAACGCCTCGATCTCCGGCGCCGAGGTCGGCTGCCAGGGTGAGGTCGGCTCGGCCTGCTCGATGGCGGCGGCCGGCCTGTGCGAGGTGCTCGGCGGCACCCCGGAGCAGGTCGAGAACGCGGCCGAGATCGCGATGGAGCACAACCTCGGCCTGACCTGCGACCCGGTCGGCGGGCTGGTGCAGATCCCGTGCATCGAGCGCAACGCGATGGCCTCGGTGAAGGCGATCAACGCGGCCCGGATGGCGATGCACGGCGACGGCGTGCACGTCGTCACCCTGGACAAGGTGATCAAGACGATGCGCGAGACCGGCGCCGACATGAAGATCAAGTACAAGGAGACGTCCCGCGGCGGCCTGGCCGTCAACGTCATCGAGTGCTGAGCAGACCCGCGTCCTGCACGTGGGCGTTGTGCCCGAGCCCCGGGTAGACGACCACCTGGTCGTGCAGCGCGCGGAGCTCGTCGTCGGTGTTCATCGGGTCGCCCTCGCCGCGGGCCAGGACGAGGTCGGCCTTGCAGTCCGCGATGAGCTTCGGCATGTCGGGAGCGCCGACACCGAACGTGCCGGGATCCATCGCCAGGCGCCAGCGCCCGTCGACCTCGGTCAGGCCGTGCTCGACCACCGGGTCGCTCGGGTCGGCCAGCCCCTGCAGGCCGGAGACCTTGAGGAACCGCGCGGCCGCGTCCTCCCGGGTGTCGAACCACGCGATCGGCTTCTGCGCCAGCGCGGCGGCCCGGCCCAGGTCGTCGTCCGACCAGGTGACCTTCACGCCGACCGCGACGACGCGGTCGACCTCGATGCCGTACCGGCCGCTCGCCAGTTCCAGGGCGATCACGCCGCCGAGGGAGTGGCCGACGATGACGACGGCACGCCGTACCGGGAGGGTCTCGGCGACCGCGGCGGCCATCGAGCCGAAGGTGTACGACGGCAGTGCCGCCGCCGCGCCGTGTCCGGGGAGGTCGGGGGCGAACCGCGGTTGCGGCCAGGCGTCCCAGACCCGGCCGTTGGCTCCGAGACCGTGCAGCAGCACCAGTGCAGACATGGGAGCAGGGTTCCACAGGAAATGACGTGCTGCCCGGCGGATTGGCGCGTCCTCAGCTAACTCAGTGCAATTCTACGAATGCGTACCGGAACGAAATTGCCGAATAGTTGCGATCTAGCGTGGAATTTCTTCCAAGGGCTGTTTCAAGCGCTGGATCAACCGATAACCTGCGGGACTTGTGAAACCGATCCCCGCCGCGATGGCCCGTCCGCCCTGGCACAACCGTCAGCGGCTGCGCCAGGCCGGGTTCGCGGCCGGCGGCCTACTGCTCCTGTACGCCGTCCTGCTGCTGATCGCCCTGCTCGGCGGTCCCCGGATCGGTGCCGCCTTCCTGCCGCTGCCCGGCGGCGGCCCGGAGCCGGCCAACCCGGTCGCCGGCCTCGAGCCCAGCCGGATCCCGACCAGCGGCGGCCCGACCGTCCCGCGCGGCTCCGAGACCCCGGTCCCGACCCAGCCGCCGACTCCCGGCGAGACCCCTCCGTTGCCCTCGACAACGACAACGACGACGGTGCCGGCCGTCGTCACGACCGACGGTCAGCCTGCCACCCCGTGCCCGACGCCGAAGCCGGCTCCTGAGCTGGTCGACCACCAGGACCCGACCCAGCCGCCGGCCACCAAGGTGCCGCCGAAGCCGACCATCTCGACGACGACCGGCAACCCCACGACGCAGCCCACCAAGCCGCCGACCACGAACGACCCGCCGCCCACGACCCCGACGAACCCGCCGACCACCCCGGACGACCCCGAGGACCCGGACCCGCCGACGCTAGGCGGCGTCCTGACCTCCATCCTCGACAAGCTCGGGCTCTAGTAGGCCTCGACCTCCGTCGTCGGGGCGTTGCCGGTGATCGTGGGTTTCAGGTCGACCTGCCAGAACAGGTTGCGGCCGAAGGAGCGCTCGAATTTCTGGAACGAGCAGTCCGCGCTGAACTGGCGCCGCGTCGGGCTCCAGTCGGTGCCGCTCTTGAAGTAGAGCGAGTAGGCGCCGCCGATCCGGCTGATCGTGGCGGTCTTGCCTGCCTCGACGTACGTCATCACCTGCGGCTTGCTCGGCGGCTGCCCGCTGCCGACGATCGAGATCGCGACGTCGTTCGCCGTACGGTTCATGACGCGGAGGCGTCCGGACCCGGCGGGACCGCGGCGGACCAGGGTGTCGCCGTTGGTCGGGACCGCCGTTTCCGGCTCGGGTCCGGGGTCGGGAAGGGTGCCGCCGAAGCGGAGGTCTAGCTTGCGGAGCGCGACGATCGCGCTGCTCAGGTCCGCCCGTAGCCGGCGCTGGACCTTCTGCGACGTGTACGCGACACCACCGCAGCGGGCGTTCAGCTCGGTCCGGTCCGAGGTGGTCAGGGCGTCGGCGGCAGCCTCGAGTCCGCCCGACAGAACCTTGTGGACACCCGTAAGCCGGCGCGTCACCGTGATCTCGGCCAGATCCTCGGCCGCGGCGTTCAGGGAGGCGCCGAGACTGTCCATCGTCTGCGTCAGCGCTTCGGCGGTGCGGACCCGGGTCAGCGCGCGCAGGTCACCCGCCAGACCCTGCTCGACCTTCGTCAGTTCGGCCTGGTACGCCGCCGCGCCGAGCGGACCCGCTGGTGTCGAGACCTCCGGAGCCTCGACCGGCGTTGCGCTGACCGAGGGCGTGGTCGAGGTGCTGTCGACCATGGGCGGTTCGCTGCAGCCGGCGAGCAGGATGAAACCCGCGCACAGCACAGCAAAGCGATTCATGCACTTCCCCCACGTCTCCCCAACCCCCTGTGCCGCAAAGGGTATGCGGGCACAGGGGGTCTGGGCGAGAGGGTCAGCCGAAGTTGTGATCAGCGCAACCGCTCAGGCGAACCGTGAGCGGTTCAGTCGAGACCGGTGGGCTGAGGGCGGGGGTGTCCCCGCCGTCGTGGTTGAGGTCAGGCGACTCGGTCGGTGGTGGTGAGGTCCAGGAAGAAGCGGGTGGCCGGCTCTTTGAGGGCCTCGTGGGCCTGGAGGAAGAGGTCGTGGGCCTCGCGGCCGTGCCAGCCGGCGGGGAGGAGCTCCTCGGGCAGGTCTGGGTCGCGGAACGGGAACATCCGGTAGTCGTGCACCAGTTCCATCCGCTCGACGAGCGCCTGCCGGGGTGACACGCTGCCGCCGCGGTACGCCTTCATCCGCGGCCGGTACGTGCGCAGCAGCTCGGCGTAGTCCGCGTCGAGCGACTCCAGGTCCCAGCATCGCGCGGCCATCTCCCGATCGCGCGACAACCCGGACGACGTGCACTGCAGCAGATCCAGCCGTACGGCGGGCTGGTCGGCGAAATGCTCCTGGACCTCGGTCAGCCGGTTGTGCGGACAAACCCAGGTCGACGACGCCAGCGGTCCGAACCCGAGCCAGGCGAGCTCCTTCCGCAGCTCCTCGCGCAGGGCGCGGTCGCTCTCCGGGACCGAGTAGATGACCATCGACCACTGCCGATCCCAGCGCTCCCGCGACCTTTCGAAGATCCGGGTCCGGCCCTCGTCGAGCAGTCGCCAGCTCTTGTCGTTGAGCGCGTAGACCGTCTCGCGGCCGTCCCGCCGGGTGTCGAACCAGCCCTCACGCCGCAGTCGCGCCATCACCACGCGCACCGTGCTCTCGCCGACGTCGAAGCACTCCAGCAGTGCGGTGAGCGTGCGGAGCCGCACCTCGCCGCCGTGGTAGCGGATGTAGTCGCCGAAGAGGTCGAAGACGATCGACCGAGGCTTCATGACGTCTCCTCGGAGCCGTTCCCAGTGGTTCGCTGCGCTCATCCTCTCATGGTGCCACCAAAAGCGTGTCAAAGTCTTGACGGTCGTCTGTGATCAGTTCTACGTTCGGAACATCCCCAGCCAGCCCGGCACGAATCGAGGGCCCGCACATGACCAGTCCCACCGCCACCACCGCCCGGTCCCGCGCCGGACTCTGGGTGGTCGCCATCTGCTTCGTCACGATCGTCTTCGACGGTTACGACCTGATCGTGTACGGCGCCGTCGTACCGTCCCTGCTGAAGAACCCCGACTGGCAGCTGACCGCCGCCCAAGCCGGCGCGATCGGCAGCTACGCGCTGATCGGCATGGTGATCGGCACGCTCTGCGTCGGCGCGCTGACCGACATCGTCGGGCGGCGCCGGATCATGTTCGCCAGCATCATCTGGTTCTCGCTCGCGATGGGGGCGACCGCCCTGGCGCCCAGTCCCGAGGTGTTCGGCATCCTGCGGTTCGTCACCGGCCTCGGCCTCGGCGGCGTGGTCCCGACCGCGATCGCGCTGACCGTCGAGTACGCGCCGCCGCACCGCCGGAACTTCAACAACGCGCTGATGTTCTCCGGCTTCTCGCTCGGTGGCGTGCTGGCCGCCGTCCTCGCGATCAACCTGGTTCCCACGCAGGGGTTCCGGATCATGTTCTGGATCGGGATGGCGCCGCTCGTCCTGGTGCTGCCGCTGGCCTGGAAGTTCCTGCCCGAGTCGGTCAGCTTCCTGCAGGCGCGCGGCCGCCACGACGAGGCGGCTGCCCTGGCTGCCAGGTACGGCGTGCAGCCCGAGCCCGTCGCGGCCGGCACCAGCAGCAAGTGGAGTGCGCTGGCCGTACTGTTCGGGCGCAAGCACCTCGCCGCGACGATCCTGTTCGGACTGGCCAGCTTCTTCGGGCTGCTGCTCGTCTACGGCCTGAACACCTGGCTCCCGCAGATCATGCGGCAGTCCGGCTACCCGCTCGGCTCGTCGCTGCGGTTCCTCCTGGTGATGAACCTCGGCGCGATCGTCGGCGCGCTGGCGGCGTCGACGCTCGCCGACCGGTTCGGCTCGAAGGTCGTCACCACGGTCGCGTTCGCCCTGGCCGCGTTCTCGATCTACACGCTGAGCGTCAACCCGGCCGCGGCCGCCCTCTACCTGCTGATCGCGATCGCCGGCCTGGGCACAGTCGGCACCCAGATCCTCGTCAACGGGTACGTCGCTACGCACTACCCGGCCGGGAGCCGGGCCACCGCGCTCGGCTGGTCCCTCGGCGTCGGCCGGCTCGGCGCGATCGTCGGACCGCTGTTCGGAGGCTGGGTGCTCGACTCCGGGCTCAGCCTCGACTGGAACTTCTACGGTTTCGCCGTCCCGGCCGTCCTCGGTGCGCTGGTGATCGCCGCCGTACCGCGGACCGGGCGGGAGCGCCGGGCGGAACCGGCGCTGGGCACGACTCCCCAGACGACCCGGGCCTGAGAGGAACCAGCAATGCGGATCGCATGTGTCGGCGGCGGGCCGGGCGGGTTGTTCCTCGCCACGCTGGTGAAGGCGAGTGACCCGTCGGCCGAGGTGACCGTGTTCGAGCGCAACCGCGCGGACGACACGTTCGGATTCGGGGTGGTGTTCTCCGACGCCACGCTGGCCGCCATCCACGCCGCCGACCCGGTGGTCCGCGACGCACTCACGCAGTACGGCGTGCACTGGGACGCGATCGAGGTCCGCCTGAAGGGCGAGCGGTTCCGGTGTGGCGGGATGGGGATGGCGGCGATCGCCCGCAAGACGCTGCTCGCCGTACTGCGGCAGCGGGCCGTCGACGTCGGAGTGACCCTGCGGTTCGAGACCGAGGTGGACCTGGACGACCTGACGGGTTACGACCTGGTGGTCGCGGCCGACGGCGCCAATTCACGGATCCGGGAGCGGCTGGCGGGCGTTCTCGAGCCGATGGTGGAGACGGCGGCGGCGAAGTTCATCTGGTTCGGTACGACGTACCACTTCGACGGACTCACCTTCGTCCACGAGCGCGGTGACGACGGCGTGTTCGCCGTACACGGGTATCCGATCAGCCCGGACGTGAGCACGTTCATCGTCGAGACCGACCGGGACTCCTGGCTGCGGGCCGGGCTGGACGAGTTCGACGTCTCGCAGCCGCCGGGGCCGAGCGACCTGACGACCAAGGTGTACCTGGAGAAGCTGTTCGCCGAGCAGATCGACGGTCATCCGCTGCTGGTGAACAACTCGCGCTGGGGGAGCTTCCGGACCCGGCGGACCGGGCGCTGGTCGCACGGCAACGTCGTACTGCTGGGCGATGCCGCGCACACCGCGCACTTCTCGGTCGGCTCGGGGACGAAGATGGCGATGGAGGACGCGGTCGCGTTGGCCGCGGCTCTGACCTCGTCCGACGACATCCCGTCCGCGCTGGCGGCGTACGAGGACGCGGCCCGGCCGTCGGTGGAGAAGATCCAGGGGTCGGCGCGGCCGAGCCTGTCCTGGTGGGAGCACTTCGGGCGGTACCACGACACGCTCGAGCCCTGGCAGTTCGCCTTCCACTTCCTCACCCGGAGCATCAGTGGCGGGAAGCTGGCCCGGCGCCACCCGGCCTTCGTCGCGGCGACGCGTACGGCGTGGCACGCGGCGAACGGCCCGGCTCCACTGGACACGCCGTTCCGCTCGGCTGGGCTGTCGTTGCCGTGTCGGTGGGTGGACGTCGCGGACGTCGGTGATCGGGCCTTGTGGGTCGAGGCTCCGGTCGACGAGCAGGGGTTGCCGGCTGCGCTGGCTGCACTGCACTCCGGCGTACTGGCCGGCCCTGCTGTGGTGGCGGTGCACGGTGGTTCGCGGTTGACGCGGACCCTGCTGGCGGAGGAGTCGCGGCTGGTCGCCAGGACACCTGCGCTGGTGATCGATGACGAGCTGACCCCGGACGAGGTAGAGACCCTCATCCTCTCCGGGCGCGCCGATCTGGTGGGCCGGACCAGCGGTCGCGCCACCGGGGTCAGCCTCAGCGTGGGAGGGAGCGCGTGACCGGGCTGGACGGGTTGTTCACCCCTCGCGGGGTCGCAGTGATCGGCGCCTCGCGCAACCCGGCGAAGCTCGGCGCGGTGATGGCGCGCTCCCTCTCCACGTACGACGCACCACTCGCGCTGGTGAACTCGCGGGACTCGCAGCTGCACGGCTCGGTCGCGGAAGCGGTCGACACGCTGGGCGCTCCGATCGACCTCGCTGTGGTCTGCGTCCCGGCGCCGGCCAGCGCGGACGCGGTCGCGGAAGCAGCGAAGGCGGGCGCCAGCGCGGCCCTGGTGTGTGCCGGTGGGTTCGCTGAAGCCGGTCACCCCGAGTACCAGGACGCCTTGGCTGAGGTGGTCGACCGCTATGGCATCCGGTTGCTCGGGCCCAACACGTCCGGCTTCCTGGTGCCGTCGCGCAAGCTGACCGCCAGCTTCGTGCCGAGCGCTGCCATGGTGCCTTCCGGCGGAGTAGGGGTTGTCGCGGCGAGCGGTGGTGTCAACCACGCGCTGTCGTTCCTGCTCGCTGAGGCCGGGTACGGCGTCAGCGTTGCCGTCGGCCTGGGGAACGCGGTAGACGTCGACATGGTCGACGTACTCGAGTATCTGCTGGACGACCCGGCGACGACTGCTGTTGCCTTGCACATCGAGTCGGTTGCTCACGGGTCGCGGCTCGCCGACGCGGTAGCGCGGTTGTCGGCGGTGAAGCCGGTGGTCGCGCTGGTTGTCGGGCGCAACGACGTGGGGGAGTTCGCGCAGTCGCACACGGGTGCGCTGGCCACCTCCTGGCGTACGACACGGGGTGTACTCAGCCAGGCCGGTGCGGTGCTGGTCGACGACGAGCGCCAACTGGTCGACGCTGTGGGTGCGTTGTCGATGACTCGGCTGAAGCCGGCCGCTGACCCCGGCGTCGGCGTCGTGACCGCACAGGCAGGTCCCGGACTTCTGTTGCTGGACGGGTTGCGCGGCTCCGGGATCCGGGTGCCGGTGTTGTCGGATTCTGCGCAGGCTCAGCTGGGCGAACTGCTTCCACCGATGACCTACCAGGCCAACCCGGTCGACACCGGCCGGCCGGCGCCGGGCTTCGGTGCGGTCGTGTCCGTGGTCGGCGACGACCCGGCGGTCGACCTGGTCGCGGTGTACGCGTTGTCGGAGCCCGACAGCCTCGACCTGGCCGCCGAACTCTCCCCGCTCGCCGGTTCCACGCCTACTGTGGTCGGCGTGGGCGGTTCCACCGCGGACGTCAGCGCAGTCTGGTCGGGCCTGCACAGCCGTGGCTACCCAGCAGCCACCAGCCCGACCGCCCTCGCGCATGCAATCAGAGCCCTGGTGGAAGACGCCAGGCTGGCGCACCGTCGCTCTGTACCTGAACCCGTTGACCGGGTCCAGGTACCACCTGGCCCGCTGGACGAGCACCAGGCGAAGGCCGTCCTGGACTCGCTGGGCATCCGCACGCCTGCCCGTTTCGCCTGCGACTCCGCTGCCGCGGCGTACGCCGCGCTGGACCAAGTCGGTGGGCCCGTAGCGGTGAAGATCCTGGACGCCACGGTGCTGCACAAGACCGAGATCGGTGGCGTGCACCTGGGGATCCGGAGCCGCGCGGACCTGGCCGATGCGCTCGAGAAGCTTGGCGACAGGCGGGTGCTGGTCGAGGCGATGGCGCCGGCTGGTGTCGACCTGATCGTCGGCGCCCGCCGCGACCCGGTGTTCGGACCTGTGGTGCTCGTCGGCCTCGGCGGCACGACAGCGGAGGCTCTTGCCGATGTCGCCGTACGGGCTGCGCCGTTGTCCGTCGCTGAAGCGGCCGCGATGCCGGACGAGCTGCTGGGGCGTGCGTTGCTGGACGGCTGGCGTGGTGGCCCGGTGCTGGACGCTCTGGAGTTGGCGCGGGTCGTGCGTGCGCTTGGTGCGGTCCTGCTGGCTGCACCGGAGGTCGACGAGATCGAGATCAATCCCCTCCGGCTGACGCGCGACGGCCTGGTCGCGTTGGACGCCGTGATCACGAGCAAGGAGCAGTGATGGTCAGTCCGATCGCCGATGGTGTCGTGCCGTGGCCTGATGAGGACGCGGCGCGCTATGTCGCGGCCGGCTACTGGGAAGGGCGCAGTCTGCCGTTCCACATTTGGCAGCAGGCGGCCCGTACGCCGGACAAGGTCGCACTGGTGGACGGTGAGGTCAGGTTGACCTACGCCGAGCTGATCGGTCGTGCCGACGGCGCTGCCGGCAGGCTGCTGGAGTTGGGACTGCGTGCGGACGACCGGATCGTCGTACAGCTTCCCAATCGGTGGGAGTTCGTCGTCCTGACGCTGGCGTGCCTGCGGGCGGGCGTCGTACCCGTGATGGCGTTGCCTGGTCACCGCTATCACGAGCTGTCCTACCTGGCGGCGCACGCTGAGGCTGCGGCGGTCGCCGTACCGGATGTACTGCGGGGCTTCGACCACCAGGAGTTGGGGCACCGGCTCGTGGCCGAGGTGGAGTCGTTGCAGCACGTGCTGGTCGCTGGTGACGACCTGCGCGGCGACAGCGTCGACCTGCGTTCGCTGTGCTCGGATGCCGGCGTCTGGGACGGGCCGGAGCCGGACAGCCGGAGTGTTGCGGTGTTCCTGCTCTCCGGTGGTACGACGGGACTGCCGAAGCTGATCGCTCGCACGCATGACGACTACACGTACAACGCCAAGCGGAGCGGTGAGGTGTCCGGCATGGATGCCTCGACGGTCTACCTGGTCTCGCTGCCGGCCGGGCACAACTTCCCACTCGCCTGCCCCGGTCTGCTGGGCGCACTGCTCGTCGGTGGGACTGTGGTGATGCTGCCGAGCCCTGAGCCGCGGCGGGCCTTTGCCACGATCGCTGCTGAGGGTGTCACGCACACTGCGGTGGTGCCTGCGGTCGCACAGCGCTGGCTGGACGACTACGCCGGTGAGGGCCTGTCCTCGCTGCGGGTGCTGCAGGTCGGGGGAGCCCGGCTGGCCGACGAGGTCGCCCGGAAGATCAAGCCCGTGCTGGGCTGCACGTTGCAGCAGGTCTTCGGCATGGCGGAAGGCTTGCTCAACTACACCCGCCTCGACGACTCCGAAGACATCATCTGCACCACCCAGGGCCGCCCGATGTGCCCCGACGACGAGGTCATGGTCGTCGACCCCTTCGACAACCCGGTCCCCGCCGGCGAGCCGGGTTCCCTGCTGACCCGCGGCCCCTACACCCCGCGCGGCTACTACAAGGCCGAGCAGCAGAACGCCCGCGCCTTCACACCCGACGGCTGGTACCGCAGCGGCGACATCTGCCGCATCGTTGCCGGCGGCAACCTGATCGTCGAGGGCCGCGACAAGGACATGATCAACCGGGCCGGCGAGAAGATCTCCGCCGAGGAGGTCGAGAACCTCACCTACACCCTCCCCCAGGTCCAGCAGGTAGCCGCCGTCGCGATGCCCGACCCCCGCCTAGGCGAACGAGTCTGCGTCTACGTCGTCCCCCGCCCCCACACCACCCTCACCCTCACCGAAGTCCGCACCACGATGGAGCAGCTAGGCGTAGCGGCCTACAAACTCCCCGAACGCCTGGTCCTCGCGGAGGAGCTGCCCACCACCAAGGTCGGAAAGATCGACAAGGCCGCCCTGCGGGCAGACATCGCGAGCCGCCTGGACGCCGAGCGCGAGATCCCCGCCCCGAACTAGTCCCGTGCCGCGGGGCGGACGAAGGGGAAGGCGAGGGTGGCGCGGATGTTTTGGCCGGTGAGCATCATCATCACGCGGTCCACACCGATGCCGAGGCCGCCCGTCGGGGGCATGGCGTATTCGAGGGCGGAGAGGAAGTCTTCGTCCAGCGACATGGCTTCGGGGTCGCCGGCGGCGGCTTTCAGGGACTGTTCGGTGAGGCGGCGGCGTTGTTCGACCGGGTCGACGAGCTCGGAGTACGCCGTACCGATCTCGGCGCCGAAGGCGACCAGGTCCCAGCGTTCGGCCAGGCGTGGTTCGGAGCGGTGGGTCCGGGTGAGTGGTGACGTCTCGAGCGGGAAGTCGGTGTAGAAGGTCGGCAGCGTCGTGGTCGGCTCGACGAGCTCGTCGTACAGCTCGAGGACCAGCTCGCCGGTGGTCAGCTCGAAGGTCGTGTGTACGCCGTGCGCCGTACACAGCTCCCGCAGCTCCTCGACCGTGGTGTCGGCCGAGATCGAGGCCCCGGTGGCACGGCCGACGGCGTCGTGGACGGTGATGACCGGCCAGTCGCCGGAGATGTCGATCTCGCCGTCCGGCCGCTGCACCACCGGTTTGCCGAAGACCGCGGTCGCGGCCTCGATCAGCAGCTCCCGGGTCAGCTCACGCATCACGTGGTAGTCGGCGTACGGCTGGTACGCCTCGACCGAGGTGAACTCCGGGTTGTGGGTCGCGTCCGCACCCTCGTTGCGGAAGTTCCGGTTCAGCTCGAACACCTTGCCGAGCCCACCGACGCTGAGCCGCTTCAGGAACAGCTCCGGCGCGATCCGCAGAAACAGCTCGGTGTCGTAGGCGTTGATGTGGGTCGCGAACGGCCGCGCGTTCGCCCCGCCGTGCACGGCCTGCAGCATCGGCGTCTCCACCTCGATGAACCCGCGCGCCTCGAAACCGTTGCGCAGGGCCCGTACCGCCGTACTGCGCTGCTGCATCATCCGCAGCGAGTCCGGATTCATCACCAGGTCGAGGTGCCGCTGCCGGACCCGCGCCTCCGGGTCGGTGAACCCCTTCCGCTTGTCCGGCAACGGATGCAGGCACTTCGCCGCCATCACCCAGCTCGTCACCGCGATCGACAGCTCACCGCGACGACTCGTCACCACCTCGCCGGTCACGCTGACGTGGTCACCGATGTCCACCAGCCGCCGCCAGTGGTCCAGGGGGACGTCACCACACTCGTCCGCGGTCAGCATCACCTGCAGCTGCGACAGCCCGTCCTGCAGCTGCGCGAACGACAGCCCGCCGTGGTTCCGCATCCGCATCACCCGCCCGGTGACGGACACGGTCACCCCCGTGCGGTGGTCGGCCGGCAGGTTCGGGTACAGCGAGCGGATCCGCTCCAGCGTCTCCGTCCGCGGCACGCTCACCGGGTACGGATCGATGCCAGCAGCAACAAGCTCGACCAGCTTCGTCCGGCGGATCCGCTCCTGCTCGGTCAGCTTCCGATCGGGCAGAGCCGGCCGCAGCAGCTCGTCCTCCTGCCCCCGTACGGCGATCGCGAAGGCGCCACCGTCCGCTGCCATGATCGCGTGCCGATCGACCGTCTCCACACTGTCGACCCGGGTCCACGGCCGCGGCGCCGGCAGGAACCCTTCAGCCGTCCCGGCCGCAAGCAGCACCTGGGCCAGCGACGCACCACGCGAGTAGCAGACCAGCCGCGGCGACCAGCGCGGCAGGTACTTCTCGTTCGACAGGTACAGACTCTCCAGCTGCCAGAACCGGGAGGCAGCCGTCAGCAAGGCGTTGGTCAACCGCAGCACCGGCCCGGCGCCGACCCGCTCGGCGTCGCTGAAGATCTCGCGGAACATCGCGAAGTTCAGCGAGATCCGGTGCACACCCAGATCCCCACAGGCGTCCACGAGCGACGTGACCATGAACTCCATCAAGCCGTTGACCGACTCGGGATCCCGCCGCATCAGGTCGAGCGAGACGCCCCGCACACCCCAAGGCACGAACGACAACAACCCGCGGATCGCCCCGTCGGCGTCCCGGGCGATCACCATCACGCACCGCGCGTCGGCCGGATCGCCCAGCCGTCCGAGCGCCATCGAGAAGCCACGCTCGGTCTGCGCCCCGCGCCACTTCTCGGCCAGCCCGACGTACTCGGACAACGCCTCCGGCGACAGGTCACCGTGCCGGACCACCTCGGCGTGGTACCCGGCCCGCTGGACCCGCGTCACCGCCTGCCGGACCGGCCGCATCGTCCGGCCTTCGAGCGTGAAGTCGGCGACGTCGATGATCGCCTCGTCGCCCATCGACAGCGCCCGCAATCCGGCGTCGACGTACGCGTGCGCCGCCTCCTCGCTCGCCGACAGCACGGCGGGGGACCAGCCGTAGGTCCGTGCTTCGGCCAGCCACACCTTGATCGCGCCGGGCCAGGCGGCCGGGTCGCCGAGTGGATCGCCGCTGGCCAGGCTGACTCCGTTGACCACGCGGTACGCGATCGCGGCGTCCTTGGCGGGGGAGAAGACGACCGCCTTGTCCCGGCGGGTGGCGAAGTACCCGAGTGAGTCGCGTTCCCCGTGCAGCAGGAGCAGCCGCCGTACGTCGAGCTCCTCGGCCTGGCTGAGGTAGCGGACCCGGCGGACCGAGCGCAGGAAGATGGCGAACGCGATCACCAGCGAGGCGGCCGAGATGGCGCCGACGGTCAGGCCGATCCAGCCGTGTCCCTCGTGACCGCCCATCCGGCTACGGGACTGGCCGAGGGCCGCGATGATCGCCCAGCCGACCTTCTCCCGCTGGCCGGTCAGGTCCTTCGGGAAGATCTGGGTCAGCGTGATGCTGACCGCGGCCGAGATCAGCAGGCCGAGCAGCAGCGCGCCGATCGCGAGTTGCCGGGTGCCGGGCGCCAGCCGGGCCGGGAACGCGCCGCGGATCTTCCACAGCAGCACGATGATCGCGACCACCACGACCAGCTGGGCGATCCCCCACTCCAGGTCCTGGACGGTGGCCGGGCCGAACTCCCGGAGCAGCTCGGCGTCGTTCGGGTTGGCAAGCCGGACGCTGGTGAAGGCGACCGCCGCGGTCTGCTCGATCAGCCAGAGCGCCTGGAACACCCACAGCACCCAGAGCAGCGCGGCGCGCTTGCCGCGTAGCAAGGCACTGCCGATGACGGCCAGGTAGACCGCGGAGAAGAACGTGTGCCCGGCCGGGATGCCGAAGAAATCGAAGGCTTGATCCACTCGCCGGACGTACGCCGGGGCGAACAGGTGCAACGGGATCGCGATGAACGACCAGACCGAAGCGGCGACCACGACCCGGCCGACCCAGACAGCAGCACGATGCTGCCACTGCGGGACCACCACCTCTGCCTGAACCGAGCGCACCCAGCGATCATCCCACTAGTTCCAGGAACCTTCGGTGGCGCTGGCACTACCGAGACGGTGTACCTGAGTCGACAGTGATCGCCTTGCTCGGTGTGCGACGCTGGCGGGCATGGTGACCGTCCCGTATCGCTTGATGCGCAACGTGATGATCGCCGCCGGGGTGCTCTACTGCAGCCTGCTGCTGGAGGCGGTTGCCGGCTACCCGCTCGACGTCCACATCTCGTTCCTCAGCGAGCTCGGCGCCCGCGACCAGCCGACCAGCCCGTACGCCCGGGCGCTCGACCTCGGTGCCGGCGTGCTCCTGCTGGTCGCCGCCATCCTCGGCCGCCCGGCGGCGCGGATGCACCGCGATGTCGCGGGATTGCTGATCAGCGCGGCGGTTTTCGGCGCCGGCACGTTGTTCGACTCGTTCTCGCCGATGGACTGCGCGCCGTCTCTGAGCGAAGCCTGCCGTGCCGCGGAGGCGAACGGGCAGGCCGGTACGGCGTTGCTGCTGCACGAGATCACCTCGACCACGGCCGGGATTGGCAGCGTTGCCATGGGCATCTTCGCCGTCCTGGTCCTGCGCCGCTCGGGCTGGGGCGGTCTGTGGGGCCGGCTGGTCGCCGTACTGGCTGCCGGGGTCGTGATCACCCAGGCCTGGCTCGGCATCGAGACCGGCTTGGAGGTGCTGACCGGCAGTGATCTTCATCCGCCCGGCATCCTGCAGCGTGTCTCGGTCCTGCTGGTCTGCTTAATGATGGCGACACTGCTACCAGGCCTGAGGCAAGCTTTTCTGCGATGACAACAACCTGGATCCTCCTGCCTGGCCTGGCCGAGACTCCGGAAGAGTTCGCCCGGGTGGCCGAGCTGTTGCCGGGGCTGGATCTCAGGGTGATCGATCCGTGGCGGACGCCGATCACGTCGGGTGTCGACGAGTTGCGGACGGCGGCCGGCGTGCCGGCGGACGCGGAGATCGGGCTGATCGGGCACTCCATCGGCGGCCTCGCCGTGCTTCGATGGGCGCTGACCCGGCCGCTCGAGGTGAGCCGGCTCGTGCTCGTCGACACCAGTCTCACGTCGGAGAGCGGCTTGCGTTGGCTGTATCCGGGGACGCGGGGCGACCGGGCGGTGCGGGCGTTCCTGCGGTTGCTCGGGCGGGTCGGCGTACCGCAGCTGCTCGGTCCTGCGCTCCGGCGGCTGATCGTCCGGATCGGGAGCGCGTCCAACCGGGATCTGTTGTCCAAGGCAACCGCGCGGAAGCGGTACGGCGATGCGTTGTCCTGGCTGCTGTTCTGGGACGAGCTCGCCAACAGCTGGGAGCTCGCGGCCGAGGTCGGCAAGCTGGTCGCCGGCCCGGTCGGCGAGATCGTCCCGACCACCTTCCTGGTCGCCACCGGCGGCAGCTCCCGCTTCACCGCAACTAGCTGGCTGGCCGGCCAGCAACGACTGGCCGACTCCCTCCACGGCACCGTCGAGGTCCTCCCCGACTCAGCCCACCTGGTCCACCTGGACCGCCCCGACGCCATCGCCGACGCCATCCGCCGGTAAACCCCTTCCGTCCCGCACCCTGCCCGACGTACGCTAAGTCTACTGAAACAGTCGTGGCAGCGAGGTGACATGGACGAGATACCGCGCAGCTTGCGGTGGAAATGGCGCCTGGACGACGCCCAGGCCTGCTGGCGCCGCGTATGGCGCCTGTACGTCAGCCGCGCCTATTCCTGGGGGCAGCGATGATCGTGATCACCTGCTCGGTATGTGATCGGCGCATGCTGCTGCCGCTGAGCATGGTGAACGGCATGGAGCGCCGCATGGATGTCACCGGGCAGGTCGTGTACGAGCTGACCTACACCTGTTGGTGCGGCGCAGCCGGTGCGAAGTTCGTGAAGGGGCCGCGGTCGCCCTAGGCCGTGCTGGTGAGGGCTGGGGTGGGGAGCTTGCGTTGCCAGACCTCGTCGAGGGCCATGCGCATGGCTCCGGTGACTACTGCGTCTTCGGCGAGGGCGGAGAGCTCCAGCTTGGGGTGGTTCAGCGTGAGCAGGCGCAGCTGGTCGGAGATGGCGTCGAGCAGTACGGCGCCTGCGCGGGCGACACCGCCACCGATCACCACGGCAGTCGGGTCCAGCACGAGGACGGCGGGGGCCAGCGCGCGGGCGAAGTCCCGGGCGACCTGCTGTACGACGGCCTGCGCCACCGGGTCACGCTCTGCGGCAGCTGCGAAGACATCAGCGGTGTCCAGCTGCTCGCCACCCAGCTCGGCCAGTCGCGAGTCGGGGTTGTCCAGCGCAGCTTGACGGCCCAGTGCGGCGATGGCCTCCGAGCCGACCGCACGCTCCAGCGGTCCGCGGCTGTCCTCGGGGTTGATCACGTCGTCCGGTGCGGTGGCGATGAACCCGATCTCGCCCGCAGCGCCCGTGCCCCGGTGCAGCCGGCCGTCGATCACGATGCCCGCACCGAGCCGCTCGCCCCACTGCACAGCGAGCAGCGTGCCCGTGCCGCCACGAGCTGCAGCAATCGCCAGCGCGGCCAGGTTGGCGTCGTTGTCGAGCATCACCGGGCAGTCGAGCAGGCTGCGGACGTGCTTCGTCAGGTCGATCGCGGACCAGCCCGGCACACTCGGAACCAGCTGGACCCGACCCGTGTGCTCGTCCACGATGCCCGGGCTCGCGGCCACCGCAGCAGCGATGTCCTCAGCCGGCACCTCGGCCTCCGCGAGCGCTTCGGTGATCACCTCACTGATGACCCCGAGCAGCTCCTGCGCGGTCCAGCCCGGACCGGAGCGGCGCACCAGCGCAAGCTTGCGGCCGGCCAGGTCGGAGACACCCACGGTCACCCGGTGCGGGCCGACGTCCAGGCCGAGCACCGGCGCAGCGCGTCCACGCAGTGAGACGCGGATCGCCGGACGACCGAGTGAGCGGTCCGCGGAGTCCGGGCCGTGCTGCTGCAGCCAGCCGGCGTCCAGCAGCTCGTCCACGGCCTGGGCGACGGTCGGTCTGGCCAGACCGGTCCGCTCGACCAGCTCGGCGACGCGCAGTGGTGCGGGCGCGGAGCGGCGTACCGCGTCCAGTACCGCCGCGACGTTGATCCGCCGCAGCATCGTCGTACCGCCGCCGCCGACCGTTCCCTTGCTCATGTCCGACCCCTTGCCTGCCACTCGCCCATCCTATATAGAAAGCGAGCGTTCATAAATTACCGTGCCCTGCTGTCCCGTGCCGCGCCGACGGGCGGTCGCCGAATGCGTGAGTCGACAAGTATCACCCTCCGGCGGTCCCGTCTCCCAGCACACGCATCAGTGCCGGAATCGGACCGGCAATCAGTCCTGCAGAACGGTGCGGGCGAAACTGCTCAGTGCCTCCCGGTCCGGTTGCTGGGTCTTGGTCATCAGGCTGGCCACATGCTTCTCCACGGTCCGTGGCGAGATGTGCAGCCGGGAGGCGATCGACTTGTTGCCGATCCGGTCCACCAGCAACCGGCAGACCTCGTACTCGCGGCTGGTGATGCCGAGCTGACGAAGGTGCGCTGGCACCTGCTCGATGCCGCTGCGGCGTTGTGACACCGTCGCCCCGAGCTGGCGCAGCAGACTACGGCACGAGCTTGCCACCGCCTGGATGTCCGCGTTGTGGAAGTAGTCCTCGGCCTGCCGCAGCCACGCCACCGGCTCACCCCAGCCGTCGGCGTGCGCCGGCTCGGCGACCAACCGCAGACCGAGGTACCGCGCCATCGGGTAGATCGACGCGGTCTCCAGCGCCTCCGCCACCTTGGCGTTGGCCGCGTCGACCTGACCGTCCCGGCCGAGCAGTACGGCGTGCGCCCACTGGACGAACTGCTTGTTCCACCGCATCCCACTGGCCGCCGCGGCTGTGGTCGCCTCGAAGTGCGCCCAGCTGTTGCGGCCGGACAGCACGCCGAGCAGCAACCCCAGCCCGTACTTGCCCGACGTGTGCAGGGTGGTCGGGTTCTGCGCGTCGTACGCGAGGGCCTGCGCCATCTCGGAGTCGGCCAGCTCCCGGTTCTCCTCCAGCAGCGCGCAGAACGTGCGCGCGAGCCCGTAGGAGTACGGCAGCTCGTACGACGCGCGCTCGCCACCCCAGTTGGCGGCCTCGGCCAGCGCCTCCTCCATCGCCGTACGGCGTCCCCGATGGGCCTCCAGAATCGCCTTGGTGGACAGGAAGTACGTCGCCGAGCGGCCGAGCCGGAGTCGCCGGGTGACCTCCAGGCACTCGTCGATGATGACCTGGGCCTTGTCGTACTCGGCCCGCAGGATCGCCTGCTGACCGAGGATCCCGTCCACCTCGTAGGCCAGCGGAATCGCGCCGATCCGCAGCGCCTGCTGCCGGGCCCGTTCGAGCTCGACGATGCTGCCTCCGGCCAGGCAGATCGTGCCGGCCTGGAAGATGTGCGAGCAGACCCGCTGGAAGGTCATGTTGTGCTCTTCGGCCACCAGCCTGGCCCGGTGGAAGTAGTCGATCGACCGGTCGAGGTCGTGCTCGCGGGACAGGATGCCGAGCAGTTGCAGCGCGTCGCAGGCGACCGCGGGCAGGTCGGCGCGTTCGGCCGCCGCGGCGGCGCGGGTGGCCAGCTCGGTCGCGGCCTTGAGCCGGCCGGGGCTCGGCCGGGCCAGCTCGAGGTGTGCGGCGATCGCGTCGACCGGCGCGAGGTCGGCGTCGCCGGCGTCGATGCCGAGCAGTGACCGCGCGGTCGCCACCTGGGTCAGCGCGGCGGACCAGCGGCCGGCCATGTGCTCGAGGTTCGCCAGCTGCACGTGCAGGGCGGCGACCTTGCGGCTGTCCAGGTTGCGGTCGGCCATCTCCTCGATCGTCGCAGCGTGCGCCGTACTGTTCTCGAACTGTCCGGTCTCACTCAGTGCGATCAGCAACGATCCGAGCACGTCGGCCCGGAAGCTGGTGTCGGAATCGCCGGCCAGCAAGGCGGTTGCGCGCTCCAGCAGCTTCACCGCCGACGCCATCGACCCCTCGTCGAACGAGCGCCGCCCGGCCATGGCGAACAGCCGGCCGGCTCGGGTGTTGTCGCCACCGGTCTCGGCGAGCTCGGCGACCATCTGGCACCACTCACCCGGCAGCCCGGGGTGCAGCGCCTCGATCGCGTCCGCGCAACGCCTGGCGAGTGTGGCCCGCTCGGTCGGAGTGAGCCCGGCAAGCAGCGCGTCTGCGGTCAGCGGATGCCGGAACGCGTACCAGTCCGGCACCGGCTCGTCCGGCCCGACCAGCTGCGCCGCCAGGCCCGCTCGCAAGGTGGCGAGCAGCAACCGTTCGTCAGTCCCGGTTGCCTTGCGTACGACGCTCAACGGGAAGCGGTGACCGATGACGGCAGCCAGCACCAGCAGGTCGCGCGACTGTGGTCCGAGCTGATCGGTCCGGCTGCTGATGCTTCGGACAACGGCTGCCGGGACGTTCGTCTGCAGATCGTCGACGACCTGCACGCTGCCGTCCGCCCTGGACAGCAGCTGTCCGGACCTGCTCGCCTCCTGCAGTAATTCCTCAACGATGAAAGGGATTCCGGCACTGTCGCGCCACAGTTGGTCGACCAGTGCATCGGGTACGCCGTCCGGCGGCACCTCCAGGCAGTCGGCTGCCAACTCACCCACTTGTGCCCGGTCCAGCGGTTGCAGCTCGACCAGGCTGGCCGAGCCGCGTTGGGCGGACAGTCTGGCCAGCTCGTACGCCGCACTGGTCTCCGGGCGCAGTGTGGCGACCAGTGTGATCGGCTGGTCCTCCAGGTTGTCCAGCAGGTACTCGACGACTGCGAGTGTCTCGGGGTCGGACCCGTGCAGGTCCTCCAGAACAAGCAGGCAGCCACGGTCCTTGCCGACCAGTGCGAGCAGTCGCAGGACAGCCTCACCGAGCACGACGGTCGACGTTGCGGTGTCGTGCGCCGTACCGTCGTCCCAGTCCGGGACGAGGCGGCCGAGCACCTGCCGGTACGGACCGAGCCCGTCGGCGGCCGGCATCTCACCGCGGCGGATGAGTGACAGCAGTGCTTCGGTGAACGGGCGGAACGCCACCATCGTGCCGATGGCGCCGACCCGGCCGCGCAGCGTCGCCATGCCATGGTCGAGCGCGTGCGCCGTACCTACTCCGGCCAGCCGGCTCTTGCCGATTCCGGGCTCGCCGACGAGGAAGATCGCACCCCCGTGACCGCTTCGGGTCGCCGCCAGCCGACGGTGGAGCTGATCGATCTCCCGGTCTCTGCCGACCACTCTGGGAGCGCGGGTCTGCATGCTTGCCAACTCTAACGACGTATTGCTGCCGCCGCAGCGAATCGGCGGCGCCGACCGGCCACCCCCCAGGGGACCGGTCGGCGCCGTCGATCAATCGCTTGGTCGGTCAGTCCTAGATCGTCGGCCAGGTGCTGTCGGCCACGTTGGCGGCGGCCGCGGCTGCGAACGCGCTCAGGCCGACGGTGCCCACCAGGGCCATCGCCCGGGCGCCGACCTTGGAACGCTTCGGCAACATGATCGGACCGAGCGGGTCGGTGTGGTCCTGGACCGGCTGCTGGATCTCCGGCTGCTCTGCCTGGTGCTGTGCGGTGTGGTGCTGGGCGGTCATGCTGTTTCCCCTCGACTGATGGGTCAGCGCTGTGCTTGACGCGTTGACCCGGCGGTTGGTTCGAGCAGCAGGACGGACGGAACGCGTTCGGCGAACGCCAGCCGGAGCAGGCCGTAGCCGATTCCCGCCAGACCGGTCAGCAGGCCTGGAGACGGAACCGACCGCGGTGTCCCGCACTGTGGTCCGTACTGCTGTACTGCGGCGAGCACCAGCCCGGCCCGGCGGCGCCGGACCACCTCAACGGCTGCGTGCTCGCGTTCGGCGAGCCACACCAGTGGCTCCACCGCGCCGAGCTCGCCGTGACACAGACTCAGGTCGGCGAGCACCGGACGTTCTGCTGCGGTCCTCAGGTAGGCCTCGAGGTCCGCGGGTACTCCGGCGGACAGCCGGGCCAGCGCGGTCCCGGCGTCCCCGGAGCACCAGCCATGGCCACCAGGGCGCTCTCGGCGGTCCAGATCGGCCGCCGCACGCGCGACGTCCGTGTACCTGTCTCCAGGTACGCCGTACCGGCCGAGAGCCCAGGCGATGCCCTGATAGCCCCGGGCGAAGCCGTGGTCCGCTGCTACTCGGCCACGACGGAGCCCGAGCTCCACTGTGTCGACGAGTTCCTCGGCGTACCGCTTGGCCAAGCGGGTGGCGGCCGGGAACCCTTGGATCGCCTGCATGGCGGCGAGTCCGCCGGCCGCGCCCTCGGCGTACGAGGGGAACCCGTCGGGCTGCAGCTTCTCGCTGAGCTCGAGGGACGCGGCCAGCCAGGAAGTGAGATCGGAGTCGTCGAGCAGGTGGCGCAGGCGGTCGAGCCCGTAGCTGATGCCGCCCAGCCCGTGCAGGCCCGGACCGACCAGCTGCGCGGACTCCGGGTCCGCCGCGAGGGCCTCGAGCAGCGCGGGGATCGGGCGGATCGCGTCCCGCGCGAGCTCGCAGTACTTGCCTGCTCCGGTCAGCACGCCGACCTGGGCGAGGAAGAGCGCCGTACCGGTGTAGCCGTTGGAAAGCCCTGCTCCCATTGGCCTGACGGCCCAGTGGTGGTCGTCGAGGAGCTCGAGGCCGAGCCAGTTGGCCGCTCCGCCGGACTCGCTGTGGGCCTGCGCCATGATCTCGTCGGCGATGTCCGTTGCGGCGGCGAGCAGGTGGTCCGGGTCCGCCTCGGTGGCGCAAAGGTCCGGGTGTGCGGCGGTGCTGGAGTGCACGATCGGCTCCGGCCGGGTCGCGAGCGTCGCGGAGATCACCCACTTCTGCCGGTGCTGGTCGATGTCGCCGAGGCCGGCGATCTTCGCCTCCACCGCAGCGAGCCCCTCGGTCGCCAGCACGTCCGGGATGCGGGTGCCGTCGGAAGCCCAGACGTCCCGGCAGTCCGGACGCGCCGTGAACAGCGGTACGTCGCCTGCCCACAGGTCGGCCAGCTCGTACGGCACCACGACGTGCAGCGCCTCGTCGGCGTCCCACAACAGGTCGAGCAGCTGGCTGCGACCGGCTGCGTTCCGGAGCGCGTCCGGATGCGTCGCCTCGTCCAGCAGCCCGGTGTAGAGGCTGGTGCTGCGCGGCACGAAACGGATCTGGTCCGACGCGCAGCGTGCCAGGAACCCGTCCGCTCCGATCAGCTCATCGCGGTGCCGGGCAATCGCCTCGTACGCGGCCCGAAACCCTGTGAGCACAGCGATTTCGTGGTCCCGAGGTTCGATGTCGGCGCCGTCCAGCTGCGGCCGGTTCCGCGCGCCGTGGGTCGTCCCTGGGCGCCTGACGAGGTGCATCGAGTCCAGGCCGGCGTCGGCCCAGTCGACAACGCTGGTCGGTGCGGTCGCGCCGGCGTCGCCACCTAGGCCGGACATGTCCGCCACACCGTGCTCGCCACTCACCAGGAGTGGCAGCAGCGCAGTGCGGTAGACCGAGCTCAGCAATGCCTGGTACGCCGGGTCGCGGCTGAGCGCACCAATCGGTGCGTGGCTCGGGTGGAACAGCGTCTCGACATCGACGAGAACCGGCTGCTCACCGACGGCGATCAGGTTCTCGTAGTGCATGTCGGTGCCGTCCAGCACGTACAGCAACGCCAGCAACGCGCCTTGCCGGTGGTAGAAGCGACGTACTTCGGCCAGATCATGACAAGGCTGATGTACGACGTACTCCGACCAGCCGTACCCGTCGCGGGGGAGTAGCCCGACCGTGCTGATGTCCAGACCGGTCTTGCCGTTCAGCCAGCCGACCAGCTCGTTGAAGTGGCCGTGCAGGTCGAGCGACCGCGGCTTGTACACGATCCGTCGCCCGTCAGCGAAGGTGAGGGTTGCCGTGGACCGCCCGCCCCGGTGGGGATCGCCCGCAGGGTCGATGGCGGTCAGCGCACCGGGATCACGGCCGTCCAGCAGTCCGATGACGAGCGACTCACGGTCCTCGGCGAGTCGTGCCAGCAGTTCGAGATGACCCTCGACGCCTTGTCGGCACGACTCGCCCAGGACCCGGGCCAGCACCGGGTATGCGGCCAGGAACTCCGCCAGTTCGCTCCCTCCTACGAGCCGGCGGGTGAAGTCCAGAAAGCGTTCTGCCGGTGTGTCACCGGCCAGCTCGCCACGGTCACGGGCCCGGGCGAGCTCCAGCACCAAGGTGCGCGAGGCAAGCTTCACCAAGCGCAGGCCGAGCCGGTGCAGGAACTGCTCCGCCAGTACCCCGGTGTGCCCGGCGGCAGCGAGGTCGCAGCGAGCGGAGTCGAGCAGGGGCTCCAGGCAACGTACAAGCGCCTGCCGCCAGTCGCTGTGCCCACCCGACGCCCCGTCAGCCCCACCTGATGTGTGGCCGCCGACGGCATCGGTCCCTGCGGGGCTGCGACCGGCGGCAGGCGCGGTCTGGGTGGTGCTGCGCTCGACGTACTCCGCCCAAGCGGGAGCGGAGGCGGTCAGCTCGTGCGGGCGCATACCAGCGGACCACCAGGCTTTACGCTGGTCGGTTCGCGCCGGCCCGGCGGTCGCTGAGTTGAGCACGCGGACAGGCTGCCATCGGCGACCTGCCCCAGACATGGGTATCCAGCCCCCATATTTCGCCGCGCAAGCGCGGGTTCACAGGGAGTGACGTGGTTGGTGAAAATCTGAAGGAACGGCGGGAACGATGCCCGACCGGTCGACAGCGCGGCAAGCTGTCCGCACCCCCATTTTCGGGACCGGCGCCATGGTCGGGAGGTAGGTGTGCACCGGCCTGAACATGGGGGCCGAACACCCATGTGCGAAGCCGCCGGCGCTGCCACGGTGGGCAGGTGCTCTCGCCCGTGACTCCCGGACTACCCGTCTCAGCGCACTCGGTGCTCGACGTCGTACCGCAGCTGCCCGGTCAGTCGGCTGCGGCCGCACTCCGGGAGACCGCGGAGGTCGCACAGGCTGCTGACGACCTCGGATACCGCCGCTTCTGGTTAGGGGAGCAGCACGGTGTCCGAGGCGTCGGTAGCGCCACACCGGCCGTGCTCGCGGCCGTCCTGGCCGCGCGGACGGACCGGATCCGGCTGGGTTCGGGCGGCGTACTGCTGACCACCCATCAACCGCTCGTGATCGCCGAGCAGTTCGCAGCGCTGGCAGCTGCCTACCCGAGCCGAATCGACCTTGGTGTCGGACAGTCGGCCGACGTGACGCCCAGTACGGCGGCAGCGCTTGGCGAAACCGCACGAGACGCGTTCCCGCAGCGGCTGGACGAGTTGTGTGGCTTCCTGCGTGACGCTCTGCCGGGCCGTGCACCGGTAGGCGATGTACGGCTCTCGTTGGCCGGGTTGCCGCCACCTGTCTTCGTGCTGGCCGACCAGCCGGGTGCTGCCGCGGCAGCCGCCGTACGAGGGTTGCCGGTCGTGCTGGCGCATCACCACGCGGCGGCGACAACGGCTGCGGCGGTGGCGGCGTACCAGGACCAGTTCGCGGCGAGCGGGCCGACCGTGAAGCCGTATCTTGCGGTGACGGTCGGCGTGGTGGCGGCGGACTCCGACGAAGACGCGATCGTCCGGTTCGCGGAGTACGTCCGTGTGCAGACGCGACTCGCAGCGGCGTCGCCCCGCGCCACTCCGGCCGAGCTGATCGAACTGCTGGATCCGCCGCTTACCAGCAGGGAGGCCAGCAAGGCTGAGCGGCTGCTGGACGATCCTGGTCACGTCGTCGGCTCACGCGCCACAGTGGTGTCCGGACTGGGCAGACTGGTTGCCGCCACTGGTGCCGACGAGGTCATGTTGGTTCCGCTGGCCTTCGACGGACTCGTACGGTCGGCCATCCTGCGCACGATCGCGGGCGGACTCACTGGCGCAGTCCGCACCGTCCCACGTCACGCCCCGCCACTGATCGCCACAGCCTGAACGTCGTACCTATGGTGGGTACATGACGAGCGAACAGGAAGTCGTTGCAGCGTGTCCGACCGAGCTGTTCATCGGAGGTAAGTGGCGGGCGGCCGCGGGCGGGAAGACCCTGGCCGTCGAGGACCCGGCCACCGGTACGGCACTGTGCGAAGTCGCCGATGCGAGTCCGGCCGACGGCGTGGCCGCTCTGGACGCCGCCGTCGCTGCGCAGGCCGAGTGGGCCGCCACGGCACCACGGGAGCGCGGCGAGATCCTCCGCCGTACCTATGAGCTGATGACCGAGCAAGCCGACGACCTGGCGTTGCTGATGACGCTGGAGATGGGTAAGCCGGTCGCCGAGTCGAAGGCGGAGATCGCCTACGCCTCCGAGTTCTTCCGCTGGTTCGCCGAGGAGGCGGTCCGGATCGACGGCGGCTACCAGGTGGCCCCGAACGGCAAGGGCCGCTTCCTGGTGATGCGGCAGCCGGTCGGCCCGTGCCTGCTGATCACACCGTGGAACTTCCCGGCCGCGATGGGTGCCCGCAAGATCGGCCCGGCCGTCGCCGCAGGCTGCACGATGGTGATCAAGCCGGCCGCCCAGACCCCGCTGTCGATGCTCAAGCTGGCCGAGCTGATGACCGAGGCCGGGCTGCCCGCCGGCGTGCTGAACGTGATCACCACCAGCGACTCCGGCGGCGTGATGGAGCCGCTGATCCGCGACGGACGCGCCCGCAAGCTGTCGTTCACCGGCTCCACCCAGGTCGGTCGCAAGCTGATCGAGCAGGCCGCCGAGCAGGTGCTGCGGACCAGCATGGAGCTCGGCGGGAACGCGCCGCTGCTGGTGTTCGCCGACGCCGACCTGGACAAGGCCGTCGACGGTGCGATGCTGGCCAAGATGCGCAACGGCGGCGAAGCCTGTACGGCGGCCAACCGGATCTACGTGCAGTCGCCGGTGATGGACGAGTTCGCGCGCCGGCTGTCCGAGCGGATGGGCGCGCTGAAGGTCGGCCGCGGCACCGAGGACGGCGTCGACGTCGGCCCGCTGATCGACGCCACCCAGCGCGACAAGGTGAAAGACCTGGTCGACGACGCGGTCGGGCAAGGCGCCCGGGTGCTCACCGGCGCGTCGGTTGCGTCAGGCAACGGGTATTTCTACCAGCCGACCGTGCTCGCCGACGTGCCGAAGACCGCGCGCCTGCAGAAGGAGGAGATCTTCGGCCCGGTCGCGCCCCTGACCGCCTTCGAGACCGAGGAGGAAGCGGTCCGGATGGCGAACGACACCGAGTACGGCCTGGTCTCCTACCTGTTCACCAGCGACCTGACCCGCGCCCTCCGCGTCTCCGAACGACTCGAAACCGGCATGCCGCTGGGCGAGCTCCCGCCGTACGACGTCGTCCTGGCGGGCCCGAGTGGCGAAC